>NZ_QVGY01000001.1:155066-653386 GCF_003604105.1 Faecalibacterium sp. AF10-46 | reverse complement strand
ATTTTAAAATTTTATATATAGTAATTAAGGATGAAAAACGGTTTTTTGGCCACGGCGAAAGTTTAACGTCTTATCGAGCCGGAAAATGTTACAATATTTTAACCTTGAACTATATCCCCTGACAGTGTAATATAGAACTGCATTAAATAGACGTACTGCCCTTTAATGAAGTGCGAGGTGAAAAATATGAACTATATGGATGCGCTTGCAAAAAATTGGCGTGAGCACGATTACTCTTTTGAAGGACGAGATGTTCTTCCGAATGGCGATGAAGTTTGGATCTACACTACATTGGAACTTGGGCTACCAGTGCTATGGGTGAAGCATCCAGACGGATCGTTTGACTACCGTGTTCTCCATACTCCCGGCTATGATGAATCAACAGGCGAACATTGGTGTTGGAACTGTCATTGCCAGATGGTACATCATGATGATGAATGGCTGTGCCCGAAATGCGGAGATCATATCGATGATAACGACATAGATCTTTTGTCATCTCCGACAGAGGAAGCAAGCTATCCAGACGATGACCTTGAACCAGAACCTGAGTGGTACGACTGATACAGCAAATAAGATCTGCCTCTGCGCTAACAACGCAGGGGCTTTTCTTTTGCCCGAAAATAATAAAATCTTGCAAAAATTAGCAAAAACTGACGCGATAAAAACATGCCCTTTTATGGGGGGAATAGAACGCGTCTTGAACGCACTATTTCTTTTATTTTGGAGGTTTTTATCATGCTCGAAAACAAATTCAAACAGGGATTGACGAAAGAACTGAAAGAACGCTTTCCCGGCTGTGTAGTGGTCCATCTTGACCCGAACGAGGTGCAGGGGCATCCCGATCTTTTGGTTTTGTATGGTTCCACTTGGGCAGCACTCGAAGGCAAGCGCTCAGCAAATGCACCTCATCGTCCGAATCAGGATTATTATGTCCGTCAGATGAATGAGATGAGCTTTGCCGCTTTCATTTATCCTGAGAACAAGGAGGAAGTTCTCAATGCAATGGAACGATCATTCCAGGCTCGTGGGGCAGCACGCCTTTCTGGGCGCAAGTAAGTATCATTGGCTGAACTATGATACTCAACGCCTGGTGGATGCTTTCATGAGCTGTCAAGCAAAGGAGAAAGGCACTCGGCTTCATGCTTTTGCTGCAGAGTGCATTAACCTGAAGCAAAAGCTCCCGAAGAGCAAGAAAACCCTCAACGCATATGTCAACGATGCAATTGGTTTCCGCATGGACCCCGAGCAGGTTTTGTTTTACAGCGAAAACTGTTTTGGTACTGCAGATGCCATTGCATTTAACGACAAAGATAATTTTCTTCGTATTCATGATCTTAAAACAGGAGCTGTTCCAGCACATATAGAGCAGCTCTTTATTTATGATGCGCTGTTCTGCATGGAGTATCATGTCAAGCCGAAAGATATTCTTATCGAAAATCGCATTTACCAAAATGATGATGTTCTCATCGAGACACCGACGGCAGATATCATTGATCCCATCATCGAAAAGATTAAAGAATTTGACAAAATCATTGCAGATCTGAGATAAGGAGCAGCGTTATGAATCCAATTGAGAAAGACCTTAAAAACTACTACGGCACGAGTTCCGACTCTGATATTTTGGAGCATTACGGCACAAAGTGCCATTCCGGCCGCTATCCTTGGGGTTCCGGTGATAATCCTTATCAGCACTCTGGTGACTTTCTGTCTCGTGTGGAAACGCTCAAGAAGAAGGGCATGTCCGAAAATGAAATTTTAGATCAAATCAATAGCACTCTTCCCAAGGAGTACCAGCTCGGTCTTACCGAATTTCGAGTGGCTCGACGTAAAGCAATCCATGAGCGCAAGGCATCTGAGTATGAGAAAATCGCTGCTTTAAAGGAACAGGGTCTCGGCTGGAAAGCCATCGGTGAAAAGCTTGGTATGAGCGAGTCCAGTGTGCGCTCAAAATATGCAGGCACTGCTGATAAAAAAGCGCAGCGTGCAGAGAATATTGCTGACACGTTGAAAAAAGAAGTGGACAAGAAAGGCATGATCGATATTTCCGAAGGTGCCAATCTTGTAATGGGCGTGTCACAATCAGAGCTTGACGACGCTGCGTATACGTTGGAAGCGGAATACGGTTACAAACGTTATGGCGTAGGTATCCGTCAGCCGACCAACATCCGTCAGCAGACTAACATTACGGTGTTGGCTAAGCCTGAATTCGACCAGAAGTATGCTTATCAGCATCAGGATCAGATTGATTCGCTCGGTGATTATCATTCTGACGACGGTGGTGATACGTTCAAGAAGCTTCAGCGTCCTGCAAGTCTGGATTCAAGCCGTGTTGCCATCCGGTATGGCGATGAAGGTGGTCTGGACAAAGATGGTGTCATGGAAATTCGCCGTGGCGTGCCCGATCTTGACCTTGGCAAGAGTCATTATGCGCAGGTTCGTATCCTTGTCGATGGTGACCACTATCTGAAAGGCATGGCGGTCTACTCTGATGATCTTCCCGATGGTGTGGACATCATGTTTAACACTAACAAGCCTTCCGGCACGCCCAAAATGAAGGTCCTGAAGGAAGCGAAAGCTAATCCGGACAATCCGTTTGGAGCAGCCATCAAAGCCAATGGCCAGAGTACATACATCGGTTCTGATGGAAAGGAGCATCTTTCTCCTATTAACAAGCTGAAAGAGGAAGGCGATTGGGATACAATGTCCCGAAATGTATCTTCGCAGTTCCTATCCAAACAGCCGAAAAAGCTTATTGAAAATCAGCTGAAGCTTACAATTGCGGATTATCAGGCGCAGTATGATGAAATCATGCACTACGATAATCCTACTGTTAAAAAGAAGCTGCTGAACGACTTTGCCGATACCTGTGAAGGTACGTCCATGACGCTGAAAGCATCGGCATTTCCGGGACAATCAACGAAAGTCATTCTGCCCATCAACCGAATTAAGGAAACAGAAGCTTACTGTCCGACCTATGAGAACGGCACACAGCTTGCACTGATTCGCTATCCTCATGCCGGCACCTTTGAGATTCCGGTTGTTACTGTCAACAACAAAAATGTCAGCGGCAAGCGCAATCTCGGACAGATTCAGGATGCTATTGGTATCAACGCCAAGGTGGCAGAGCGTCTGTCCGGCGCAGACTTTGACGGCGATACCGTTATGGCTATTCCTGTCACCTCCAAAGTGCCAATTAAGTCTACTCGTCCTTTGGATGATTTGAAAGACTTTGATCCGAAGACGGCATATGCTGTTCCTGAAGGTAACCCCAACAACGTGCGTCTCATGAAAAAAGAAGAGAAGCAGCGTGAAATGGGGGTAATCTCGAACCTCATCACGGACATGACTCTTCGCGGTGCCGACGAAAAAGAACTGGCTCGTGCGGTCAAGCATTCGATGGTCGTCATCGATGCGGAGAAGCACAAGCTGGACTACAAACGCTCTGAGAAAGAAAATGGCATCCAGGAACTGAAGGAAAAGTGGCAGATCCGTGTGGATGAGGATGGCACTACGCATTATGGTGGTGCATCTACGCTCCTGTCTCGTCGCAAGCAGACCATCCGTGTGCCTGAGCGTCGTGGTAGCGTGCGCGTGGATAAAGAGACTGGTGAACTCATTTATAAGGAGAGCGGGCGTGCCTTCATCGATCCGAAGACCAAGAAAGAGCGTATTGCCGAGGATACCGTAAGTCTGATTTCCGAGACAAAGGACGCAAGAACCCTCTCTTCTGGCACTATCCAGGAGAACTTGTACGCAGACTTCTCTAATAAGCTCAAAGCTATGGCAGCACAGGCCCGCAAAGAGGCGGTCAACATGAAGGGCATCCAGCGTGATCCTGAGGCAGCCAAGACATATGCTGCGGAAGTTATGTCACTGAAAGACAAGTACACCACAATGCTGGCCAATAAACCTAAGGAGCGCAAGGCAATGCTGATTGCCAATGCCAACATCAAGGCCAAAATTCAGGAACTGGGTTTAGACCCGCAAAACACCGAGGACAAGAAAGAAATCAAGAAGATTTCTTCTGTTGAAATGCAGCGCGCTCGCGATAAGGTCGGCGCAAGTGGGCAAAAGTCCAAAGTCAGGTTTAGCGACAGAGAATGGGAAGCTATTCAGGCTGGCGCAATTTCCGACAACATGCTGTCAAAGTTCCTGAATTCTTCTGATTCGGATGAAATCGTGAAACGTGCAATGCCCAAAACCACGGCTTCGTTGTCTTCGGCCAAGTTGTCCAAAGCGAGAGCGATGTTGCGAAGCGGTTACACTTATAAAGAGATTGCACAGGCGTGTGGCGTTCCTGAATCCACCGTTTATGATGCACTTGGAAAGCGATAACAGGAAAGAGAGGCTTTGAATTATGGTTCGATGCTTTCTGACCACGTTCGATAATCCCTACAATCCGTATGAGCAGTTCGAGCAGTGGTATCAGTATGACATGGATCACGGCTATAACTCGTCTGGCCTGCTTATGCGGCTGGCACAGACCTCTTCTCAGTTCACAGACAATGAAAATGCCTACGAAATTGAGAAAGCAATCAATAAAATCGTGGCAAACGATCCAGCTAACATCTATAAGAAGCTCAAGATCGAGATTAAGGACGATACTGGCTATGCACAAAGTGCTTAAGGCCATAGGGAGGGGTCTCAAAATCGACACCCCCCTCTCAAATCGCGCCGGTCTTTGATATTTCCCCGGAGGGAAAATTGATATTTGGGCTTTAAACATGCTGCCGAGGCCTTGGGGTGTAGACTGAGGTTTCGGCAGTTTTTGCAAGGGCTTATGGGGTGCGCGCCTCCTAAGAGCTTTCTGAGTTCATGACGTTCGACCTCCATCGGCATCGGGGCATTCTGTGTTGTTCTCCTTTATACGGAATGTTCGCTTTCTCCCTTCAAATGAAAAGCACTGCCACCACACCCATGAGCCTTTGCAAAAACTGAATTTTAGACAACAAAGAAAGAGGGCCTTTGAATGAGACCGAAGAAGAACACACCGGGAGAAGCGGCTGTGGCTTCGGCCCGGCCTGCAACAAGCCCGGAAGCACAGGAACAGTACATGATAAACCTGACCATGCAACTGGTGGAAAGAAGGCTGCGCGAAGGGACGGCTTCCAGTGCAGAAACAACGCACTTCCTGAAGCTGGCTACCATGAAAGCGGACCTTGAAAAGAAAAAACTGGAAGAAGAAAACAAACTGCTCCGGGCAAAGACCGAGACACTGGAAAACGCAAAGGACACCAAAGAAATGTACGCAAATGTGCTGAAAGCTATGGCAAAGTACAATGGCGTGGACGAAGGTGATGATGCCGACTATGAGTTTTAAAAGCTCTTATGCGGCCGGAGTCGTCCTGACAATTCTGTTTTTTATCTGCTTTGCGGCAGCGATTTTTCTGGTAAAGCGCAATATCCTGTGCGAATGGAAGACAGTGCTTTTGACGGGAGCAGTTGCATGGACACCGATACTGCTTGCAGATGACATGTTGCAGAAGAAAGGATTTTTATGATGACAGCATTTGAAGAAATCTGCTTCTGGCTGATGGCGGCGATGCCGTGGATCATGCTTGCATGCTTGTTCACAGACCGAGAACGACCAACAAGCAAGCGGTACTGGTGGTATTTGCCTCCGAGTATTCTGTCGCTTTTGACGGCTATCGCAGTCGGGCTTCCACAAATTGTTGATAAGCGAATCGGCGGATTCGGATGTTGGTGTACGCTGATTTTTACATTTGTATGCGCTTACCATGACGAAATGGAAGGTCTTGAGAACCTACATGGTAAGGTGATTTGCCTCTCTATGATCTGCACGGCATTTGCCATGATCTGCTGGTGCGTGGGGTACTAAGCATATGCCCAGGAAGACATACTCTGAGCTTTGCCAGCATGCGACCTTTGAAGACCGCTTCCATTATTTGCAGCTCCATGGCAAAGTTGGATTTGATACTTTTGGCTTTGACCGGTGGCTAAATCAGAGTTTTTACCAGTCAAGAGAGTGGCGGCAGTTCCGGGACAGGATCATTGTGCGGGATGCGGGGTGCGATTTGGGATGTTCCGACCACGAGATCACGGATTGGGTGATACAAAACGGCAAACCCATTCGGCCGCGCATTATTATCCACCATCTGAATCCGCTGATGAAAGAGGACGTGCTTCAGCACTCGGACGCACTGCTGGACCCGGAAAACGTGATCTGCGTGAGTGATCGGACCCACAAGGCCATCCACTATGGAGATGATACGATCCTAAAGCCTGCATTTGCCGAAAGACGACCGGGCGACACCTGCCCATGGAAAAAGTCAATTAAAGTTTTCTCCCAGCGGTGAAAGATCTCTTCAAAGAGATACTGACCGAGAACCATTTCGCCTATGGGACCGCACTTGTTTTTATAGTCTGAGAGAAGTCTGGCGAACTCTGGGTCAGAAAGAGGACGATCGCGGTTGAACGAGCGCAACTGCTCGTAGTCGGCAAAATAGGACTGAAGTTCTTCGTCGGATTTTTCGGTGAAGGGATTCATAATGCGCTCCTTATAAACATATCCGAATGTGAGCGGATTGGCTGAAGTTTGATGGCGTAATTATATCAGAAAACTTACTTTATATCAAGAAATAAAATGGATAAAGACGAGAAATACGTACAGAAATAAAAGGACGATTGAAAAATGTCGCGAAAAAGTTCTGTATATCCAAAATCTGAGTAAAGCAGGAGGAGAAACAAAATGACCAACGAAGCTATGATGAACCGCGCAAAGCAGCTGGTGGTGGACTATTTTAACGCTCATGTGGACGTGACCGACGGCAAAAAGCTGACGCTGGAGGATGTGTTCATCGTGTGGTTCAGTAAGACGCTGCAGAACTGGAAGGCGCTGGTGAGCACCACCGTATCTGATGGGATGTACTACGAGATCACCCACAACGGTGACAATGGCGAGACCTATCTGGACGTCTACAAGAAGTGGGACAACCAGTGCATTGCGGACTGAGGTGATGAGAAATGGACAGTATCCTGACCTCGGTAAAGAAGCTCCTCGGGCTGACCGAGGAGTATACGGCGTTTGATGCGGACCTTATCATGCACATCAACAGTGTGCTGATGATCCTGCGGCAAATGGGTGTTGGGCCAAAAGAAGGCTTTAACATCAGCGATGCAACGGCAACATGGAGCGAGTTTTGTCAGAACAGGGCGGACATTGAAGCTGTAAAGAGCTATACGGCGCTGAAGGTGAAGATGCTGTTTGACCCGCCGCAGAGTTCCAGCACGATGGAAGCAACGAAAAACCTTATCAGTGAACTGGAATGGCGGCTGTATGCAGAGTGCGACAAGGAGGACGAGAAATGCGCAGACTGATTTTTGCTGTGACGGGGCAGCAGCTTGCCAAACACGGCGACTTTGCGGGTATTACGGCTGGAAGCAAGGGCTATCTGCGCTGCCGCTTTGAGCTGAGTGATCCGGAGTGGCTCGCCGCCAAGAAAATTGCTGTGTTCAACGACGAACATGCAGTGCCTGTGGGCGCAGAAGGCGAGTGTAATGTGCCGGATGAGGTGACTGACGGAAAAAGCTTTAAGGTGTACCTTGCGGGCCAGAACGGCAAAGCCCGAATGGTGACAAGCAAGGTACTGATCGAGCAGGTGAAGTGACATGATAGATTTGGACAAGCAGTTTGCCGAGCTGGCGGATACGAGTGCTGAGGACAGCACCTGCGACTTTGTGATCGACGAAGACCTGCGCATAATTGCCATTCCGGAGCGGGGTGTGGTGCTGGGCGTTGAGGGAGATAAAGACGCGAACCGCATCCGATTTAGAATGAACAAAACATGGCGCGGATACGATATGTCGAAGTTTGACCTGCGCATCAACTACCAGAATGCAAACGGTGACAAAAACTATTACACGGTGACGAGCAAACACACTGAAGGCAATGCGGTGGTGTTTGACTGGATTGTGGCGGCGGATGCTGTAGCGTATCAGGGCGATGTGTTCTTTATTGTGGTGGGCCTTATTACCACTGGCGGAATGGTGAACTGTGCGTTCCACACGACGCTTGGCAAGGCAAAATGCCTGGAAGGCTTGGTGGTAGACACAAAAACTGACATTTCTGAGATCCGGGACTTTATGGCGACGCTGAAGGCGGAAGTGGAGGCATACGGACAGACCTTTGTGAATGCCGCTGCCGCCAGTGCAAAGGCAGCAAAGACCAGCGAAACAACTGCTGCCAGTTCGGCCAGTGCGGCAAAGACCTCGGAGACAAACTCCGTGGCCAGTGCGAAGGTCGCAAAGACGAGTGAAACGAATGCCAGCACCAGCGCAAGCGCAGCAAAGACCAGCGAGACCAATGCGGGTACCAGCGCCGCCAGTGCTAAGGCCAACGCAAAGAAAGCCGAAGCGGCGCGAGATGATGCCAATACCAGCAAAACCGCAGCTGCTGCCAGTGCAGCAGCCGCAAAAAAAGATGCCCAGACAGCATCCAGCTCGGCCAGCACTGCCACAGGTGCGGCAAGCGCTGCCAAGACCAGCGAGACCAATGCGGGCACAAGCGCATCCAATGCGAAGGGCAGCGAAACAAAATCCGGTGAATACCTGCAGGCCATAAAGGAATATTTCGAGCAGGTGCGCACCATTACGCTGGGCGCGCAGGGCTGGTATGAGACCTCAGACGCCCTGACTGCTGCGGTGCCCGTGGGTGAAAACGGCTGGTGGGCTGTGGTGGGCACCACGGACAGCATCTGGGTATGGGACCGCGACACCAATGCCTGGCGTGACAGCATGGTGACGGTAAACATGAGCGACTACTACACCCGCACGCAGGTGGATGAAAAGCTGACTGACAAAGCAAACAAGACCGCCGATGACCTGAACACGATGATCAACACGCTGAGTACGGGCAGCGCCACCCCGCAGGATGCAGATTACTATGTATCCCAATATGCCGGCGGCGGAAGCACAACGACCACCTGCCACCGTCGGCCCATGAGTGCGCTGTGGACCTACATCAAGAGCAAGGCAGGCTCTGTGTTTGCGGCCAAGAGCCACACCCACAACTATGCCGGTTCCGGTTCTGCGGGCGGCTCGGCCAACAGTGCCGTCAAACTCGATACCGCAACCGCGGGCAGTGCGACGAAACCGGTATATATCAGCGGTGGCAAGCCGGTGGCCTGCACTCACTCGCTGGGCAAGGATGTACCGGCCAACGCTGTTTTTACTGACCACACTTACGCCAAGATGACCGCCGCCACTGCCAGCGCGGCTGGCAAAGAGGGCCTTGTGCCTGCACCCGCAGCCGGTGCACAGGGTAAATTTTTGCGCGGGGATGGGACGTGGCAGGCCGTTGCGGCCAAAGAAGCCGTGGATGCCATGCTGGCAGAGATTCAGGCGCAGGTCGCAAAAGCTGGCGCGCCGACCGAACGTCTGGCCTTTGTCACGCAAATCTCTGCAGGCAATTGGGGCTGGAATAACACCATAAGCTGTGAAGCCACCATTCCTGAAGGTATGGATTTCATCCGCATCACTCCGAAGAATTTTAATTCTCCGTATGTGCTCCAGTTTTCTCCTGATAAGGATTTAAGCTTTAAAGCTGGAGAGAACAAGGCGATATCCGCGATCTGCTCAACTGGTGCTACTTTCAAATACACCGCCAGCGACCGCAAGATCAAAATAACCGTCCTCAGTGCCGATATCGGCAGCACCTGCATTCAGGGCTATAAGTATGGCACCGCCGCCACTCCCTGCATCGTCTGGACTGAGGGCGACGGCACATCCGCTAAAGACCATGACATCGATTATATCGAGATCAAGGAGCGGTGGAATGCAAGCAGCTCTAGTGACTACAAGAACACCGTGGAAGCTGTTGCCCGCGTCGTGAAAGGCAGCAAGTATGCGACCGCAGGCGGTGCCACAGTCACTTTTGCCAGCGACGGCACCGTAACGGCCAGCGAATATTCCGGCACGCTTGTGGGCTACCGATACATGACGCTGACGGAAGTTTCAGAGCAGTTAGCATCCACTCAATCCGCTCTGGCCGACGCAGACGCTTTGAACCTTGACCAGGACTACCGCCTAACTCTTTTGGAGCTGGGCGTGACCGATGATGAAACAACCGCATGAACAGAAAGGAAGGACTACTATGGCACTTTATAACACCTGCAAACGCATGATCGAGCGCGGCCAGACCGCCGGTATGGCAAAGAAGCTGGATATCTTCTATGCTGCCAACAAGCTGACCGATGAACAGTACGCAGAACTGACCGAGATGCTGACCGAAAAGGCCAACGCAGTAGAGACTGAGAAATAAAAACAGGAGCTGAAAAATCAAAATGGCACTCTCGAACACGGCGACGCCGATCTACTACGGCCGGTTCCGGGAGGCCGTGATGCGCGGGGAGATCCCCGTTTGCAGAGAGATCAGCATGGAGATGAACCGGATCGACGACCTGATTGCAAACCCGGGCATCTACTATGACGATAAGGCCATCAACGGCTTTATCGCGTTCTGTGAGGACGAGCTGACCCTGACCGACGGCGGCGATGTGAAGATGCTGGACAGCTTTAAGCTGTGGGCAGAACAGATCTTTGGCTGGTACTACTTTGTGGAGCGGAGTGTGTATATGCCGAACCCCCACGGGGCAGGCGGGCACTACGAGACCAAGCGCATAAAGAAGCGGCTGGTGACGAAGCAGTATCTTATCATCACACGTTCGGCCGCAAAGACCATGTACCTGGAATTTTTGCAGGCGTACTTTATGACCGCCAACACGAACACCACCCAGCAGCTGACAACAGCGCCTACCATGAAGCAGGCCGAGGAAGTGCTGGCACCCTTCCGCACCGCGTTGGCACGGGCAAAGGGGCCGGTGCTGAAGTTCATGACCGATGGCAGCCTGCAGAACACCACCGGCGCGAAAGCAGACCGTGTGAAGATGGCAAGCACGAAGAAAGGCATTGAGAACTTTGTGACCAACAGCCTTTTGGAAGTGCGCCCCATGACCATTGAAAAGCTGCAGGGCAGGCGCGACACGGTGGCTACCGTGGACGAATGGCTAAGCTGCGACATCCGAGAAGACCCCATTGGTGCCATTGAGCAGGGCGCGGCGAAAAACGAGAACTACCTGATCGTTGCGGCAAGCAGCGAGGGCACGGTGCGCAACGGATGCGGCGACGACATCAAAATGGAGCTGCTGAGCATCCTGAAGGGGGAGTACATCAATCCACACGTTTCCATCTGGTACTACAAGCTGGACAGCATTGAGGAAGTGGGCCGACCGGAGATGTGGCTGAAGGCAAATCCGAACCTGGGCAAGACCGTGAGCTACGAGACCTATCAGCTGGACGTGGAACGAGCCGAAAAATCGCCCAGTGCCCGGAACGACATCCTTGCAAAGCGCTTCAATCTGCCGATGGAGGGGTATACATACTTTTTTCCGTATGAAGAGACCCTTTGCCACCGACCGAGAAGCTACTGGCAGATGCCGTGCGCCATGGGCGCAGACCTGAGCATGGGCGATGATTTTTGTGCGTTTACGTTTTTGTTTCCGCTTTCAAGCGGATATTTTGGGGTAAAGACAAGGGACTACATTACCAGCTACACCCTGAGCCAACTGCCCGTGAGCCGAAGAAACCAGTACGAAGAGTTCATGAAAGAGGGGACATTATTCGTATTTGACGGCACGGTGCTGGACATGATGCAGGTGTATGAAGACCTTGATAACTTCGTGCAGCAGAACCAGTACGACGTGCGGGCGTTTGGCTACGACCCCTACAACGCGCAGGAATTCGTGGAGCGCTGGGGGCAGGAGAATGGCACCTTTGGCATTACGAAGGTGATTCAGGGTGCGAGGACAGAGAGCGTGCCGCTGGGCGAGCTGAAAAAGCTGAGCGAACAGCGGAAGTTGCTGTTTGACGAAAAGCTGATGGAGTTTGCAATGGGCAACTGCGTTGCACTGGTGGACACCAACGGCAACCGGAAGCTTTACAAGCAGCGGCAGGACCAGAAGATCGATGCTGTGGCAGCTATGATGGATGCTTACATTGCGTGGAAGCAGAACCGGGATGCGTTTGAGTGATTAGAGCACCGCTGTTACAAGGTATATCGTGAGAAGAGTTCCCCATACTGCCTCAGTAATATTTTGGGACAGAAAAAGAGCGGCGTGAGGTTCGTGCCGGTTGAAAACATACTTGCGCAGAAGAAATTCGGCAAGCGTTTTTACACCGAGAAAGGGCGCAACGGTATCATGACCCAAAATGCTGAAAACAATTTCACCTGTGGATCGGTCATCTTTTGTGAGCTTACAGAACACAGTATGGACGAGAACTGCAGCCAAATACAGTAAAAGAGCTTCAAACGACGAAGCCTTAATGACCGAGACCAACCCGAAATATAGAACCGTTGATCGCATCATGCCGAGAACGAAATACATGAAGATTCTCCTTAGTCATCATCTGCGCTGTTCCAATCTTCATTTGGAGCACCGCAGTGTGGGCAAATCCAATAACCGTACTCATTGCTGCCATCTTCCCATGGCGCTACATATTCTCCACCGGCCAAAGAGCCACCGCAATTGTAGCAATTATCCACAAGAAACGAAAGATATTCCAAGGCGGATAAATCGATACCATCTTCTTCGGGAAGTTCATCATCGCTATTCGTTGCACACGGGTCGGCGGTAACATTGGAAGAATCGGGGAGCTCCATTGGAGGTTCAGGGGCTTTTGAGGGAAGAAGGTCAAAATCAACGCCAGAATCAACTGTAGAATTTTTGCGCTTATTGCACACGATTATGCCGCCAGCTATCGCAGCAGCAACTACGGCAGTACCGGCGATTATTTTGCGTTTGTGCTTTTTCCAAAAACGGTTGGCCTTTAACGGTAGAGGAACACGGACATCTGTAATTTTTACCGGTTCGGAATACTCGATTGCAAATGATGTTTTACAGTACTGGCATCTTACATGAGATGGATTTGTGTCGGGTATAGCAAGTTTTTTATTGCAACCAGGGCAAGTGATGACCATTTGAAAAATCCTTTCTATGCAGGTCGTGACATTGCCATTCACAGTGATTAAATTTTCTGGTACATAAATCCGTTCCGAGTCAAATATAACTCGGAGGGTTTCATAGGATCATTTAGTGCATTTTTGATTACCGTAACCAGTGGATTCAGCACCTGATTTGTCAGGCTATCAGATATCTTTAGAATATTCTTTTCAGACTCGGTAAAGGGGTCAGGAGCTTTTTGGCGAAATTTTGGTTTATGTGCTTCTCGGATATCCTTTGCGTAAGGGCTAATGGCATCGGAAATTTTGTTTTTCGTGTGTCCCAGCAATAGGTCTGCCTCTGCACGAATACTTTCCAGATAAGCGGCATTCCAGTTTTGTGCATAATAAACTTCCATGATAGAGCTGATTGCATAGAGTTGCGATGCCAAGTCAAGGTTCTGTTTTGCAATTAGAACAGGCTCCTGATTCTTTTTAGCATCTTTTGCATTGACCCGGTGCTCTAGTTCGGTTGTGTAAAAGTCGATATCTGCAATCGCTCGAATCTTGGAACGCTGGATATTCGTTAGAGTAGCTATGCGCTGGGGCTCGCTTAACATGATTGTGGAATAATTTCCAACGGCATATTTCACAAATGTTAGCTCGGAAAGAAGTTCTGTGCGCTTGGAGTCCTCTAAAAAACTAAGGACATCGTCTAGTTTTCGGTTGATTTCCGACATTTTGGACGAAATATCGGAGAGAAAGTATTGCCCGGTTGCGAAAGAAGCAATGCTAAAGGCATTAAATAGGGCAACAGATGCTGGATTGATTGGATGCAAGGATGCGGTTCCACTAAAATGCGAACTAGCATCAACCACAGTCGTGGCATAGCCGCCGTTGCGAAGATGCAAGAGCGCTCCCTGGACACCTTCTGGAAATTTCAAAATGTAGGTTTTGGAAGCGGTATCTGAAACAATGGCTGGGGGAAGAAGTTGAAGCAAAGAATTGGCGGTAACTCCAGTTTGCTCTGGAAACTCAACTTTTCGGAACCGTGTCTTATCACTAAAGTCAAACGGGATATCGCTTGGAACGATTTCGCAGTTGAGGTCTTTTGTAGAAAGCAGCTCGTTACTGGCCATAATGACAGCCTCCTCGTAGTTTGTGAATCTATCATACAGCAGATAATCTATATTTGCAAGGAGCAGTCGAAAAAAGAAGCAATAAAATCGCTTTCAATAGAGGATTTCTTATTAGAGAGGAGGTGATTATATGCACGGTTATAACGATGAACTCTACCATTGGGGCATCAAGGGCATGAAATGGGGCGTGCGTCGATATCAAAATAAAGATGGGACTCTGACTGCGGCAGGACGAAGCCGATATGTAGGGAGTAACGCTGAAGGAACAGATGAAAAGTCACAAAAGAGAGTTGGGCTTTCAGACAAACAAAAAAGGGCGTTGAAAATCGGCGCAGCGTTAGCGGTTGCTGCATTGGGAACGTATGGTGGGTATCACTTGGCAAAGTCTGGCAAGTTAGAGCCATTTGTTGCTGCAGGCAAACAAAAAGCTGCTGAACTTATGGAAGAGGCAGGAAAAGAGCGGAGTTCGACTCCTAAAACTCATGCACATTCAGACTATACGCGAGCGCATGAGAAAAAGAGTGTTCGAGTGCTGAGCGATGAAGAACTTAATGCTAAAATTAACCGGTTGCAAAAAGAAAAGCAGTATGAATCACTGATTGCTACTCCGAGCAATGTTAAAAAGATGCTTGCGACAGCCGGAACGGCCGCATCAGCATTAGGAACCATAAGCACATTGTACAACAACTACAACGCTGTGGCAAAAATCGGAAAAAATCTTATTGCCTCAAAGAAAATCCAGAATCGTATGAGCACGATGAATGTTCACTCAGAATAAGAAAGGCATCTATGAGAAGTGAAGCAACGATTGGCTCCCGCCTGAAACGGGCGTGGAACGCCTTTACGAACCGGGATCCTCCCGGGAAGAACTACTATGGCGGAGGGAGCAGCTACCGGCCTGACCGGGTACGGCTGAACCGTGCGAATGACCGCACGATCATGACCGCCATTTATACCCGCATTGCCATGGACGCAGCGGGCATCACAATAAACCACGTAAGGCTCGATGAAAACGGACGCTACGACGAAACCGTTGATTCGGGCCTTAATTGCTGTCTGAACCTTTCCGGCAACAAGGACCAGACCGGCAGGGCGCTGCGGTATGACATGTTCCTCTCTGTACTGGACGATGGCGTGGCGGCGCTGGTGCCGGTGGACGTGGATGTGGACGAAGAGACCGGCAAAGAAAAGATCCTTTCCATGCGTGTGGCGAAGGTGAAGGAATGGTACCCCGATGATGTGCGGCTGGAAGTGTACAACGACCAGACCGGGCAGAAAGAGGAGATCACCCTGCCGAAAGCAGAAGTGGCCCTGATCGAGAACCCGTTCTACGCCGTGATGAACGAACCGAACGGCACCATCCAGCGTCTGATCCGCAAGCTGAACCTGATGGACGTGGTGGATGACCAGCTGGGATCTGAAAAACTGGATCTTATTATCCAGCTGCCATACGTAGTGCGCAACGACATCCAGAAAAAGAGAGCGGACGACCGGAGAGCCGAGATCGAACGGCAGTTGACCGGTTCTAAATACGGCATTGCCTACACCGATGGTTCGGAACACATTACACAGCTGAACCGCAGCCTTGAAAATAACCTCCTGAAAACCGTGGAATACCTGACCAACATGGCATACAGCCAGTTAGGCATTACCCCGGAGATCATGAACGGTACAGCAAGCGATGCGGTGATGACGAACTATGAGAACCGTACCATTGAACCCCTTGTGGCAGCAGCCGTGGACGAGCTGAAGCGAAAGTTTTTGACTGAGGAGGACCGGAAGGAAGGCCGCGAGAGTATGATGTACTTCCGCGACCCGTTCAAGCTGGCACCGGTGAGTGCCGTTGCCGAGATGGCGGACAAGTTTACCCGCAACGAGATCCTGACAAGCAATGAGTTCCGGCAGCTGCTGGGAATGAAGCCCTCGAAGGACCCGAAGGCGGACGAACTGCGGAACAGCAACATTTCGCAATCCGACGCGGAGATTGCTGAGAGAAACAAAACGATCACGGCTGGAAAGGAAGCCGTAGAAAGGAGTATGGCAAATCAAAATGGCGAAGTTTGATTATGACTGCAGCGGCTGGGCCACGAAGGCTAAGACCAGGTGCTATGATGGCCTGACCATTGCACCGAATGCGTTCCAGGAATGCGACGGTAAAGTTGTGACCATGGTGTACAACCATGACCATGACAACCTGGAAAACGTCCTTGGCCACTGCCTGCTGGAGAACCGGCCCGGGGGCATGTATTGCTACGCAAAGTTCAACGATACGGATACCGGCCGGACCGCGAAGGCCTGCGTGGAAAATGGCGACCTGAACGCTTTTTCCATCTATGCAAACTGCATCAAGAAGACGGGCAACACGGTCCAGCACGGCATTATTCAGGAAGTGAGCCTTGTGCTGGCAGGCTGCAACCCGGGTGCGCTGATCGACGAGGTGGTGAAGCACAGTGCCGACGAGGACTACGAGGGCGGCGAAGCATTCATCTACACAGACGGCGGCCTGAGCATTGCCCACGGACTGGACCCGGACGGTGAACCGCTGGACGACCTTGTACACAGCGGCGATGCAGCGACCGACGAAGCAACACAGGAGGAAGCCGAGATGGCGGACGAACAGAAGGATGGCAAGACGCTGAAAGAGGTGTACAACAGCATGACACCCGAACAGCAGGAGTGCTGCCATGCACTGATGGGCATGGCCCTGGAAGAGCGTGACGGCGAAGAGACTGACAATGAGGAGGAAGAAACCGTGAAGCAGAACGTATTTGAGAAGGACACGAAGGGCACCGTGCTGAAGCACAGCATTGACGAGATCAACAAGGTGGTGAAGACCGCCAAGACCTGCGGCACCATGAAGGCTGCTTTTGCAAACGCCGGCATTGAGGACAGCGAGGTGAACGCTCTGTGTCACGGCATTGACAACATCGACTGGCTGTTCCCGGAAGATCACCTGCTGGACACCCCGCCCCGCATCATTGACAAGCCCGACGACTGGGTGAGCGTGGTGATGGGCGGCGTGAAGCACATCCCGTTCAGCCGCTTCAAGAGCCTGTTCGCCGACCTGACCGAGGACGATGCACGTGCCAAGGGCTACCTGAAGGGCAACTACAAGACGGAAGAGGTGTTCGGCCTGCTGCGCCGCTCCACTGGCCCGACCACGGTGTACAAGAAGCAGGAGCTGGATCGCGACGATGTGGTGGACATTACCAGCTTTGACGTGGTGGCATGGCTGCATAACGAGATGCGCTACAAGCTGAACCGTGAGCTGGCACTGGCCTACATTCTGGGTGACGGCCGCATGGCAGCAAGCCGTGACAAGATCGATGAGAACTGCATCCGTCCGGTGTTCAACGACGCCGACCTGTTTACCATCAAGGTGCAGGTGAAGACCACCGGCCTTTCCACCGTGGAGGACAAGTACAAGGCCTTTATCAAGCAGGCCATCCGTGCCCGCAAGGACTACCGTGGCAGCGGCACCCCGACTATGTTTACCACCGAGGATGCCCTGACCGAGATGCTGCTGCTGGAAGACGGCATGGGCCGCCAGCTGTATACGGACGAGGCCGCACTGGCCCGCAAGCTGCGTGTTGCCAAGATCGTGACCATTCCCGAAATGGAAGGCCGCAAGGGTGCCAAGGGCGGTGATCTGGCTGCTGTGATCGTGAACCTGGCCGACTATACCGTGGGCGCGGACAAGGGCGGTGCCGTGAGCATGTTCGATGACTTTGACATCGACTTCAACGCACAGAAGTACCTGATCGAGACCCGCTGCTCCGGCGCACTGACCAGCCCCTACAGCGCTATGGCCATCGAGTGGGCGGCATGAGAGACTCCTTCAGTCTCACAGTCCGCCTGACGGCGGCGCTGTTCGCCAGCTCCCTCAATGAGGGAGCCTTTTTCAAAGGAAAGGATGATAGAAAATGCTGAACAAGCTCTATGAGCAGGGCAAGGACCTGCACGTTGCAAACTACATGGCCTACGGCAAGACCGCGGACCACAAGCTGTACGCTGACGCCACTTTCAAGGAGACTGTGACCAAGGAAGAGATCGAGGATGCCTTCAAGAAGGGCCGTCTGGTGATCGTGGAGGGCGCAAACTATCTGGTGCCTGTGGCCTTTGGTGCGACCGGCGTGATCACTGTTGTGACCGGCGAGACCGTGAAGACCCAGGCATGGGCGGCTTCTGCCGAAAAGTAAGCAGAAAATTCAAAATGGAGTGAAAGTGCTATGAGCAAGTGGTTTGGGAAGCTTGGTTTCGTGGAGACCAAGGAGACAGAGCTGAGTGTGCACTCGGAGATCGTGACAGAGCGTGACTGTTACGGCGACCTGACACGGAACACGCGCAGGAACCAGTCCGGCGACAAGGTGAACGATGATATCAGCCTTGCGAACACGCTGAGCGTCATCGCTGACCCGTATGTTCAGGAGCACTTTTCCAATCTGCGGTATGTGACGCTTTATGGCGGAAAATGGAAGGTGACGGACGCGAGCGTGGAGTACCCGCGCATCGTGCTGACGCTGGGAGGGTTATGGCATGGCAATGAAACTGAGTGAAAGACGCTCCGGGCTGGATGCGCTTTTGCGCAGCATCGTGAAACAGCGGTGCGGCAGTGAAAACGTGTACTACCAGCCGCCTGCAAACCTGCGGATGAAATACCCTTGTATCTGCTACAAGCTGGAAAAGATCCGCAGCCTGAAGGCTGACGACCGCGTATACCGCCAGACCTTCCATTATTCTGTTACCGTGATCGACACAAAACCGGACAGCGAAATGACGGCGGCCATGGGTTTGCTTGCAAAGGCTTCTCATGACCGCCATTTCATTTCGGACAACTTATACCACGACGTATTCAGCGTGTGGTACTGATATCTATTTATAAAGGAGGACAAAACCTATGGCAAAACTGAATTGGGACGTTGACGGTACCCGCAAGTTCCACGCCGGTGTTTCGTACGGCGTGGTTTACCCCAAGGCCGATGGCGAGGGCTACGACAATGGCGCTGCATGGAATGGCCTGACCGGCGTGACGGAAAGCCCCAGCGGCGCAGAACCTACCGACCTGTGGGCTGACAACATGAAGTACGCCCGCCTGATCTCCGGCGAGGACTACGGCTTTACCATTGAATCCTATATGTACCCGCCCGAGTTTGAGCCCTGCGACGGTCTGGGCAGTCCTGTGAAGGGCGTGCGCATCGGCCAGCAGAAGCGCAAGGCATTCGGCTTTACATGGCAGACCAAGGTGGGCACCGATCAGGACCCCGATGCCGGTTACATCATCCATGTGGTGTGGAATGCGACCGCAAAGCCTGCTGAGAAGAGCCACGAGACTATGAACGACAGCCCGGATGCCGAGACCTTCAGCTGGGAGTGCGATACCGTGCCTGTGAACATTGCAGACCTGAAGGCTGCGGCGGTGGCAGAGTTTGACAGCACTGAGCTGACCGCAAAGCAGATGAAGGCCGTGGAAGACCTGCTGTACGGCACCGACAGCGAGAATGCAAAGCTGCCCACCCCGGACGAGCTGCTCGCTGCAGTAAAGGCTGCTGTGTAAAAACGCCCTCTCAGCGCGCAGTCCGGCATTTGCCGGCGCTGCTTGCAGCTCTCCCGAAGGGGCGAGCTTTGCTGAGAGAAAAAAATCAAAATGAACCGATAAGGAGAGATTAAGATGCTGAAAAAGACCATTTCCTATACCGACTATGACGGTAACCAGCGCACCGAGGACTTCTACTTCAATCTGTCCATGGCCGAGCTGACGGAGATGCAGATGAGCGTAGAAGGTGGTATGAGGGGCTACATCCAGCGCATTATGGCAGCCAATGACCAGACTGCTCTGATGAAGCTGTTCAAGGACGTTCTGCTGATGACCTACGGCAAGAAGAGCGACGATGGCCGTCTGTTCCTCAAGAATGATGCCATTCGTGCAGAGTTCGAGGCAAGCCCGGCTTTCAGCGCAATCTACATGGAGCTGATGTCCGATGCGCAGAAGGCGGCAGATTTCATCAATGGTCTGATGCCTGCTGACCTGTGCAATCAGAACCCGGCTATGGAGATGGCCGCAACCGCAAGCGCTGCGCCTGCACTGAGCGTGGCACCGGTACAGGGCTGATAAGCTCTGATATTTTGCCGCTTCGGCGGCTAGGGATGACCGCGTAAAAAACGGCCATCCTTTTATTTTTTTGCCTTGGAAAAGACACGCATTTAAGAGCACAGGGGAGTGAAAGAATGCTGGAATTGCATATTCCCGGCGAAGAACGCTGGGATGAGCGAACAAACATGTTCGTATACGACGAGCCGGTAACTTTGAGGTTGGAATACAGCCTGCTCTCCCTGTCTAAATGGGAAAGCAAATGGCACAAGCCGTACTTGGACGAAAACGTGAAGAAAACACGCGAAGAAACGCTTGATTTCGTCCGATGCATGACCCTGACAAAGGGTGTGGACCCGACCGTATACACAAGACTGCGGCGGGAAGACTGGCTGGCCATTCAACGATATATGAGCGACCCGATGACGGCCGCGACCTTTAAAGACCGCAAAGGCGGCAAGAAGCGCGCACGCTACCAGACGGCAGACCTGTTTTACGCCGCCATGGCAAGCTACGGCATCCCGTTCGAGTGCGAAAAGTGGCACCTGAACCGGCTTTTGGCGCTGATCCGGGCCTGCGGGGAAGAGAACCTGCCGCCCGAGAAGATGGGCAGACACGAGCAGGCGGCGCACATCCGGGCGCTGAACGCACAGCGCAGGGCGAAGTTTCACTCGAGGGGGTAAGAGCTTTTGAGCAAGGTAATTGAGATCCGGCAGAAAGGCGACTTTAAGAAAAGCCTGACCTTTTTCAGCCACATCAAGAGCTGGAGTGTGCGGCCAATTTTGGAAAAATACGGCAAGCTGGGTGCAGAACGGCTTGCAGACGCTACCCCGAAAGCCACCGGAAAGACAGCGGCAAGCTGGAGCTACGAAATCAAAATGGACAAGAGCGGGGCCACGCTGTGCTGGAAGAACAGCAACATTGTGGACGGAGTGCCTATTGCGGTGATCTTACAATACGGGCACGGGACGAGAAACGGGGCCTATGTGCAGGGAGTGGATTATATTAACCCTGCCTTGGCTCCGATTTTTTCTGCTCTGGCCGATGAATTGTGGAAGGAGGTGCGAAATCTTTGAGTAAAGAAATAGATGAACGCGTCGTAGAGATGCGGTTCAACAACGCATTGTTTGAAAACAAAGTTCAGCAGACAATGCGAAGCTTGACGGCACTCAACGAAAAACTGATGTTCAAAGGAGCGGAAAAAGGCTTTGAGAAAGTCTCAGATGCATCAGAAAAGGTAAAATTCAATGCTTTGCTGAATGCTCTGGATAATCTGAGCCAAAAATTCTCGGCTGTCGAGGTGATTGGCGTAACTGCGCTGATGCGGATTACAAATCAGGCAGTTGATGCTGGTGAACGGCTTGTCAAAGCATTATCGCTTGATCCTATTATCAGTGGCTTTCAGGAGTATGAAACGCAGATCAATGCAGTTCAGACGATTCTGGCCAATACATCAAGCAAAGGCACTACGTTGGGCCAAGTCAATGCTGCACTGGATGAGCTGAATCACTATGCCGACCTGACGATTTACAATTTTACGGAAATGACCCGTAACATTGGCACGTTTACAGCGGCAGGCGTTGATTTGAATACTTCCGTTTCAGCTATTAAGGGTATTGCAAACCTTGCAGCTGTATCTGGCTCGACCAGCCAGCAGGCTAGTACAGCCATGTATCAGCTCTCACAGGCACTCGCATCCGGTACTGTGAAATTACAGGATTGGAACTCCGTAGTCAATGCTGGTATGGGCGGTCAGGTGTTTCAAGATGCCTTGAAAGAAACCGCTCGTGTGCATGGTATTGCCATTGATAGCATGATAAAAAAGGAAGGTTCCTTCCGTGAGACCTTATCCAAGGGATGGCTGACTTCGTCTATTCTGACTGAAACTCTTCAGAAGTTCACTGGCGATCTCAATGAGGAAACCTTGAAGTCCATTGGATACACCGATGAGCAGATCAAGAAAATCATGGAGATGGGCAAGACTGCAAATGACGCTGCAACAAAAGTCAAAACGTTCAGTCAGCTGAAAGATACTTTGACCGAAGCGCTGCAGTCTGGATGGACTCAGACTTGGCAAACGATTATTGGTGACTTTGAAGAGGCGAAAGAGCTTTTCACAAGATTCAGTGACGTCTTTTCAGATCTTATAAACAAATCGTCTGAAGCCCGTAATACCATGTTGGCCGGAGGCCTGAATACCGGTTGGCAGCAGTTGAGAACCACACTGGGCGACAGTGCTGACTTTTATAGTCAGATGCTGGAAAAGGTCATGCTTGCAAATGGTTCAATCAGTCAAAAACAGATTGATGATGCCGGAAGTTTTGCCAAGGCTTTGCAGCAGGGAGGTGTTTCCGCTGAGCAGCTTCAAAATGGGTTGAAAGAATCGTACAAGCAGCTTTCAGCACTGGGAGCTTTGAGTGACGATGCTTTAAAAGCCAAAAAACTCGATCCTGCTCAGGTGAGGTCTCTGGCAAAGAGCTTTGAGGAAGTTAATCAGCAGGTCGCAGACGGCAGCCTGAATCTTGATATTTACTCCAAGAAAATCGGTGAGCTCTCCGGTCGGGAGCATCTTATCGAGTCCATTTGGAATGTTTTTGAGGCACTTGAAAAAGTTGTGGAGCCGGTAGCACGTGCCTGGCAGAAGATATTCTCGCCCATCACGGCCGATCAGATCTACAACATCGCAAAGTCAATTGACGAGTTTACTGCAAAGCTCAGCATCAGTGACGAGACAGTCGATAAAATCGAACGAACATTCAGTGGTATTTTTGCTGTGCTGAATGTTGGGAAAAATGTGCTTTTAACCGTTGGTAAGGTTCTGGGGGAGGTATTCAATGCTGTATCTCCACTTGCTGGCGGCTTTTTAAGTATTACAGCGTCATTGGGCGATTGCTTGGTTGAGATGGCCAATGCGGTCAATAACTCTAAGGCGTTTAAGACGACACTGGATGGTATTCACTGGATTATCGGAAAGGTGTCTGAAGGGATGCAGACCTTTGCAGGGGTACTGACTGATGTATCGAATAACGTCTCTGTCGTGTTCGACCCGTTAAAGACCCTTGGTGAGTGGTTTGAAAATTTTATTTCTTTCATTACACCAAAGCTGAAATGGCTTGCTGATAAAATCGGGGAGATTTTTGAAGAACTGGGCAGCGGTGCATCCGGTGCTTTTGGTAATCTGAATGGCAACGCACTTTGGGGCTTTGCGAATGCTGGAATGATTGCCGGGCTCATTGCAGGCATTAAGGGCTTTCTGGAAGCCTTTAAAGATATCGGCTCTACGGTTAAAGACACAATCGGGGGTGTGGCAGAACTTCTTAACAAGTTAGGAGAAGCTGTCACTGCATGGAAAAACAACAAGAACACAGAAACGCTCAAGACGATTTCGACCGCTGTGGCAATTCTTGCGGGGTCACTTGTTGTGCTTTCGCTGGTGAAGCCAGAACGGTTGGCTGCATCTACGGGAGCTATGATTGCGCTGTTCGCTGAACTGCTTGTGGCGCTTGCAATTTATGACGAAATTGCGAAAAAAGCCAAAAAAGTTGGCAAAGGCACCAGTTCAATGGTCGTTATGGCAGCAGGTGTTCTAATCCTTACGTCTGCGCTGAAGAAGATTTCTGAAATTGAAACCGGAAAGCTTCTGACTTCAGTTATCACATTGGGCACGGTGATGGCAGAATTGGTTGCCGCACAAGTTGCAATTTCAAAATGGGCAAAAGATGGTGCTAAGCATGCCATGGGTATGCTTGCAATGGCTGCGGCAGTTCGTGTCCTTGCAGAAGCAGTAGAACAGTTGGCTGACCTTGGCTGGGATGGAATTGAGAAGGGTCTTATTGCCGTAGCAGGACTGCTGGCGGAAGTTGCTGCGTTTTCGGGGCTGAGTAATTTTGGCGGACTGACGGCAGGAAAAGCAGTGGGAATTTTGGTCTTGGCAGCAGCACTGAGTGTGTTGGAAAAATCAGTGTCGGCATTCAGCAAGATGTCGGCAGATGAACTCCAGAATGGACTTGGTGCACTGGGTGCGATTCTTGGCGAAATTGCGGTTTTCAACATGTTGTCCAACTTGGCAGAACATGTGATTTCTACAGCAACTGCCTTAACTATTTTGTCCGGAGGGCTGCTGATTCTATCCAATGCTCTGGCAAACCTCGGTGGCATGACGCTCGGTCGGATCGGCGTGGCACTGGCAGCAATGGCAGGCGGACTGATTGAAATGGGCGTCGCACTGACTCTTGTAAAAGGCTCTCTTGGCAGTGCAACTTCGTTCCTTATCATGTCGGTTGTGTTGAATGCTCTCGTTTCTCCGCTGAAATCTCTTGGCGAAATGTCACTTGAAGAGATCGGGCATGGATTACTCGCAGTTGGTGGGGCACTTGGCATTTTTGCGATTGCTGTTGGAACAATGTCGTTTGCAGGTCCAATTGTCATTGCTGTTTCTGCAGCTCTGAGTTTGCTGGCAGGAAGCTTTGCATTGCTGCTTGGAACGATGGCAGCAGTAAGTCTAATGCCTCTTCAGATGGAAGCACTTGTCGTGGCACTTGGAACGCTTGGCTCTGCAATTGGCGTTTTTATCGCTGGAGTAATCGCAGGGCTTGGAACAGCAGCTGGAAGTATTGCTATTGCAATCGCTGAAATTATTGTAGCGGTATGCAACGCAATTGCGCAGGCCGTTCCTGCAATCGGCAATGCACTTGCTCAGCTCATCGTAGCCATTTGCAATGTTATCGTACAGTGCAGTGAGCCTATTGGACAGGCTTTGTTTACGCTGGGCACTATAGTGATCCAGACCATTATCGATCTGATCGCATGGGCATGGGATGGTGGCGGTGAGGGAGGCGGCATCAAAGGTGCACTGAGTGAACTGCTGGGAAATATTGTTGCATGGCTTTCTGAACATCTTAATCCGATAAACCTGTTTGGTGGCTTGCTGGGCACGATTTCGGGTTTCTTTGGCAAAATCGGAGAATACATGTCTCAGGGACTTGCCAATGGCCTGAATACTGGAGCTTCCGTGCAGACTGCAAACAACGGTGTTCAGACTCTGTGCAATAAGGTGAAGGATTTCTTTCGGAACGCGTTTGGAATCAATTCGCCTTCGACCTGGATGAGGGAGCTCGGCCAGTGGTTTGCACCGGGTCTTATAAACGGACTGAATGGAACAGCATCTATTACGAAGCTGAATGCTGGAACCAAGGTATTTGGTGAAAATGTAAAATCTGGACTTTCCGGTACGTTTGATGGTTTGAACCGTTGGATGTTCAGCAAAGGCAGTGATGCGGCCAGTAGTTTCTATAACGGACTGGGCGCGGCGAAGAATGTTCAAACTGGTTCCAAAGACGACTGGTTTGACGAGTGGTACGAAAAAGAGATCAGCAAGTACCGGAATGTGACTCCAAATACTGTGGCAGATGATGCTGCGGAAGATATTCTTGGAACACTTTTTGGCTCCGGAGATACGAGCCCTGCCGGTTCTGGCGGTACAACCACCGGCAAGAAAAAAGGCTCCTCCGGCACGAAGAAGACCGTGGCCCAGCAGATCGAGGAAAAGTACAAGCCGAAGCTGGAAGCAAACAAGGCGGCACGGGAAGCACTGGACAGCGAGTACGAGCTGTGGCAGACCGAGAACCAATATAGTGCGGACGAGGACACGCTGCTGGCGAAGAAGATGGAGAACGCGGCGGCAGAAATTGCGAACCAGACCGAGCGGGTGGCCATTGCACAGGCAAAGTACGACGAAATGCTGAAGCGCTGGGGCGCGGACAAGACCGAGACCAAGGAAGCCTACGCCAGCCTGCTGAGCGAAAAGACCAGCCTTGCGAAATTGCAGGCAGACCAGTACACCGGCCTGTTTGAAGACATTACGAAGCGGTATGACACCGACCTTGACACACTGGAAAAAGAGTACAACCTCTGGACTGCCCAGAACAGCAACACTGCCTCAAAGCTGGACAAGATCGATCGGGAGACTGAGTACCAGAAGGACGAACTGGAGCTGAAGCAGAAAAAAGAAGCCAAGGCGAAAGAGCAGTGGGAGACCCTGCGGAAGGAATACGGCGAAAGCGACCTGCGCACAAAGGAAGCCTGGAACGACTATCTGGATGCGCAGACCGAGAGCCTGCAGCTTCAAAATAACATTGCAAAGCAGTCTCTGAACAAGCTGGATGCGCAGCTTTCTATCATCAAGGATGAACAAAGCCGGATGCAGAGCCGCATGGACCTGCTGACGAGCGTCTACGACGACGGCAGTATTGCAGACCGTGCAGAGGCCTACAAGCAGGCTGTGGAAGAATACGGAGAGAACAGCGCTGAGGCAAGAAAAGCGAAGTATCAGGGCATCACGACCAGCATTCTGGGCACGGTGAGCGCTTTGCAGAACATGAATGCAGAGCTGCAGAAAACTGCCGAACTGCAGGATATCCTGAAGAAAGGCTATACGCTGGACGCGGACGGTAACCGGGTCGATCTGAGCGATGACGAGCGCAAGGGCTACGAAGACCAGCTGCTTTCTGCCCGCAGCTCTATGGTGAGCTTTGCAGGGGCACTGGCAGATGCCATGAATCTGGACGACAGCGGCAAGAAGCTGGTGGTAAAGCTTGCCAATGCCATCCAGAAGAACTGGGTGCCCATCAGCAACGCCTTTACCGAGGTATGGAAGAAAGCTTCCGAAGCCATGGGCGAAGAGATGAGCGGGACGCTGGAACGGGTGTTCGGTGCGGCGTTCAGCGAGGAAGGCATTGAAATCGGGACGGAGTTTCTTTCGGCCATTACATCCGCAATGCAGGGTGACTATGCCGGTGCGCTGGTATCCGCTGCGACCGCCATCATCGACCTGATGAGCACCGAGATGGGCCAGCAGCTTTTGCAGGAGACTGGAACGCTGATGATGGGGTTTGTGAGCAAACTTCAAAATGGAGCGGGACAGGTGCAAAACGCTCTGACCGGAAGCGGAGGCCTGTTGACCATGCTGAGCCAGCTGGGCACGGCAGGCGGCGGTGCGGCCATTACCATTGGCGGCATTGGCGAAGCACTGGGCGGGCTGGGCGCTTCCATACTGGCGGTGCTGCCGGAACTGCTGATTGTGGTGGGCATTATTGCAGCCATCGCGGCACTGATCGGCGGTATTGCGTGGTTTATCAGCAGCCGGAAGAAGGAAAAGGCCACCGGCGCAAAGGACGTTGGCTCGGAGATCGACAAGGGTATCAGCGATGGCGTGAAGGAAGATGCGCCCATTGTGGACGATGCCGTGAGCGACATGACCGAGAATGCCATGGACATTGCAAAGGGTGCGCTTGGGACCATCAGCAAGGTGATGGGCGACGACTACGAGTACACGCCCCAGATCGTGCCCGTGGTGGACCTGACCAACGTGCTGGAAGGTGCGGACGAGATCGACAATGCCTTTGCGGCGACAAGATCACTGAGCCTTGACGGAGATGTGAGCCGGAACCTTGCAAACAAGATCGATGCCGAAGTGCAGCTTCAAAATGGACTGAAGAGCGCCGGAAATGAGGACACGCTGCGTGCCATCAATGCACTGGCCGGGCACATGGACGGCGTGGCCGAGAGCATCAAGGGCATGAGCGTGACCATCAACGGCAGAAAGGCCATTGGCTACATTGATGACCGGATGGGACGGCTGACTGCAGCGAAAGTGAAGTGAGAAAATGGCGATCATCAAAGAACTGAACCCCGGTGATACCCTGAAAGTGTACGAGGACGGCGTTGCAGCAGAGTTTGTGGTGGCCCAGCACAACTACGAAAAAGACCTGAACGGCAAGGGCAAGACCATGCTGATGCGCACCACCCTGCTGAAAGACGCAGTGAAGTGGGGCAACAACAAGAAAGATGTTTCGTGGAAGAACGAGCCGACCCTGCGCAACTGGCTGGAAAACACCTACGCAGCACGGCTGAGTGAGGACACGCTGAAGACCATCGTGCCGGTGACGATCCGGTATGATTATGGTTCAAGTGAGAGCGGTACGCTGGAAGAACAGCGGTTCTTTGTGCCAAGGGTAGTAGACTTCAGCGGAGATACGGCGCTGTTTACGGGAATCCGAAGATTTTTTGAGGATAGTCTGAGCGGCGGCAGGGCGGATATTACCGAAGGAAGCAACATCTACGACCTGTGGACGTATGTGTTCAGCACGCGAAGCACCAAAAACTACGAAGATGGCGATAACACCCGCGGAGAGGCGCTGAGCCTTTACGTGAAGCACGGCAGAGGTGCCGACCCCGGGTCGCCGGGGTACATTAACACCTACTGGGATACGACAACGGGACAGTGGGGAGTTTCCAGCCCGAATATTCTCGTATGTTTCTGCGTGGACGAGAACGCCACGGTGGACGACAATGGATGTCTGACAGCCAACAGCGGACCGGAGATCCAGAGCAACTACTTTGGCATGAACGGCGTATTTGGGCGGTGGGGAAAGTTCGGGCTGCCGTACCGCGTTTATGATGCAGATGGTAACACCATTACCGTGACCGAAAAGCTGAACGGCGAAGTGCACAGGACGTTTACGGCAATTCAAAATGGAGTATACCGGTTTGAAATATCACAGAAAGAGCAGGAAAGCTTTGACTGGAACACCGACTATATCCTGACGGTAGAAGCCAGCGACGGCCGGACCACTAACCGGAAAAGCTGCAGAGTGAACCGCATCCGTTCATCCGGGTACGTGGTGTACATCGGGCAGATCAAAGGCACGGCGGATGGACAGAGCTACTACTGGACAGAGCGAAACATTCTGGACGATCCGTTCAACGAGAATGCGCCGGTGATCCTTGACCCGGAAGTGGCACTGGAAGCCAACGAGATCAGTTCGTTTACCTTTACTGTGCCCGTCTCGAACCCATTCTACGACAAGCTGGAGCTGAAAAAGCCGGTAGTCAGCATAGAAGAGGACGGCCGCGAGATCTTTATGGGCTATATCACCGAAATGGAAAAGAACTTTGAGCTGGACATGGAAGTGACCTGCGAGAGCGAGTTTGGATACTTGCAGGACAGAGACTGTCTGGTAGAGAACAAGTTCTACACGGCGTCCGAACTGCTGGCACTGGCGCTGACCGTGGAGGATGACCCGGAAGAACACGTCGGCTTCAAGGGCGAAGGCAAGGTGTTCCTGCCCGGAAACGTGACCGTAGAAAAGCCGGAAAGCGACACGGACAAGGAGACCAAGGCCATCAGCGACTGCTGGAGCGTACTGACCAACAGCCTGACCGGAAAGTACGGCGGATATCTGCGCCTGCGCAAAGAAATCAAAATGGTGGACGGCGTGCGCGTTTACACAAGATATCTGGACTATCTGGCAAAACTGAACGACAAGACCGATCAGGTGATCGAGCTTGGAAAGAACCTGCTGGACATTTCGTACTACATCAAGGCCGGCGACATCGTGAACTCGGTGAAGGCATATGGTTGGTACAAGAGCGGATGGTTCTTCTGGGAGACCACGAACCCCATCTCGCGGGAAGCGTACAACGGAGAATCCATCAAGAAGTACGGCCTGTGCCAGCGCGTCCTTGTGGTGGAAGGAACCGATTCCACGGGAGACAGCCTTTTGAAGAAGGCCACGGACGAGCTGAAAAAGTACAGCGGTTTCACCGGAAGTGTGCAGATCAACGCTGCAGACCTGTGTGATATTGGCGTGGACACCGACCGGCTGGACTTTATGAAGGAGACGTACGTGCTCTTGGAACCGCACGGTATCGATGACTGGCTGCCCTGCACGAAGGAAGTGATCCCGCTGCATGAGCTGGACCAGAAAGACTTTACCTTTGGTGCGACCACGGCAAAGCTCTCGTCTTTGCAGGCGGGCAACTTTGCAACGGCGGGCAAGGCGTGGAACGCGATCCAGTCCACCATTGGATACATCAACAAGTGAGGAAGATCAATGTACCATTCTCTTATTATAAATGTAGGCGACAACTACATTGACACCTGGGACGACTGGAAGCTGATCCCTTCCTCGCGGCCGGTGATTGCACCGCCCATTGAGCGGACAAAGTTCGTGACTGTGCCCGGCAGAGACGGCGCACTGGACTACAGCCGTACCCCTGCAAACCGTCCTACTTATGATGACCGTACCGGAAAAATTGAGTTCTACCTCGAAAACGACTATGCCGGCTGGGACTGGGAGACCGCGTACACGACCATCTGCGAGACCTTGAAGGGACAGCGGGTGCGGTTTGCGCTGGAGGACAATCCAAGCCATTATTATTCGGGTCTCTTGTGGGTGAACCAGCTCAAAAGCGACAAGGGGCACTCGAAGATCACGCTGGAGTACAACTTGCACCCGACCATGTACACCCTGAAAGTGGAAGCCGTGGCGCTGAACGTATACGATCTGAAGCTGAACAGAGGCATGGAGTACCAGCTGCTGGTGGGCGTTGGGCCGACGAATACGTTCTACCGCAAGATGAACGTGACCGCGAAACCGCGGGACGTGGTGAAAATTACTCAAAATGGAACCATTCTGGCCCTGCGGAAGGGCACAGCGGTGGTGACGGCAGAGTGCGGCGGCGTGAAAGCCGAGTGCACCGTGACGGTAGGCGCTTACGAGAGCTTTACCATTGAGCGGGCACTGGACGGCGTGAGCGAGACGAACCCGGTGGTGAGCATCGTTGCCGGCATGAGCTATCAAAATGTGTTCAACGTAGGCGACAGCGAGAAGGAAATGCTGGAACTGACCGTAGAGATGGGCGGCACGGATGTGACCGGAAGTTGTGTTGCCATGGCAGAGGACAATGCGAGTGCGCAAATCAAAATGGCATCGGTGACGGGAAATATCAAGATCACAGCGCATGCTGCAGCAAAGCCGGTGGCGGCGATGCTGTGTGCAGATATCCTGCCTGTGGAGGTAAAGCCGCTGAAACGGGTAGAAGGAGCATTCCGGCTTGGAAGATGAAAGGAAGGATGATATTTGAGTTTGGAAGCGTACTCCATTTTGAAAAATGGAAACGAAAAGCTCTCGGAGCATTTCAAGGTGCGCGAGTTCTACTGCCGTGACGGCAGCGACCCGGTGTTCATTGACACGGCGCTTGTGGAGGTGCTGGAAAAGATCCGGACGCACTTTGGCAAGCCTGTGACAATCACGAGTGGATTCCGCACGGCAAGCTGGAACGCAAAGCAGAAGAATGCCGCAAAGTTCAGCCAGCATCTGTACGGCAAGGCGGCAGACATTCAGGTGCAGGGCATCAGCGTGGAGCAGGTGTATGCCTACGCGGACAAACTGCTGGGCAACGCCGGTGGCTGTGGCATTTACCCGCCCGGTCTGGGACGCACCAACGGCTGGGTGCATGTGGACGTGCGCAAAGCCAAGAGCCGCTGGAAGGGGTGAGCGCCGATGGAAAGCATCATTGCCGCCATCCTCAGCGGTGTTGTGACCCTAATCGGCGTACTGATCGCAAACTCGCGTTCCAATGCCGTGATGGAATACAAAATTGAGGAGCTGACCCGGGAAGTCCGCAAGCACAACGGTTTTGCGGAGAAGATCCCGGTCATCCAGAGAGACATTCAGGTGTTGAACCACAGAATGTCCGACATCGAAGTACATGAATACGAACACGAAAGGAGCAACGTATGAATTTCAACATTACTGCAGGCACCATTGCACGTACTGCCGTTCTGCTGCTGGCTCTGTCCAACCAGATGCTGAGCGCCATGGGCAAGAGTCCGCTGCCCATCGAGAGCACCACTGTGGAACAGCTGGTGACGGCTGGCATCACGACCATTGCGGCACTGGTCGCATGGTGGAAGAACAACTCCTTTACGAAGGAAGCCATTGCGGCCGACAAGGAGTATGACCGCTTGAAGGCAAAGAGCGGGAAGTAAAAATGATATTTTGGGCAGGGCAGGAGCGGAAAATGTGATCCACACACGTATCCAACGCTGAGTGTTTCTTCTGCACTGCCTGAAAATAATTCATCTGGCACTCACCGAAGACAGGAACTGTCTGCATAATTCAAAATGGAGTGACCGGTAAGATGAAGAAAGCCCCTGCAACGATCGTTTATGGCTCTGAGTGGGAGCTGTGAGCGAAAATTGCAGGGACTTTTATTTTTAGAGGAAATGCGATATTATAAGAAGATTGATAATCAACAAGAGAACTGGACTCGATAGACGGCGAATGGATTTGGACGGGGCATTGTTTGGGTGGATTTTTTGACGAAAATATATCGATAATACGAGCAAAATTCAACAGTACGGGGTTTTTGTAACACCATTTCTATCTGATATTTATAAAGCCAATACTATGGAGCTGTTCTCTCGAAGAATCGGGAAAATGGCTCTTTTTTACGTTTTAACGCAAAAAATATGAACTGACTGGAACTTTCTGCATTTTTAAAAAAGAAAAATTGTGAATCAAAAGTGCATAGCTTAAAATTGAAATTTGTGGAAGGTGGTTTACGGGAAATTGTGAAGGAATACGCAGGGCGTGTCTTACTACTTTGGCAGGAAAATAACGATGATGCGTGAGGCAAAAATTGTAGCACAAAAAGCCAATTTTGTCTTGAACTTTTTGCCGTATGTGCTAGAATAAAAGAGAAAGGCATCCTTGTGTCCAACAGATATCTGGATGTGAATATTGGAAAGTAAATTCGGAGGTAATCACAATGGCTGATATGTTTGCACCGCTGGTAGCACAGCTGAAGGCAAATCCCAAGACGATCGTTTTCACCGAGGGCAATGATCCCCGCATTCTGGAGGCCGCTGCAAAGCTGCTGGCCGAGGGTGTGCTGAAGGTCGTCATGGTGGGCAACGAGGCTGAGTGCAAGGCTGCTGCTGCCGCCGGTAACTTTGATATTTCCGCTGCCGAGATCATCGACCCCGAGAACTATGCCGGTTTCGATGAGATGGTCAACACCATGGTGGAGCTGCGCAAGGGCAAGCAGACCGCTGAGGAGTGCACCGCTTTGCTGAAGAAGTCCAACTACTTCGGCACCATGCTGGTGAAGATGGGCAAGGCTGATTGCCTGCTGGGCGGCGCTACTTACTCCACTGCCGACACCATTCGTCCCGCTCTGCAGCTGGTCAAGACCAAGAAGGGCGCACATCTGGTCAGCTCCTGCTTCATTCTGGACCGTGACTGCGGTGAAGAGGGCCTGAAGCGCATTGCCATGGGCGACTGCGCTGTTAACATCGACTATACCGATACCGTTGATAAGGCTACCGGCGAGGTCAAGATCGCCGCTTCTGCAAAGCTTGCTGAGGTTGCTATTGAGACCGCTAAGACCGCAAAGTTGTTCGGCATCGATCCGAAGGTTGCTGTGCTGAGCTTCTCCACCAAGGGCTCCGGCAAGGGCGGCACCGTTGCTTTGAGCCATGACGCTGTGATCAAGGCTCAGGAAATGGATCCCGAGTTGGCTGTGGACGGTGAGCTGCAGTTTGACGCTGCCGTTGCTCCCGAAGTTGCACAGGTCAAGTGCAAGGGCAGCAAGGTGGCTGGTCAGGCCAACACCTTCATCTTCCCCTGCATCGAGGCCGGCAACATCGGCTATAAGATCGCTCAGCGTCTGGGCGGTTATGCAGCTTACGGCCCCATCCTGCAGGGTCTGAACGCTCCCATCAACGATCTGTCCCGTGGCTGCAACGCCGACGAGGTCTACAAAATGAGCCTGATCACTGCCTGCCAGTCTTGAGCTGACTGATTGAAAATAGCCGCCGCATTCACCGTACAAAACGGGCAGAATGTTGAGGCTTCAAAGGCAGATTTCAAAAAATGAGTATAGCAAAGCTGAACATCTGTGAAAAAGCAGGTGCTCAGCTTTTTGCATTTTCAGTTCCGAAAAATTCTACTCTTTTTGAGGGAAAAAGATGAGATTTTTGCTTTCCGCTTTTCATTGGCGCTATTTTGCAACAGCCCCTTTACAGGTTTGCTCAGTTCTTTTCGATATACACGCTGGTGGAGGGGAACGCAAAATCCACACCGTCGGCCTGCATGATGTCCATAATGTTCAGGTTCAGGTCGTTCTGCATCTGCAAAAATTCCGCGTAGGCGTTAGTCAGCAGGTAGGCGGAGACCAGAATGTTGATGCTGGAATCGCCAAAGTTTGCAAGCTGTACGATGTTGGTACCCTTGTTGGTGTAAGGGCTTGCGTCCAGCATGGTCTGCAAGTCTTTCATCAGCTGTTCCAGCTTTGGGCGGGTGGTGCCATAGGTGACACCCAGATTGAACTTGTAGGGCCGCATGGTGCGCAGGGCGGCGTTCTGCACGGTGGAAGAGCAGATCTTACTGTTCGTCACCACATTGATGGTTTTATCCAGCGAGCGGATGCGGGTGGAACGGAAGTTGATGTCGATCACTTCGCCTTCCACATCGCCCACAGTGATCCAGTCGCCCACCGAGAAGGGCTTGTCCAGCAGAATCACGATGCCGGAAAACAGGTTGCTGGCGCTTTCCTGTGCGGCCAGCGAGATGGTCAGACCAACCAGACCGGCACCGGCGACAATGCTGCCGATGGGAAAGCCCACTTCTTGTGCCAACGCTGCCACGCACAGCACGATCACCAGCACCTTGTAGGCGGTGTCCAGCAAAGAGCAGAGTGTTTTGTTGGAGCGGATCTCCGGGCTGCAGGAAGCCAGCAGCAGGGCGGCCAGATCCGATGCCGCATACAGGCCTTCGCAGACCAGCAGGGTCATGACAAGGCGGAAGCAGACCAACAGCAGTCTGGCAATGCCGGGAATGGCCCAGGGCAGGGAAGCTGCCGCCAGATATACGCCAACCGCAGTGCACATGCGCTGGATGGGTACCGCAAAGCTGCGCAGCAGGATGGGAGTGCCGTTAAAGTACCACTTGCGGGCCAGCAGTGCCGGAATGCCCCTTTTGCTCAGCCAGCGGCGTACCAGCCATGCGGCAAGCAGAATGAGCAGCGCGCACCCTGCGCGCGCAGCCAGTGCAAACCAGCCCTCCAGCAGTACAGAGCCAAACTCAAACGAAAGATCACGAATAGAAAAGATCATGATAACCTCCTGAATTTTATACGACCCATCTATGATACCATACCGCACCCACCCGGGCAAGAGCTTACAGAGAAGGGAGCTTGAAAGAATTACTTTGACATTTTTTGCACAAATTTTAAGATGCCCTCTTGACAAGCTGGGCCTGCCACGCTATACTTTGTGCCAGAAAGTTCGTTTCAGGGCGGGGTGAGATTCCCCACTGGCGGTAAAGTCCGCGACCACCCGCAAGGGTGCTGACCCGGTGCAACTCCGGGACCAACGGTATAGTCCGGATGCAAGAAACGGCAGGCAAATCGTTGTCTACGCGCCCTGTTGCAGTGTTTTTGTTGCAGCAGGGCGCTTTTCTATTTGTCCTTCCCGTTCAAAAAAACAAGATACGAAAAGAGCTTTCGGAACAATTTTTGTAAGGGGCATCTTACCCCGGGAAGGATCATTACCATGAAAAAAAGCACGACTCACAATCTTACTGTTGCCGCCATGCTCAGCGCGGTGGCCTTTATCCTGATGTTCATTGAGTTTCCCATTCCGATGCTCATTCCGTCCTTCGTCAAGATGGACTTTTCTGACCTGCCGGCTCTGCTGGGTGCCTTTGCTCTCGGCCCGGTGTACGGTGTGGTCATCAGCTTTATGAAGAACCTGCTGCACATCGTTATCAAGGGCACTTCCACTGCATGCGTGGGCGAGCTGTGCAACTTCATGCTGGGTGCGGTTTTCTCCGCTGTGGCAGGCGCTGTCTATAAGCACCACAAGAGCCGCAAGACCGCCATCATCGGTGCTATTGCAGGCGCTGCAGCCATGGCTGTGTTCAGCGTACCGTCCAACTACTTCATCACCTATCCGGCCTATGTGCAGTTCTACCACATGCCGCTGGAAGCCATCCTCGGCATGTATCAGGCCATCCTGCCTTCTGCAGACAGTCTCATCAAGTGCCTTGTCATCTTCAATATGCCCTTCACGCTGGTCAAGGGCCTGCTGGATGCAGTGCTGTGCATGCTGATCTACAAGCCGCTGTCTCCCATCCTGCACGGCAGAAAGTAACTTGTTCTCCACTTTTTTCTTCTTCTCAAATCATATAACCACAGCAAAACTCCCCGGTCAGGTCCCGCAGTGCGGTTCCCGGCCGGGGAGCTGTTATTTAGAGGAAAATATATCCGCCCGCGATCAATCAGGCCAATGCCCCTTTGTCCAGCCATCTGCCATGGGCCAGCCGCACAAGGAACAGCACACCGCGTATGGTCAGCTCAAAGCTCATGGCCATCCATACACCCACCAGCCCAAAATGCGGAGCCAGCAGGGAAGCCAGCGTGAGCCGGATGCCCCACATGCTGACAAGGTTCAGCACAAAGCATCCCGTGCTGTCTCCGGCACCCTGCATGGCACCGCTGGCAACGATGCTGGCACCGAACATCGGTTCGGCCAGTGCTTCAATGCGCAGCACCCGTGCGCCCAGCGCAATAACTGCCGCATCTGCGGTGAAAACGCCCATCAGGTTTGGCGCAAAAATGTACATGCCAACGCCGGTCAGCGCCATAATGCCCATGCCCATGCCGGTGCACAGCCAGGCAAAGTTTTTTGCCATATCCCGACGGTTTGCGCCCACGGCCTGTCCCACCAGTGCAAGGGATGCATCCTGAATGCCATAGCCTGCCATGTAGCACAGGCTTTCGGCACTCACACCCAGACTGTTGGCAGCAATGGCGGTGGTGCCAAGGCCGGATACGATGCGGATGAGCAGCACCTGCGCCGAGGAAAGAACTGCACGCTCTGCGGCCAGCGGTGCGCCTACCTTCCACAGGTTCTGCAGACAGGCTTTGGTAATGTGCCAGGAGCCGGGCTTGCGGATGCACAGCGGGCCGTCTCGCAGCAGCAGGATGGCAAGGGTCAGCACACCGCTGATAGTGGTAGCAAGGGCGGTGCCCAGTGCTGCGCCCGGTACCCCCCAGCCAAGGCCCCAGACGGTCATTGTGCGGCCAAACACCACCATCTCACGGGTGGGATTGATGAGGCAGAAGTTAAAGATTACATCCAGCACGCAGGTCAGCACGCTGATAAGGCCCGGTGTCAGGGCATCGCCGGAGGAACGCAGCATGGAAGAGTAGGTTCCCATGATCATCAAAAAGGGCAGGGAAGCCGACCAGATGGCAAAGTAGGCCGAAGCATCCGCCTGCAGGGAAGGGTCGGCACCCAGCCATCCGGGCAGAAAGCGGCTGATGCCAATGCCGAAGGCCGCAGCTGCAAGGCCCACCACAAGGTTGAAGATCATAGATTGGCGCAATACACCGCGTGCATCGTCCTGCCGGTCTGCACCCAGATACTGTGCCACCTGAATGGCAAAGGACATATATAGACCGGCCAGCATTCCATGCATGAGCCACGTGCTGGAACTGACGATGCCAATGGATGCCGTAGCAGATGCACCGATATGCCCCACCATGGCTGCGTCGATGTACTCCACCGCAGTTACCACGATCTGCTGCAGGATGGATGGGATGCTCAGTGTGAGCACCACCTGCATGGTGTGCCGCAGCGGCACCTGTTCGCCCCGGCGCATCTGCGCCGAAAGCTGCTCAAGAGAGATGGACATGAGTTCTCCTTTTATAGAAACAATAACTTTTTTGACAGACTGATATACTATTATAAGTGCGGTGCTGCAGAAAGTCAATCAAACGTGGATTTTTCTCCGGGAATGATTGATTTTTTATGGATAGCGTGATACACTTCTCTCACAAACATAAAAGAAAGAGGAACTTTGAATATGATCGAATCACTGCTTTCGGTCGTAGGACAGCGCGGTGTCGATGCTCTGGCATTCCTGCTGGCGTTTGCCCTCACGGCTTTGATGGACTCCGTTTTTCACGATAAGCTTCCGCACGACCATGGCCGCGAGTTTGCGGTGAACGGTGCGCTTTCCAAGGGTAAGGCCCGTGGTTCCGGCCTGATCTTCGTGCTGTGCATCGCACTGGTATCGCTGGCATTCCTGCCGTTCAAGGTGGAATACGTCATCTACACCATTCTGCTTATTGCATCCATGCTGTCCGGCTACTTTGACGATGCTGCTGAAACTGCATGGAACGAGTATAAAAAGGGCATCATTGATTTTGCCATTGCCATCGTTGCAGGTGTGACCTACCTCAACTTCAACGGCTGCGGTGTGAATTTCCTGCAGTGGAGTTTCACTCTGCCGTATGCTGTGTATCTGCTGCTGATCGTTATTCTGATCTGGACCAGCATCAATGTGGTCAACTGCACCGACGGCGTGGACGGCCTTTCGGCAAGTGTTGCAGTGGTGACCATCGGCACCTACCTGCTGGCCTATAAAACAGAACTGGCTGAGTACGGCACCGCAGGCGTTGTGTTCATGGGGGCGCTGCTGGCCTATCTGTGGTCCAACGCAAAGCCGTCCAGCCTGCTGATGGGCGATGCCGGCAGCCGCGCAATGGGCTTCTTTATCGCAATGCTGTCCCTCAAATGCGGCCATCCGTTTGCCTTCCTGCTGGCAGCCATCGTGTTCATCGTGGATGGCAGTCTGGGCATCCTGAAGATCAGCCTGAAGCGCTTTTTGCACATTTCCATCCTCAAGAACACCCGCACCCCTCTGCACGACCACGCCCGCAAGAATAAGGGCTGGAGCGACGAGCAGGTGGTGGCCCGCTGGCTGATCATGCAGTGTGTGGCTTCGGCTTTGCTGCTGCTCATTGTCCGCGGCTAAAATATAGCAATCAAAAAAAGACGCTTGGTCTTGTCTGAATATGTTTCCCCGGCAGGGAAGCATACAGCAGTGTATCAAGCGTCTTTTATTTTATAGTTCGATGATTCGTTACAGCCCGGCCTTTTTGGCTGCAGCCTGCACGACATGGCCCACCAGAACCGAGGTGGTCACAGTGCCCACACCGCCGGGTACCGGCGTGATGGCATCCACTACCGGCTCTGCTTCGCTGAACTTTACGTCACCGCACAGCTTGCCCTCTTCGTTCACATGGATGCCCACATCCACCACGGTCTGGCCCTCCCGCAGGCAGTCGGCACCCACGGCACCCATCTTGCCCATGGCCACTACTACCACATCTGCTTCCTTGCAGATGGCGGGCAGGTTCTGCGTGCGGGAATTGCAGATGGTCACGGTGGCGTTCTCGCGGTCCAGCATCATGGCTGCGGGCTTGCCTACCACAAGGCTGCGGCCCACTACGACAGCGCGCCTGCCGGAAAGCGGAATGTTGTAATACTTCAGGATCTCAAGGCAGGCCTGCGCGGTGCAGGGAGCGTAGCCGAGATCGGTATTAGTGAACACACCGGCCAGAGAATCGTCCGTGATGCCGTCAATGTCCTTTTCCGGAGCCAGCGCCGCACGCACAGTGCGGTCATTGAACTGCTTGGGCAGCGGACGGAACAGCAGGCATCCGTGGATGGTATCCTCTGCGTTCACCTCGGCGATCGCCTTCAACAGATCGTCCTGCGAAGCATCGGCGGGCAGAAGAAACTGCTTTACCTCCACGCCCACCTTGCCGCAGCGGGCGATCACGCCGCGCTCGTAGGAGAGGTCGTCCTCCCGCTCACCCACACGCACCACGGCCAGCGTGGGAGTGATGCCTTTTGCCTTGAGCTGCTCACACAGCGCCGCATTGCGTTCGTTCATAGCGGCTACAACGGGTGCGCCCTTCAAAATCGTTGCCATAATACTTTCCCTCACTTATTTCGCAATTTGTTCATCACGGATGCAAAAACAGCGTCTGCCCGCAACACAAATTCATCCAGCAGTTTGTCTGTTTTTGCGTCCAACGCAGCAGCGCGCTCACGGTCTGCCATCAGCTTTGTGTTGATGAACACATTCAGGCTTGCGGCCTGCAAGGCTGCCTTGCACAGGGCGGCTGCACAGCCTGCGTCCGAGACGGCCATCACGCTGCCCTTGGCGGCGTATTCTTCCACCAGAGCAATGCCCTCGGCGCACTTTTCCATGATCTCAAGTGGCACGGCACAGGCGGCATCCAGCGCCTTTTCCAGCACGGCGGCTTTGTGTGCAGCCTGCTCTGGTGTGTCCTTGGGCAGGCCGTAGGCCGCAGCCAGCGGCGCAAAGGCATCGGCATCGGCCTGCACCAGCGCTTCCAGCTCTTTGCGCAGGGCATCGGCTTTTGTGTTCAGGGCCTGAATGTCTGCTTCCACGGCGGCATATTTCTTTTTGCCGGTGGTCAGGTTGCCCACCATATTGCCCAGCGCTACACCGGCAGCACCCACCAGCGCTGCCGTTCCGCCGCCGCCCGGCGTGGGGGCTTTGCTGGCCAGCTCTGCGAGAAATTTCTCACAGCTCAGCTTAGTCATTTCCATTTGTAAATACCCCTCTCTGTTACATAGGCATCCAGCCGCTGGTCGTGCTCGTCTACGGCAGCATGTTCCACCCGCTGTGCCTCAAATGCAATGCCGATCTTCACCGCGTTTTTGCAGCGGGGAAGATACCGGTCGTAATAACCCTTGCCCATGCCGACCCGGAAGCAGTCTGCATCAAAAGCCGTGCAGGGTACAAGGACCAGATCCAGCGCTTCCGGCAGCAGAATCTCCGACCGGCTCAGGATGGGGGTGCGGATGCCGTACTGCCCCATCTCCCAGCCGTCCGGGCCGGGCACAGCGGCTGTAAGGGAATACGCCTCGCCGCACACCGGATAGGCCAGTGTTTTGCCCTGAGCTGCTGCTTCGGCGGCAAAGGCAGCAAGGTCGGCTTCAAAGCCAAACGCTGCGTACAGCAGGATGGTCTGCGCATTCTGCACGGCAGCCAGCTGCCAGAGGGATGCGCACAAAGCGGCATTTGCAGCCTTGCGTTCTTCCGGGCCGAGAGCCTTGCGTGCGGCACGGCCCGCTTTGCGCTGGGTCTGCTTTGCTTCGCTGACCGTCACCAGAGAACACCTCGCTTCATCTGAAGATTGACTGACTTGAAAAATATACAAAAACGACACTGCATTTTTATACAAGTATAATAAACACTTCAGACGAAAAAAGCAAGCCTTTTGGCAAAATGGAAGTTGAAGATTCTACAGCTTTCTGCTATGATAAAAGAAAGCAATTCGGTTCGTGCGCGGAGCAGGGTGGCTTGAAGAGATCCAGAGATCCGGGGCTTTCTCCGGAAATTGAGAGGGGTAGAATATTATGTACAATGAAATGATGGACACCATCGGTCTGGTCAATACCGTTGATCCGGAGTTGGCCGCAGCCATGGATCGCGAGCTGAACCGTCAGCGCCAGAACATTGAACTGATCGCCAGTGAGAACATCGTCTCTCCCGCCGTCATGGCCGCAATGGGCAGCATCCTGACCAACAAGTACGCCGAGGGCCTGCCCGGCAAGCGCTACTATGGCGGCTGTGTCTATGTGGACGAGGTGGAGAACATTGCCATCGAGCGTGCCTGCAAGCTGTTCGGCGCAAAATATGCCAATGTTCAGCCCCACTCCGGTGCACAGGCCAATCTGGCAGTTTATTTTGCTCTGCTGGATCTGGGCGATACTGTCATGGGCATGGATCTGTCTCAGGGCGGCCATCTGACCCACGGTTCTCCGGTGAACATGTCCGGCAAGAACTATAACTTTGTCTCTTACGGTGTCAATGCCGACGGCGTGATCGACTATGCTGAGCTGGAAAAGCAGGTTAAGAAGGTGCGCCCCAAGCTGATCGTGGCCGGTGCATCTGCATATCCCCGTGCCATCGATTTTGAGAAGATCGCTGAGATCGCCCACGGCTATGGTGCATATCTGATGGTGGATATGGCCCACATTGCCGGTCTGGTGGCAGGCGGCTATCACCAGAGTCCTGTGCCGTATGCTGATGTTGTTACCACCACCACCCACAAGACCCTGCGCGGCCCCCGCGGCGGTCTGATTCTGACCAACAATCCCATTCTTGCAAAGCGCATCAATTCTGCCGTGTTCCCCGGCACCCAGGGCGGCCCGCTGGAGCATGTGATCGCCGCAAAAGCTGTCTGCTTTGGTGAAGCACTGAAGCCGGAGTTCAAGGAATATGCCCGCAAGATCGTGGAGAATGCACAGGCTCTGGCAGCAGAGCTGCAGGCCCGCGGCGTCAAGCTGGTGTCCGGCGGTACGGATAACCACCTCATGCTGATCGACCTGCGTGACGAGGAGTGCACCGGCAAGGAGCTGGAAGCACGTCTGGACAGCGTGCACATCACCGCCAATAAGAACACTGTCCCCGGCGAGACCCGCAGCCCATTCGTGACTTCTGGCGTGCGTCTGGGCACCCCGGCTGTTACCACCCGCGGCATGGGCGTGGCCGAGATGAAGGTGATCGCCGACTGCATCGCCGATTGCATCTGGCACTACGACGAGAAGAAGGACGAAATCAGTGACCGTGTGCTGAAGCTGACCCGGGATTTTCCTCTGTATCAGTAAATATCGCATTGTTTGAAAGAGGAAGCGCCTTCGGGTGCTTCCTCTTCCTTTTTTGCTGGGTTTGTGTTACCATAAACGCAAAGACAAAAGGAGAAATGACCATGAAGCGTACAGGGCTGTTACATCTATATTACGGTGATGGCAAGGGCAAGACCACCGCTGCCATGGGCCTTGCTTTGCGGGCCATGGGCAGCGGAAAGCGGGTGGTGATTCTGCAGTTCCTCAAAGGCGGCAAAAGCGGCGAGGTGCCGCTGCTGGAACAGCTGGGTGCAAAGGTGTACCGCGGCAAGGCGGGGCAGAAATTCGTGTTCCAGATGAACGAAGCGGAAAAGGAAGCCACCCGCCAGCTGCAGAATGCGAACCTCACAGCTGCCATGGCTGACCCTGCCGACCTGCTGATTTTGGACGAAGCAGGCAGCGCATGGGAACTGGATATGGTGGATAAAGCCCTGTTGCAAAAGGCCGTGCTGGAACGCCCGGCAGAGCAGGAATGCGTGCTTACTGCCCATGCTGCGCCGCAGTGGATGCTGGATGCCGCCGACTATGCCACGGAGATGAAGTGCCACCGCCACCCTTACCAGAGGGGAATTTCCGCCCGGCAGGGCATTGAATACTGACCCGGCAGCAGGATGCCGGGTGCATGAGTGAAAAGCGCAAAAACCGGGATGGGGTATTTTTCATCTTGCATTTAGCCCACTGGTGTGATATGATGAAGACAAGAAATCATGCGTGCATTTTCTGAGCAGACCCACCACAGAACAGGGAACCGCTCCGCACCGCTGCCGGGCAGTTCCCGACGGCGTTTTGTTTGAAACTGCGGTTAGTGCTTCCTAACAGATTCTGCGTCAACGGGCCGATGCGCGCAGAAGATCTGGAGGAGAATAAAATGATTGAAACGATCGTAAAAGTAGATGGTATGATGTGCGGCATGTGCGAGAGCCATGTCAACGAAGCCGTGCGCAAGGCCTTCCCGGAGGTAAAAAGGGTGTCGTCCTCGCAGGCAAAAGCCCAGACGGTGATCCACTCGGAACAGCCGCTGGACGAGCAGAAGCTGCGGGATGCCATCAATGCAACCGGCTATGAGGTCAAGGGCGTAAGCAGTGCACCTTACGAGAAAAAAGGCTTTTTCTCGTTTTTGAAAAAGTAAGCAAACCTTAACACACATAAGGGAGGCGTATCTGGATGAGGATTCTGGTTTACGGTGCGGGCGTTTTGGGCTGCGAGCTGGCCCATGTGCTGATGCAGAACAAAAAGAACGTTGTCACGCTGCTTGCACGCGGAGAGTGGAAGGAAATGATCGACCAGAAGGGTTTAATCATCCGCCACTGGGTGCAGCGCAAGACCACAACGGAACGGATCAAAACCGTGGACACTCTTGCCCCGGATGATTATTATGATCTCGTCTTTGTGGTCGTGCAGGCGGGCCAGCTGCCGGAGGTGCTTCCTGTGCTCAAGGCCAACAAGAGCCAGTATTTTGTGTTTGTGGGCAACAACCCGCAGGCAAAGCAGGTGCTGGAATTCATGCAGCGCCCGGCGGATAAGATCGCATTCGGCTTTCAGGGCACGGCAGGCCGCCGTGAACACGACCATGTGGTCAGTGTGTACGCCAGTGCTGGCATGACGGTGGGCGGTGCCACAACTCCGCTTTCTGGCACCTTCCGAACCCGGCTCAAGACCGCCTTTGACGGTGCAAAATACAAGCTGACCTTCTATGGCGATATGGATGAATGGCTCAAGTGCCACATTGCATTCGTTCTGCCGGCGTGCTATGTGTGCTATGCCTGCAACGGCGATCTGCACCGGGCCACCAAGCAGCAGCGCGGTGCCATTCTGGATGCCGCCTATGAAGCCTGCCTGATGCTCAAGGATGCGGGCATCCCGGTGAACGATGCCAACAACACCGATAATTTCCAGCCCGGCACATCGGCCCGCCGTAAGATGGAAGCGATGGTGTTTACCATGACAAAAACACCGCTGGGCAGATTGTGCGTTTCGGATCACGCCATGCACGCAGTGTCCGAAATGAAGTATCTGGACGAAGCGTTCGATGCTCTGCGCAGGCAGACCGGCACGGCAATGCCCATGTGGGAAAAGCTGCGCAATGAAATGCCCTCGTGGGATAGCCTGCAGCAGAACCGGAAAGCAGCAAAATAAAACAAAAAAGAAGCAAAGGCACTGCCGCTCCTGTTTTGGGTGCGGCAGTGCCTTTTTGTTTGGGTCTCATTTATTCCAGAAGTCCTGCAGGGCAGCGGCCAGTTCTTCGCAGCTGCGCAGATAGCGGATATGCCGCCAGTGAGGAGGGAACAGCCGGATGTATTCCTGCTGGGCAAACCGGTCGTCCAGCAAAAGCACCGCACCTCTGTCTTCCGGCGTGCGGATCACGCGCCCTGCGGCCTGCAGTACCTTGTTCATGCCGGGATAGCGGTAGGCATAATCAAATCCAAAGCCGTTCTGTGCGTCATAATAACGGCGCAGCATTTCCTGCTGCGGATTTACCTGCGGCAGGCCCACACCCACAATGGCGCACCCGATCAGGCGGCTGCCTGCAAGATCAACTCCCTCACCAAAGATGCCGCCCATCACGCCAAAACCTAGAAGCGTTTCGGCCGGGTCCGGCACAAACTGAGCCAGAAATTCAGCCCGAGCGGCATCATCCAGACGGCTTTCCTGCACAAGGGTGCGAATGCCCGGGTAACGTGCTGCAAAATCTTCGTGTACCTGCCGCAGATATGCGTAGCTTGGGAAAAAGGCAAAGTAGTTTCCCGTTCTGGCCTGCACCAGCCGGGCCAGTGCATCCGAAACTGCCTGCACGCTGGCTTCGCGGTCGCGGTAGCGGGTAGAAATATTCGGCAGGCAATACAGCCCCAGATTTTCAGCCGGGAAGGGATTGTCCAGTGCGACGGCACGTGCATCGCTGCAGCCCAGAACACTGCGGTAGAACGAGGGCGGAGCCAGTGTTGCACTGAACAGCGCTGCGCTGCGCCCTGCGGCAAGGCTGGCATCCACAAAAGGTGCCGGGTCCAGACACAGCAGCTGCAATTCAAGCTCTCTGCCGCGCGCGGTAAGCTGAGTGACAAAGTGGCTGTCGTATCGTTCGGCGGCACGGGTGATGTCCTGTACAGCAAAATAAAGCTCCAGCAACTGTGCATGTACTTCGGCATCCGGGTTCGCTTCCAGCCAGTCCTGCAAAGGTGCCTGTACGGCCCGCAGCGAACTGAGCAGGGCAGAGGGCGGCTCCTGCAAAAACACAGTACTGTCCTGTACATACAGCGGTTCGGGCAGTTCCAGTGCGGGGGCAGTGTTTTCAGGCAAAAGACTGGTCTGTGCCGGGTCTGCGGCATCGGTCTGGCTGCTGTGCCGGGGTGCAAGCTGTATGCAGGCTTTCCGGGCTTCCAGCAGGGCTTTGTCTGCTTTGGTCAGAGCGGTCTTTAAAGCACTTTTGCCCTTGCCCAATGCGCGTTTTGCCTCGGTCAGGCTGCTTTTACAAAAGCGTGCAGAATACATTGCTCTGGCTCTGTCGGGCAGATTATGTGCTTCATCGACCAAAAACAACCAGTCGCCGGAAGAATCAAAGAACCGCTTCAGGTGCACCACCGGATCGAACAGGTAATTGTAATCCCCAATGACCACATCGCACCACTCGCTCAGGTCTAGCCCCAGTTCAAAGGGACACACCGAAAAACGCTTTGCCGCCCCGGCCAGCGCTGCGCGGTCAAAGCTGCCGGTACCGTCCAGCAGAGCTGTCAGCGCATCCTTGATGCGGTCGTAGTAGCCGTTGGCGTAGGGACAAAGCTCCGGCAGGCAGGCGGGATGTCCCTCTGCGTCCGGATGCAGGCAGACCTTTTCCTTGGCGGTCAGCGTCACACTGCGCAGGGCAAGCTCTGGCTGTGCCGTATGCAGCCGGGTCAAGGCATCCTCGGCGGCAGTCTGGGTCGTGTTGCGGGCCGTGAGATAGAACAGCTTTTCTCCGTTGCCTTCGCCCATGGCTTTCAGCGCGGGGAAAAGCGCGCTCATGGTCTTGCCAATGCCGGTAGGAGCCTGACAGAACAGCCGCGTACCGCCCTTGCAGTCGGCGGTCTTGCCAGCGCGGCAGGCGCGGTAGATCTCGCCCGCCATAGCCCGCTGTCCGGGCCGGTACTGCGCAAACGGGAACTGCAGTGCCGCAAGGCTCTGAGTACGCTTTACATCCCACTCTATCCGGCGCTGCGCCCACGGAGCATACTGGCACAATAATTTGTCAAGAAATTCATCCAGCTCCTGCTGCGTAAAGCGGCGGATAAAGCGGATGATCTGATCGGTGTCTATCTGATAATAAGTCAGCCGGACGTTCAGTTCCGGCAGGCTTTGCTGTGTGGCATAAATGGCACCGTACACCATGCCCTGTGCCCAGTGGCAGGGGTTCATATCCTCAGTGATCTCTTCCGGCGGCACAGCGGTGGTCTTGATCTCGTCAATGACTACCGTGCCAGTCTCATCGGTAAAAATGCCGTCAGCCCGGCCCTCAAGGGTAAAAGTGATGTCCTCTGCCTGCCGCTCTACGGAGAGAAACACCTCAGCCTGATAGCCGTCTCCGGCAGCTTTTTGCAATTTGCGGTGGATGTGGGCACCTTCCAGTGCACGGTCAAACCCCGTAAACCGGCTGTCAATGCTGCCGGTCCGCAGCAGAAATTCCACCAGCTGCCGGATGGGCAGATGAACCGTTGCCAAAGCATTTCACCTCCGCTTTTGGGATACACTGACGAACCGGTAATTTCTCTTCAGACACGATTCGGGCCATTCCATCGCCCGTCCTATTGCCTCACGGCAACAGGGTCCCACCCCAGCGGACGGTCCTCAGAGAAACTCCCGGTTCGTCGACGTAAACTGATTATTTCAGGCCGAACATCTCCATGCATTCTGCTGCCGCTTCATCCACTTTGCCAAAATCCACCGCTGCACGGTAATAGGTCTCCAACTCATCGTGGCAGCTCTTGGCCTGTGCCATCAGGGCACTGGCCTGTTCCAGCAGTTCGGCGGCAGCACGCTCGTTAAAGCGCAGCCGTGCCCGGTACGCTGCCAGATTTTCCCTGTCAAGGAAGCGGGTGCACCGCACAGCCTGCACACTGGGCAGATGCACCGGATGCCAGCGATTATCCGTCAGGAAGGCAAGCTTCAACTCCGGGATCAGGATATGGTCGATCTTATCCTCCGGGTGCATGGCGCATGGACAGGTAATAATGTGGTAGCCCCGCGTCAGGGCTTCGGCGCGGATCAGCTCCAGCAGCAGGCGGGACACCGCGCCGTAGTCATCCCGGAACACGATAAACTTATCCGCCAATGCCTGTGCAGTGCCCTGATAAAACACTTCACCCTTGGGGGTGACGGCGGAAAGCAGGCGCAGCTCTTCGCTGCCAATGCCTTCCGTGCGCGGCATCACCCGGGTGCACAGCCGTTTGACATAACGGCGCACCTTGTCAAAATTGGCGCTGCAGGCTTCGGCGCGGCGGCTGTCCAGCAAAAGACTGCCTGCCGATGCAATATATCGTGCAGCGCGGCTGCGCAGCAAGGCGTTGCGGGCAAACAGCGCCTTGACCTCATCGGTGCACTGGTGCAGCTTTTCTGCATCGATGGTGTGGTACAAACTCACCACCACTTCGTCCGCACCGGGAGCATCCGGCTCCACCACATGGGGCGCAGTGGCATCCACGATGGCCCTGTGCTGCCCGGGCAGGATCACGCCGTCCAGACTGTCCGGGTCGCTGGCACAGTGGATGCGCTGCGTCAGTTCGCCGCGCTGTTCGGCAACACGGGCAAGCCGCTTCATCAGGGTGGATTTGCCGCAGCCCGGCCCGCTTTTGATCAGGTACATCTGCATACCGGGTTCGTGGCGCAGCGGTTCAAAATAGCCCTTGAAACCGGCAGGCGTTGTGGCACCCAGAAAGAAATCAATGGAATCACGTCGTGCAGCTTCCATAATCGAACACCTCTCTTTTTGTTTTAGAGTATGCAAAAGGAAGGTGTTTGGTTCTTGCAGCGGGAATGATTCAGTCTTTATGATAGGTATGTTTGCACACCGTTTCAATGCTGTCCCGCAGGGCAGTAAAATCAGCAAAGGCTGCAGGCTTGTTCTGCGGGCTGCGCAGCAGAGCGGCAGGGTGGAAGGTACCCATGAACAGGATGCCGCCCTTTTCGTACAGCTGGCCATGCTCCTTGGTCACGGAGAAATCCTTTCGGATCATCCGCTGGGCGGCAATGCGGCCAAGACAGACCACGATCTTTGGCTTCAGCAGGCGGAACTGCTCCCGCAGCCAGGGCATACAGGCTTCGCTCTCAGCAGGCTGAGGGTCACGGTTCTGCGGCGGGCGGCACTTGACGATGTTTGCAATATAGCAGTTCTTCGTGCGGTCAAGGTCGATGGCAAACAGATATTTGTCCAGCAGCTGGCCGCTGCGTCCCACAAAGGGCAGACCCTGCTCATCCTCATTCTGGCCGGGGCCTTCGCCCACAAACAGAACTTCGGCATCTTCCACACCCTGACCGAACACCACATTGGTGCGGGTCTTGCACAGCTCGCAGCGGGTGCAGGCAAGACAGCTTGATCTTAATGTTTCCCAATCCATGGCGGCTTGATCTCCTCTTGAAACGGTATGATACTTGATTCACAAATCGGAACAGCTTTTCTCCTAAAATAATAGTACAAAAGCTAGGGTGGTACGATGCATTGCATGAAATGACGAATCCACTCAATACCTCTTTTAGTATACGACTTTTCGGCAACATCATCAATACAGTGGCCGACAATCTTTTTAATGACATGCTCATCCACACCGGCTTTCTTTGCCGTGGTGACGAACTGAACACGACCATCATGAGGACGATGCCGGGGGGATAAGGCTTAAAGCATTCACAACGAATGCGTTGCCCTTTCTGTGTGTGTTTTGGCTGGCGACTTAACGATACCACGGGACGATTCACTCGTCATGGATGTGGAGAAATCATACGATAAAACGTTGTTTTATCAAAAGAATAAACAAAGAGTATCTCGGAGCGTTGATTTTAAATCAATCTGCAGCAATGATTGAAAACGATTACACGTGCGGATTTCAAAGCACTTATACAAATTGTATCCGCTTTCTCTTTGCAGAGCGCGGCTGGATGTGTTATAATCAAAATAGTTTTCTGCAATGCATTTTCAGGCGGTAGTGCCGGACGGCAGCGCGGGAGAAACCGGATAGCGGGAGAGTGGAACTTTTGGAGTTGGAACAGGCAAAAAAGCGCGTGGAAGAATTGCGCGCTGTGATTGAGAAAAACAATCGGCTTTACTATGACCAGGATGCCCCGGAGCTTGAAGATTTTGAGTATGATGCTCTGACCCGGGAACTGAAAGAATTGGAAGCACAGTTTCCGCAGCTGGTCACGGCATCGTCGCCTACCCAGAAGGTAGGCGGCACGGCCAGCAGCAAGCTGCCCAAGGTGACCCATGCGGTAAAAATGGAAAGCCTGCTGGATGCATTTTCGTATGATGAACTGCGGGATTTTGACCGCCGCGTGCGGGAAGCCGGCATAGAGCCGGAGTATGTGGTGGAAATCAAGATCGATGGCCTTTCCTGCAGTCTGGAATATGAAAACGGTGAACTGGTTCGTGCCTCTACCCGCGGCGATGGCGTGGTGGGTGAGGATGTGACCGCCAATGTCCGCGCCATCCGCAGCATTCCCAAAAAGTTGAAGGATGCGCCGGAATTTCTGGAAGTGCGTGGTGAGGTGTATATGCCGCATGGCGCGTTCCAGAAGCTGTGTGCAGAGCAGGAGCTGCAGGGCGCGGCACCCTTTAAAAATCCGCGCAATGCGGCTGCCGGTTCGCTGCGCCAGAAGAATGCAAAAATCACCGGAAGCCGAGGCCTTTCTATCTTTGTTTTCAATGTGCAGCAGATCCGCGGCAAAACGCTTACCAAACATGCCGAAAGTCTGGATTACCTCAAGAGCCTTGGCCTGCCGGTCTCGCCGCGCTATCATATCGTGCATGACATTGAGCAGGCCATTGCCGAGATCGAGCAGATCGGCCAGAACCGTGCCAAACTGGATTTTGATATGGATGGTGCTGTGATCAAGGTGAACGATTTTGCACAGCGCGATCTGATGGGTTCCACCAACAAATTCCCACGCTGGGCAATTGCGTTTAAGTATCCGCCAGAGGTAAAGGAGACAACGCTGCGCAACATTGAGGTCGCAGTTGGCCGCACCGGTGTTCTTACCCCGACGGCCTGCTTTGACCCTGTCTTTCTGGCGGGTACTACCGTTGCCCGCGCGACCCTGCACAATGAGGATTTTATCCATCAGTTCGGCCTTTGCATCGGCGATACCATTCAGGTGCGCAAGGCGGGTGATATCATCCCGGAAGTGATCGGTGTTACCCATCACGCAGAGGATGCACAGCCCTATGAGATGCCCACGGTCTGCCCCTCCTGCGGTGCGCCAGTCGTTCATCTGGAGGATGAAGCAGCTCTGCGCTGTGTTAACCCCGAGTGCCCGGCACAGGCACTGCGCAATATCATCCATTTTGCTTCCCGCGATGCAATGGATATCGAGGGCCTTGGCACAGCAGTTGCCACCCAGCTGGTGGAGAAGGACATGGTGCACTCCGCAGCAGATATCTACACGCTGACACGGGAACAGCTGCTGACGCTGGATAAGTTCAAGGAAAAGAGTGCCGATAACCTGCTGAACGCCATCGAGGCTTCCAAGCAGAACAATCTGGATAAGCTCCTGTTCGGATTTGGCATCCGCAACATTGGCGATAAAGCTGCAGCCCTGCTGGCAGAGCATTTCGGTACGCTGCAGGCTGTCCGGGAAGCAAGTGCAGAGCAGATCAGCGAGATCGATGGGTTTGGCGGCGTAATGGCGCAGAGCGTCGTGGAATTCTTTGCAAAAGAGGGAACGACCGACCTTGTCCATCGTCTGGCCGATGCCGGATTGAATATGCAGTGGAAGGGCGAACCGAAGGGCGATAAGCTGGCAGGAAAAACGCTGGTGGTCACCGGCACACTGGAAACTCTTTCCCGCAATGAGGCGGAAGCACTGATCGTGAAAAACGGCGGTAAGGCCAGCGGTTCTGTTTCAAAGAAAACGGCCTATGTCGTGGCAGGCACGGCAGCAGGCTCCAAACTGACCAAGGCGCAGGCGCTTGGTATCCCGGTGCTGACCGAGGCAGAATTTCTGGCAATGATCAGCGACGAAAACATCTGATAAAACCGCTCCAATGGATATCCCCGCAGTTTTGTGCTGCGGGGATATTTTTATGTCCGCAGGTTCTATCCGGCAGGGACAGGCATATACTCATAGCAGGCAATGAGCCTGAAAAAGGAGAGGACAGTGTGGATGAGTATTATCGGGCGATACGCCTGCTTCCCTCATGGCTGGCCGGGCCATTGGGACAGCTGCCAGCACAGACGGCAGCGCAGATCCATGAACTTCGGTTCCGGACAGGCTGTGGTGTTTTTGTTACACTGTCGGGTCGGCAGCTCCCGCTGCAGGACCTGCCGGAGTGCCCGCTGCAGCTGAGGGAGTGTGTATTGGATCAGCTTCAGATCGAAGAAATCTTTCACACCCTGTGCGGCGGCGCGGTACATGCACACCAGACGGAGCTTGCGCATGGATTTCTGACAATACCCTCCGGCTGCCGGGTGGGTGTGGCAGGACGCTATGTGGATCGCGACGGCCAGACGGTTCTGCAGCAGGTGCAGGGGCTGAACCTGCGCATTGCAAGGGCGGTTCCGGTACAGCTGCCGGACGAACTTCTGGTGCAACTGAAAAAGCATTTTATTGGGATGCTTTTGGTCGGCGAGCCGGACAGCGGCAAGACGACGCTGCTGCGTCAGATCGCACGAGAACTGGCCGGGATGCAGCGGCGAGCCTGCGTGGTGGACGAGCGCTGCGAGATCTTTCCGCCGGGTGATTTCGAGAAGATGCCGCCGCTGGATCTGCTGTCCGGCATCCCTAAGGAACGGGCTGTGCAGATGGCACTGCGCACGCTTTCGCCGCAAGTTATTTTGCTGGACGAGCTGGGCACGCTTGCCGAAACTGCAGCGCTGGAACAGGGCTTTTACGGCGGGGTGGACTTTGTTGCAAGCGTCCATGCCGCAAGCGTGGAAGAAGCCGCCCGGCGGCCGCAGGTACAGGCGCTGCAGCGGCATGGAATGCTGCGTGTATTTGTACTGCTGCACGGCTGCACAACGCCGGGAAAAGTCCGGCAGGTCTGCACGGTATGATGCGGCTTTTTCATTGGGCAGCGGCTGCACTGCTTCTGCTGTGCGGGTGGCTGACCGGTTCTGCATTTCAGGTCAGAACAGAGCAGCATATCCTGCAGCTGCAGCGCACCGTGGAGCTGCTGCAGCGCATCCGGCAGGAGATCGCTTACCGCAGGCTGGATCTGGAACAGCTGCAGCGGTGTCTCGTGCAGGAAAAGCTGCTGGAAAGCGATGCAGCACCAAAACTGCAGGAAATTCCGGCACCGGAAAGATTTGATGATGCGGAACGCCTTTGCTTTGAGCAGTGCTTTGCCGGCCTTGGCCAAAGCGAAGCGGCACAGGAATGCGAACGACTGGATTATTACTCTGCCCGTTTTGAAGCATTCCTGCACCAGGCGCAGCAGAAAGCGGCATCCGGGCAGGGCTTACCGTGCAGGCTTGGCCTTGCAGCCGGCGCGGTGGCAGCACTGATTCTTTTGTAGTGGCAGGAGGACGAAAACTTGGAGATCGACCTTGTGTTCAAAATTGCAGCGATCGGTATTATCGTGGCCGTCCTGAACCAGCTGCTGATCCGTTCCGGCCGGGAGGATCAGGCCATGATGACGACCCTTGCGGGTCTTGTGGTAGTGCTTTCCATCCTTGTCAAGCAGATCAGCGCACTGTTCGTTACCATCAAGTCGCTGTTTGCACTATGAGTACATCTTTTTCCATTCTGGGGGCAGTGGTCGTCTTTGCAGCAGCGCAGCTTCTGCTGCGGAAGGATGCACCGGTCTATGCGTTTCTGCTGTCCGTTGGCGCAGCATTGTTTGTGCTGCTGCAGCTTGGAGTGGCGGTGCAGGAGCTGCTTCGGAATATACTGGCTTTCAGCCGCCGGGTGGACGGGCCTGCATTTGCCTGCCTGCTGCGCTGTGCCGGAATTTTGCTGCTGACCGATTACGCGCGGACCCTGTGTGAAGAAGCTGGTGCGGATACTTTGGCATGGTGCGCCGGGTTTGCGGGCCGATGTTTGGTTCTGGCATCAGCATTTCCTCTACTGGAAGAGATCTGTCAGAAGATCTGGGGGCTTGCCGCATGATAAAAAAATTCCTGCAAAAAGCGGCAGCGTTTGTATTGTGCACAGCATGCTTTCTGGCTTTTGCACCTGATGCCGCTGCGGCACAGCTGCAGGGCCTGCCCGGACAGGAGCTTTGGCAGCCTTATCTGGAAAAAGCTCCACAAAGCGCAGATTCCTTTGCCAAAGATCCGCTCAAAACTCTGCTCGCGCTCCTGCCGGGATCACCGGCAGAGATGATCCGGCAGATGGCACACTGCTATGCGGATGTTCTGCTGTTTTTACTGTTGCTGATCGTGCTTTCATTTCTGGTGGGAGGAGCAGCCGACAGCGCCTTGTTGGAGCTGGCTGCGGCTGTGGGCTGCGGCACCCTTTTGTGGGGAGATCTGATCAGCCTTGCACAGCTGATCTGTGAGCGGATGGAGGGGTGGAAAAACTACCTTCTGGGTTTTCTTCCGGTGTACAGCGGTGTGCTCGCTGCCGGTGGAGAGGTAAATGCCAGCACAGCGGCAAGCGGTCTGCTGCTGACCGGGCTGTGCTTTCTGGCACAGGGTACGGTGCTTGTGGTCAGTCCGCTGCTGCAGAGCTACCTTGCGGTAAGCATGGCGTGCTGCATCAGCACCCAGCAGGGGCTTTCGGAAACGTGCCGTGTCATGGGCGCGTTGCTGCGCAGGGGGCTTGTCTGGGCTGGGCGGATTTTTGCAGTGCTGTTAGGGCTGCAAAGAGCGGTAACGGTTCAGCTGGACCGTTCTGCACTGCGGTTGGGCCAGCTGCTTACCGGCGGCGTGCCGGTGATCGGGCAGGCTCTGAGCGATACGGCAGAAGTATTTCTTGCCGGAATGCAGCTGCTCAAAAGCAGTCTGGGTTTTGCGGCACTTGCCGTGATCGGGGCCGAATTTCTGCCGCTGTATCTGCAGCTTCTGCTCCATTTGCTATTCCTTGCAGGATGCAGGCTTCTGTGCGGCCTTGCGGAGAACCGGCGCTGTCAGGCGCTGTTTGATTGCATGGCCGAAGCGGTAAAATGCATGGCAGCAGTAACGGCACTGTTTTTTGAACTGCTGACGGTAGGCGTGGGGCTTCTGATGATGACGGGAGGCTGATAGGAAATGCACGCATTTCAGACGGCGGCATCGGCGTTCTGCATTGCCTGTATCTGTGCGGAGATCACGACGCTGCTGGTGGGCGCAGGCTGGGCGGGCAGATGCATAAAAGCCGTTGCCGGGCTATATATTCTAGTGATCCTGTTCCGGCTGGCCACGCAGATGAAGCTGGAACTGAAAAGTGCAGCGGCGGCGGCTCCGGCAGCGGTCAGCATCCAGAGTACGGAGACATCGCTCTTGCAGGGAACGCAGGAACGGCTGGAAGCGGATCTTTGCGCAGAGTGTGAGCGGCGCTTTGGTACAAAGGTGAAACTGGAGATCACACTGACCCGGACAGAACAGACCGTTCGGGCAGAAAAGGTGCTTGTGATCCTCCCGGCGGCGTGCACATCCGCAGAGCAGAGCCGGATCGCGGCATATCTGCAGCAGGAGCTTGACATGGCACCGATACTGGAAGTGCAGGAGGACACCGAATGAAAGAAGCAGGGGGCATTTCGTTCGGAGATTCCGTGAAAGATTTTGCCCGGAAATGTAAAGGGAAACAGGGCAGAGCAAGGCTTGCTGCGGCAGTAGGCGTTCTGGCAATGCTGCTGATCCTGCTGTCGGAACTTTTTCCGCAGAACACGGCAGCGGGCAACACAAAAAACACAAAGTCTGCCCAGAGCAGCACGGAATATCAGGCACAGCTGGAGAACCGGCTGGAACATCTGATCTCACAGATGAGCGGTGCGGGCAAAACGACCGTGATGGTCACGCTGGAGACTGGGGAAGAAGCCATTTATGCGCTGGATACACAGTCCGGAGAAATGCAGTCCCAGCAGACCCATGTCCTGCTGGAAGATGGTTCAGCCCTGACCGAAACGGTATGTCTGCCGCAGGTGTGCGGTGTGGCCGTGCTGTGCGAGGGCGGCGGAGACATCCGCGTTGCTGCCCGGATCACCGAACTGGTAAGCGCACTGCTGGATCTGCCATCCAACCGCATTTGTGTGGAACAGCGCAAGGGCTGAGACCCTGCAGCTTTTATAAGGAGGAACGATTTATGAGAGCACTTTCCAGAAATACCCGCAGGGCCACAGCTGTTACATTGGCTGCCGCACTGGTGATCGCCGTATACTTGAACTGGCAGTATGCCCGCAGCGATGTGCCCACGGAACTGCCGGACAATGCTGCAATGGTCGCGGCAGAGGCTGAGGATGTCCCGGTACAGGCGCAGACGGTTCTGGATGAGCTGCCCACAGAGGCCGAAGCGGTGTCCAGCGCCAACAAAAACTATGGTGAAGCGCAGCTTGTAAGCGTTGCCAGTGACAGCGGTGCAAAGTTTTTTGAGCAGGCTCGGCTCAAACGACAGAAGGCCCACGATGAGGCGATGGATTCCATCAAGAAAACGATGAAATCCTCGTCGCTTTCCGCAGAGGAAAAGAAGGAATATACCGCCCAGATGACCGCAAATCTGGAAGATCTGAATGCGGAGAATGAGATCGAAACGCTGATCAAAGCCAAAGGTTTTGCCGATTGCCTGTGCTTTTTGCAGTCCGGCCGGGCAGACCTTACCGTGATGACCTCCGGTGAACCGCTCACAGCGGCACAGGTGGCACAGATCCGGGATGTGGTGCTGAACAAAAGCACTGTGACTGCCCAGAACATCACGGTGGTGGAGGTCAAATAAGAAGGTGCGGCAGAGTTTTCCGAAACAAGTATTGAAATCGCACCCGCTTTGATGGTATAATAACTCTATCAATAAAGAATGATGTTGTCCTGCGTATGGCATTGATCGTTTCAGGCAGGACCATTTCAAACAAGAAAAAGCAGGCTGTGCCCGCTTTTGAATGGAGGACAACACAATGGATTTTCAGAATACAGATCTTCAGGGCGGCAGCCTTCAGATCTCCACCGAAGTCATCGGTAAGATCGCACGCTGCGCAGCATTGGAAATTGACGGCGTTGCCGAGGTTTCCTGCGGCGGACAAAATAAAAAGCTCAAGGATCTGCTGGAAGCATCCAGCATCCAGTCTCCGGTCGTGGTGGAAATGCGGGATGGTACCGCAAACATCACTCTGAACCTGATGATGAGCTTTGGTGCACGCATTCCTGCTGTGGCCGAAAAGGTGCAGGAAAACGTGAAGAACGCCGTACAGAACATGACCAATGTCACTGTGAGCCGCGTCAATCTGGTGATCGCCGGCCTTGCACAAACCACTGCAGCAGAGCAGTAAAATAAAATTCAGAATTGGAAGCCGATCCTCTCTGTGCTCTGGCCAGAGAGGCTTCGTGCTGCGAGAGGAACATTATGGAAAATATTTTGCCCCGTAGAGAAGCACGCGAGAATGCATTTTTGCTGGCATTTTCGCAGACCTTTGGTGATATCCCGCTGGCAGAGGCCATTACCAACCACGAAGAAAACGATGAAGAACACCCTGTGGATGGTTTCAGCAAGCACCTGCTGAACGCATACTACGATCATTCTGCCGAGGTGGATGACGAGATCCGTGCACATCTGCGCAACTGGACCATGGAGCGCCTGCCTCGTGTCAGCCTGACCATCCTGCGTCTGGCAGTTGCCGAGATGCTGTTTGGCGGCGAGAATAAGCCCGGTGTTGCCATCAACGAGGCGGTGGAACTGACGAAAAAGTATGGTGCGGACGAAGATTACCAGTTCGTGAACGGTCTGCTTGGCGCAGTGGCCCGGGATCACGGTCTGGATGCGGAGCAGGCCGAACAGTGAGCCATTATACGCTTGGCATTGATACAAGCAACTATGCAACCTCTCTGGCAGTGTTTGATACAGCTGGAGAGGTTGTTTGCGCAAAGAAGCGCTTTTTGCCGGTAAAAACGGGCCAGCTGGGCCTGCGGCAAAGCGATGCACTGTTTCATCATACGGTCGCGCTGCCGGAGATGATGCAGGAACTGGCGCAGGAATTTGATCTGACGCAGATCGATGCTGTGGGCGTATCGCAAAAGCCCCGCCCGGTAGAAGGCAGCTATATGCCTTGCTTTCTTGCAGGTGTCAATGCTGCAACGGCCTTTGCACATGCAAAAGGGATCCCACTTGTGCTGACGACCCATCAGCAGGGCCATGCTGCTGCTGCACTGTTTGCAGCTAAGGGAGAACAGCTGTTTGCTGAAAAAGTTCTGCTGTTCCATATTTCCGGCGGCACCACGGACCTGCTGCTCTGCGATCAGGTGCGCCGGATCACAACGCTTGGCACCAGCACAGACCTTTATGCCGGACAGGCTGTGGACCGTGTGGGGGTCAGGCTTGGCTTTGGCTTCCCGGCGGGTGCTGAGGTTTCCCGTCTGGCTGCACAGTGCACTGAGGAGATCAAGCCAAAATCCAGCGTGAAGGGGATGCAATGCAGCCTTTCCGGGCTGGAAAACCAGTGCAATGCCCTGCTTGCCGCAGGCAAAACGCCGGAATATGTGTGCAAGTACTGCCTGCTCTGTGTGGCGGATACAGTGGTAAAAATGACCAAAGCTGCACAGAAGGAATACCCCGGCCTGCCGGTGGTATGTGCTGGCGGAGTGATGAGCAGCGATATCATCCGTGCATGGGTGCAGAAACGTCTGCCGCAGGTCTACTTTGTGCCGGGACAGTATTCCAGCGATAATGCCATCGGTGTTTCGATCCTGGCAGCGCGGGAGGCCGGATTATGGCTGAAGTGATTACCGTTTCAGCACTCAACCGTTATGTAAAAACGCTGCTGGATGTCAACGATGCTTTGTTTGACCTTGCCCTGCGCGGCGAGATCGCAAATTTTGTACAGAATGCGCGCAGCGGGCACTGCTATTTTTCTCTGCGGGATGATGTCTGCAGCGTCAAAGCGGTAATGTTCCGCACTGATGCACGCCGCCTTGCTTTCCGCCCGGAAGAGGGAATGCGTGTAGTCGTGCGCTGCCGCGCTACCCTTTATGAGCGCGACGGCGCATTTCAGCTGTACGTGAACGATATGTTTCCAGATGGCATTGGTGCCGCACAGCTGGCGTTGGAACAGCTCAAGGCAAAACTGGAGCAGGAGGGCCTGTTTGCACCGGAGCACAAAAAGCCGCTGCCGGAATTTCCTAAATGCATCGGTGTTGTTACCAGCAAGACGGGAGCTGCCCTGCAGGACATCCGCAATGTGCTCACACGGCGCTGGCCATCTGTACGGCTGCTGCTGTGTCCGGTGACAGTGCAGGGGTTTGAAGCCGCGCAGCAGGTGGCCGATGCCATCAAAAAGCTGGATCAGCGCAAAGAGGTGGACGAGATCATCGTTGCACGCGGAGGCGGCAGCCGGGAAGACCTGTGGGTCTTTAACGCAGAGATGATCGCCCGGGCTGCATACCGCTGCAAAAAACCACTGATCAGCGCAATCGGCCACGAGATCGACTATACCATTCTGGATTTTGTGGCAGACTGCCGTGCCCCCACACCTTCGGCTGCAGCAGAGCTGGCTGTACCGGATCGGGCAGAGCAGGAACGGATATTGCTGGATTTGCAGCAAAATATTCGCAAAAATATGCAAAAACGTTTTGATTTATGCTATAATGGTCTGGAACAATACAACTTTGTGTTGGAGCAGGGCCTTGCACGCCGAAACTGGCAAAAAAGTCAGGGCCAGCTGCAGCAGGTGCAGGATGCCATCCGTCAGCAGATGCAGAAACGCCTGCATTCTGCAGAATTGCAGCTGGGTCATGCGGCAGCACTTACTGGTTCGCTGGATCCATACAAGGTGCTGGCGCGCGGCTACACGATGGTCACAGCAGCCAACGGCACTATTTTAAATGCAGATGATCTGCAGCCGGAAAAAACAATCTATGTTCGCAGCGCTTCCCGCCGTGCAAAGTGCAGGGTGGAAGCGGTGGAGGAGATCAATGAGAGCACCCAAAAGTTTTGAGGAAGGCATGGAACGGCTGAATGCGCTCCTTGCACAGATGCAGAGTGAGGATACGACCCTTGCAGATTCGGTCAAACTGTATGCAGAGGCCGCTTCTCTGATGGAGTACTGCCATGCTGCACTGGAAAAAACATCGCTGCAGATCGACGAGATCGACGCAAAGCTTGCGGGCACAGTGCAGGAGGAAAGCTAATGGACTATCAGGAGCAGTATCAGAATTATTTGGCGCAGGCAATGGCCGCGCTGGAAAAGGCCTGCGGCCGTTTTCTGCCGGAAGGATCCGAGGTGTGCCGTGCGGCACGCTACAGCCTGATGGGCGGCGGCAAACGGATCCGTGCAGTTCTTGTTCTCAGCGTCTGCGATATGCTGGGCGGCAGTATGCAGGCGGCACAGCATTTTGCAGCTGCTGTAGAAATGCTGCACTGCTATTCGCTCATTCACGATGACCTGCCCTGCATGGACAATGATGATCTGCGCCGCGGCCGTCCTTCCTGCCACAAGGCATTTAGCGAAGCAACTGCCATGCTGGCCGGTGATGTGCTGCTGACAGAAGCATTTGAGACAGTCGCCAATGCCTCGGCAGATGCGTCTGTCTGTGTACAGGCAGCGCGGGCACTGGGTGCAGGCGCTGGCAGCCGCGGCATGGTCTATGGGCAGGAACTGGATCTGAAATACGAAGCGTTGGCCGCAACAGAAGACCAGCTTCGGCTGATCCATCGCAATAAAACGGGTGCGCTGATCAATGCAGCCATCCAGATGGGTGCGGCTGCGGCCAAAGCGGATGAAGCACAGTGCAGAGCGCTGGAACAGTATGCTTATGGTCTGGGTCTTGTTTTTCAGATCGTGGACGACGTGCTGGATGTTACCAGCACACCGGAACAGCTGGGCAAGCCCATTGGCAGCGACAGCGAAAATGGAAAAACTACCTTTGTGACCCTTTATGGTGCGGAAGGTGCCATGAAGCTTGCACATGACCTGAATCAGAAGACCTGCACGGAACTGCACCGGAATTTTGGCGAAAAGGCTGCGTTTCTGGAACAGCTTGCGCAGCAGCTTCTTGTGCGTAAAAACTAAAAATAATCCATACAGAATAAAGGAAAAAGATTATGCAGCTTATTCAAAACATCCTGTCTTTCAATCAGATCCTTACGGTTTCACTGCTCGGCTGGTTTGTGGCGCAGGTGCTTAAAACCATCATCAATTTTATCCTACTGGGCAAGTTCCAGTTGGAACGCATGTGGGGTGATGGCGGTATGCCCAGTGCCCACAGCGCAACGGTCTGTGCCATGGTCATTGCAACCGGACGCTGTGTGGGTGTTGACTCTGCCATTTTTGCAGTGGCAAGCGTGGTGGCAATCATTACCATGCACGATGCCATGGGCGTGCGGCATGAGACTGGCGAGCAGGCCAAGGTCCTGAACCAGATGATCGATCAGTGGATCGAAGTGAGCGAGAAGAATGCTCCTTTCCTGCAGAACATGCATCTGAAGGAGATGGTCGGCCATACGCCGCTGCAGGTCGTGGCAGGCGTACTGGTCGGCGCAGCCGTCGGCTTCCTGTATCCGCTGGCTTGAGACATTCTTTTTTCACGCAGGAACGCACTGCAGAAACAGAAAATCTTCATTTGAAGGACGTGTGATTTATGGGAGCATTGCTGCTGGACAGCATCAATCAGCCCAAGGATTTAAAGCAACTGAATGAACAGCAGGTGAAACAGCTGTGCGCGGAGATCCGCCAGTTTCTGCTGGAGAATATTTCCAAGACGGGCGGCCACCTTGCCTCAAACCTTGGCGTGGTAGAGCTTACCGTTGCGCTGCACCGTGTTCTGGATACACCACAGGACAAAATCGTGTTTGATGTCGGTCACCAGTGCTACACACACAAGATCCTTACGGGTCGGCGCGGACAGTTTGATAAGCTGCGCCAGCTCGACGGGATCTCCGGTTTCCCGAACCCGAACGAGAGCGAACACGATGCATTCATTGCCGGGCACGGAAACACGGCGCTTTCGCTTGCGATCGGCATGGCGTGGGCCAAAAAGCTGCATCATGAAGCAGGGCTTGTGGTCGCGGTGATCGGCGATGGTGCCTTTACCGGCGGCATGGTCTACGAGGGAATGAACAACATTGAACAGCTGGACAACCTTCTTGTGATCCTGAACGACAACAAGATGTCCATTTCTAAAAATGTCGGTGCACTTGCCCGCTATCTGACTCATTTGCGCACGACCACGGCCTATTTTGATGCCAAGGATAATGTACGCAGCTTTTTGGATAGAGTACCGCTGGTGGGCGCTCCACTGAAAAAAAACATCACCGAGTGCAAGACGCTTTTGCGTCGGGCAATGTACCACTCTACCATGTTCGAGGATATGGGCTTCCAGTACATCGGGCCGGTGGATGGCCACAACGTGGAAGAGCTGGAACGCACACTGCGCACCATCCGCAACCGGCAAGGGCCACATTTTCTGCACGTGATCACAAAAAAGGGCAAGGGCTATCAGCCGGCCGAGGTAAACCCCGGCAACTATCACGGCGTGTCGGCATTTGATCTGGATGGAATGCCCGACCCGGAGGTGGCACCAAAGGAATCGTTCTCGACGGTATTTGGCAATGCTCTTGTGACGGAAGGCAACCGGAACCCGAATATCTGCGCCATCACTGCAGCAATGAAGTATGGCACCGGCCTGCAGTTTTTTGCGCACAGCCACCCGGAGCGTTTTTTTGATGTCGGTATGGCAGAGCAGCACGCTGTGACCTTTGCTGCCGGGCTTGCAAGTCAGGGCATGCTGCCGGTGGTATGCATTTATTCCACCTTCCTGCAGCGTTCCTATGATCAGATCATCCACGACGTAAATCTGCTGCGGGAGAATGTAGTTTTTGCCATCGACCGCGCCGGTTTTGTCCCAGCGGATGGCGAAACGCATCAGGGCATTTACGATCCCGCTTTCCTGAGCCAGCTTGGAATGCCGCTGTATGCGCCTTCCAATTATCATGAACTGAATTACTGGCTGCAGCAGCTGTTGAGTGACCGCTTCCATGGCCCACGGGCAATTCGTTATCCCCGCGGTGGGCAGGATGCAGCTCTGGCGGAATTTGGCTGCACCGGCGAAGATTATGATTTCCTGCGCAAGGCAGATGATGCAACAATCGTTCTGGTGAGTTACGCCGACGAACTGGCCGACCTTTTGCAGGCAGAACGTGAATTACAGCAGAAAAGTATTGCGTGTGATGTGATAAAGACTGTAAAGCTATATCCCTTTACAGACAAAATGATCGCTGATCTGTCGAAATACAAAATAATCCTGTTCGCGGAAGAATGCATTGCAAACGGAAGCATTGGTGAACATCTGGAATATGCTTTGCAGCAAAACGGATGGAATGGGCGCTTTATCCATTGTGCAGTGCGGAACGCGTGTCTTCCGCATGCCAGTGTGGCACAGATCAAACAGGCAACCGGTCTGGATGCAGCGCATCTTGTACAGGCCGTGCAGATGGCCGTGACGAAAGGAGAAAATTTACTTTGAAGATTCGATTGGACCAATATCTTGTTCAGCATGGTCTGACACAGAGCCGTGAGCGCGCAAAGGCGCTGATCATGTCCGGCATCGTTTTTGTCAATGAGCAAAAGGTGGACAAGGCTGGAGAGATGATCAAGGAAGATGCCAAGGTGGAAGTGCGCGGGCACGACATTGGCTATGTCAGCCGCGGCGGCCTGAAGCTGGAAAAAGCTATGAAGTGTTTCCCGCTTACACCCAATGGCAAGATCTGCATGGACATTGGCGCATCTACCGGCGGCTTTACGGATTGCATGCTGCAGAACGGTGCCGTCAAGGTCTATGCGGTGGATGTCGGCTATGGACAGCTTGCATGGAGCCTGCGTACAGACGAGCGCGTAGTGAACATGGAGCGCACGAACATCCGCAATGTCAAGCCGGAGGATCTTGCCGAGCAGATCGAGTTTTTCAGTGTGGATGTCTCGTTTATCTCGCTGCACCATATTTTCCCGGTGGCACAGGCAATCACAACGCCGGATGCCATGGGCGTTTGTCTGGTCAAGCCGCAGTTTGAAGCTGGACGCGAAAAGGTTGGCAAGAACGGTGTGGTGCGCGACCCTGCTACCCACCGTGAAGTGCTGCACAATGCCATGGGCTATGCTGCTGCAAACGGTTTTGCTGTACGCGGATTGGATTTCAGCCCGGTAAAGGGACCTGAGGGCAACATTGAATACCTGATGTTCGTGCAGAAGAGCGGTGAACCTTCCGTGCTGGACGACAGCGTTGCAGAGCAGGTGGTGGCGGCAAGCCACAGCACGCTGGACCGCTGAGCGGCTCTGCCATCAGTCCAGAAAAAGGAGCTTCCAGCATGACGATCTATATTTCGCCGAATCCCGGCAAGACCTCCGCCAACGAGATCGCACTGCGTGCAGCGCAGATCCTAATGAACCATGGTGCAGCTGTTCTGATGTGTGAACAGCCGCGCAGAAGCTGCAGCACAGCCGGAGTGTTTTATCTGCCGCTGGAGGAATGCCTTGAGCAGGCAGATGTGATCCTGACCATTGGCGGCGACGGCACCATTCTGCATGAGGCAAATCTTTCGCTTCGGTACGCAAAGCCGATCTTGGGCATCAATCTGGGACGCTGTGGTTTTCTGGCTACCTGCGAAGTCAGCGAGATGGAAGCCAAGCTCTCCGCTGTTGCACGGGGAGAGTTCAGCGTAGACAACCGGATGCTGCTGTATGTCCGCGTTCTTGGCCACGATGGCTGGGAGGGCCACGCCCTGAATGACGTGGTGGTCACAAAGGGCCGCCTGCAGCAGGCGATCGATTTCAGCATTTACTGCGATGATATTTTAGTAGAGCACTACCGTGGGGACGGTGTGATCGTTGCAACGCCCACCGGCTCCACAGCGTATTCGCTGGCGGCGGGCGGGCCGATCCTGGATTCCCAGACGAAGGGCGTTGTTGTAACGCCTATCTGCCCGCACAGTCTGGCCAGCCCGGCCATGGTGTTTGCGCAGGAGCGCAAGCTGAATATCTGTGTGGGACAGGTGGCCGATGATGAAGTGTTTATCAGCTGCGATGGCAGAGCTGGCTGTCCGCTCAAGGCCGGCGCAACGGCTGAAGTAAGGCTCTCCGATCAGGTGGTAAAGCTGATCACCTTCGGAAAAGCAGATCAGTTCCAGGCCATTGACCAGAAGATTCGCAGCAGACGATAAAGGGGAGGCGAGTTTACGATGGCGCGCAGCCGTAAGGAAGATGTAAAAAGCAAGGGAGAACGTCAGCAGGTGATTCTCCGGCTTGTGCAGGAACACCCGATCAGCCGGCAGGAAGTTCTGCTGGATCACCTTTCCAAAGAGGGATTCGAGGTAACACAAGCCACCGTTTCCCGCGATATCCGGGAGCTGTGTTTGGTAAAAGCTGCCACGGCAGAGGGGTATCGCTATGTCTCCAGCCGGAACGAAAGCTTCAACCCCAAAACGCAGGGAAGGTTTGAAACGATCTTTCATGAATCCGTGCTGGGGGTGGATTACGCCGGACATGTTGTGCTGGTAAAGTGCTATTCCGGCATGGCCAACGCCGCATGCGAGGTTTTTGACGCATTGCAGTGGAAAAGTGTGGTCGGCACGCTTTCGGGCGACGACACGTTCCTGATCGTTGCACGGTCGGAGCGTGATGCAAAAACGATCTGCTCGGAACTGACGAGACACATTGGATAAAAATAACGCGGGAGAAAAGATATGCTGAGCAGCCTGCAAATTGAAAATGTTGCTGTGATCCAGAAGGCTGAAGTACATTTCAAGCCGGGACTGAATGTTCTTACCGGTGAGACTGGTGCCGGCAAGTCGATCCTGATCGATTCCATCAATGCGATCCTGGGAAACCGCACTTCAAAGGATCTTGTGCGCACAGGGGCCTCCAAGGCGGTGATCCGTGCAGCCTTTGAGGAGGTGCCCGGTACGGTGCTGGACAGCCTTGAGAAGGCGGGCTACGAGCGCTCGGATGCACTGATGCTCAGCCGCGAGATCACAGCCGAGGGCAAAAGCACCTGCCGCATCAACGGAATGCCTGCAACGGCTGCGGTTCTGCGGGAGCTGTGCGGAGGACTTATCAATATCAACGGTCAGCACGACTCTGTGGGCCTTCTGAACCCGGCAAGACATCTGGGCATTCTGGATGATTATGCGCAGAACAGCGCGGAGTTTCAGGACTATTATGTCCTGTACCGGGAGCTTGTGCGCATCAAGCGGGAGCTGGATGTCATGATCACCGACGAAGCCGAAAAGCAGCGCCGGATCGATCTGTTGAGCTATCAGGTGCAGGAGATCGAGGATGCCGAACTGACCGCCGGAGAGGAACAGACGCTGGAAAGCCGCCGCAAGATCCTTGCCAATGCATCTGCCATCCGGGATAAGATCGCACAGAGCTATGCATTGCTTTCGGGCGATGACGAGGCCTCCGGCGCAGTCGATCTGCTGGGCGAGGCATCCAATGCAGTGGATGCTGCCGCGCAGCTGGATGATGCACTTGCCGGTGCATCCAGTCAGCTGCTGGATCTGTATTACAATGCAAAGGATGTTGCTGCAGATCTGATCGGTCGGCTGGATTCCTATGATACAAACGATGCAGAGCTGGATGAGATTGAGCAGCGTCTGGATCTGATCTACAAGCTCAAGCGTAAATATGGTGATACGGTAGAAGACGTGATCGCTTTTGGACAGAATGCAAGGGAAGAACTGGAGCGCATCCAGTCCTCGCAGGAGCGGCATGACCACCTGCAGGCAGAAAAGCTCCGCCTTTATGCGCTGGCCCGTGAAAAGGCAGAAGCACTGACCCAGACGCGCCTGCGCGCTTTTGAAGAGCTGAACAAGCGTATTTCCGGCACGCTGGATTTTCTGAACATGCCGGGCGTGCGCATGACACTGCGCCATACCCGCGGCCCGCTGGCAAGCCATGGGCAGGACAGCATCGAGTTCTACATTTCCACAAACCCCGGTGAGGCGCCCAAACCCCTTGCAAAAATTGCTTCCGGCGGCGAGCTGAGCCGCATCACGCTGGCCATCAAAAATGCAATGGCCGATAAGGATGCCGTGCCTACCGTGATCTATGATGAGATCGACAGCGGTGTTTCTGGCAAAGCCGCCGGGCGTATCGGTGAGGTACTGCGCCAGAGCGCACAGGGCCACCAGATCTTGTGCATCACCCATACAGCCCAGATCGCTGCACTGGCCGACTGCCATCTGCTGATTCAGAAAAATGTAGCCAATGACCGCACCTATACCGAGATCCATCCGCTGGATGAGGAGGGCAGGGTGGAAGCACTGGCCCGGCTGATCTCCGGCGACCACGTTACCGAGCTTTCGCGTGCCAATGCCCGCGAAATGCTGGGTCTTGGCGCAAAATAAGCCAAAATAAACCGCTGCAGATAAGGGGGTTGACAAGCCCGAAGCATTGTGATAAAGTAGTTCTTGTTAATGGCGATGAAGGGAACAAGTACCTTGAAGTGTTCTGCCCAGAGAAACCCCGGTTGGTGTAAGGGGCCGCAGAGCAGCAGGGGAAATACCTCCCGGAGCTGCAGGCTGAATGCCGTTCAGGTTAATAGGCTGTGCCGCGTGCGAGCGTTACAAACGCAGGAGTGTCTCTCTACTCTGGGGTGTGCACTCGTGAGGTCGTTTCTGTGAGGAAGCGGCAAACAGAGGTGGTACCGCGAATTTTCTCGCCCTCTGCCAAATTCATTTTTGGCAGGGGGTGTTTTATTTTTCCCTCTGCCCACAAACAGGAGGAAAAAATCATGACTCTGTACGAAGAACTCAAGGCCCGTGGCCTGGTGGCCCAGATCACCGATGAAGAGATCATCGACCTGATCAACAATGGCAAGGCAACCTTTTATATCGGCTTTGACTGCACTGCCGACAGCTTGACCGCAGGCCACTTTATGGCCCTGACCCTGATGAAGCGCCTGCAGATGGCAGGCAACAAGCCTATTGCCCTGATCGGCGGCGGCACTACCATGATCGGCGACCCCTCCGGCCGTACCGACATGCGCAAGATGCTGACCAAAGAGGATATCGCCCACAATGCCGCATGCTTCAAAAAGCAGATGGAAAAGTTCATCGACTTCTCTGAGGGTAAGGCACTGATGCTGAACAATGCAGACTGGCTGCTGAACCTGAACTACGTGGAACTGCTGCGTGATGTGGGTGCCTGCTTCTCCGTGAACAACATGCTGCGCGCCAAGTGCTACGAGCAGCGCATGGAGAAGGGCCTGTCCTTCCTCGAGTTCAACTACATGATCATGCAGAGCTACGACTTCTACTACATGTTCCAGCACTACGGCTGCAACATGCAGTTCGGCGGCGACGACCAGTGGAGCAACATGCTGGGCGGCACCGAGCTGATCCGCCGCAAGCTGGGCAAGGACGCTTATGCTATGACCATCACCCTGCTGACCGACTCTCAGGGCAAGAAGATGGGCAAGACCGCCGGCAATGCCGTCTGGCTGGACCCCAACAAGACCAGTCCCTTCGAGTTTTACCAGTACTGGCGCAATGTGGGCGATGCCGATGTGATGAAGTGCATCCGTATGCTCACCTTCCTGCCGCTGGAGCAGATCGACGAGATGAGCACATGGAAGGATCAGCGCCTGAACGAAGCTAAGGAAATTCTGGCTTACGAGCTGACCAGCATGGTCCATGGCAAAGAAGAGGCCGAAAAGGCCCAGAATGCTGCCCGCGCACTGTTCAGCGGCAGCGCAATGGATACCGAGCACATGCCTTCTACTCAGCTGACCGAGGCCGACCTGACCGATGGCTCCATCGGTATCCTGACCCTGATGGTCAAGGCTGGTCTGGCAGCATCCAACGGCGAGGCACGCCGTCTGGTCGTGCAGGGCGGTGTTCTGGTGGATGGCGAGAAGGTAGCCGCTCCCAGCGTTGGCTTCACTGCTGAGCAGCTGGCAAAGGGTATTGTGATCAAGAAGGGCAAGAAGATCTACCACAAGGTCACTCTGTAAAAATATTGAACATGAAAATGCCGGTGTACTCTGTTTTGGAGTGCACCGGCATTTTTTCACTTGATGGAGGATTGCTCGCTTGCTTGCAGAATTTACAGCTCGTAAGCCTTCTTCAATGCTTCGTAAGCTGCATCCTCATTCTCTGCGTGGACCAGCAGGGAAATATCCAGATCGCTGGTGGTGATAAGTAGTACTTCAATGCCGGCCATTGCCAGAGAATTCAGTGCACGGGCAGCTACGCCGCAGCTGGTGACCATTTCTTCACCAAACAGGTTCAGCTTGGAATAACCCACGCTGATCAGCGGGGAAGCCTTGGCATCCTTGTCCAGATTTGCAACGGAAATAGCCTTCATCACCAGCGGAAGATCACTGCTGGAAGCGGTAAAGCTGAAATCAATGGTGGTGCCATGGGGTGCACTCTGGCTGATCATATCTACGACCACACCGTTATCTGCAAAGATCTGCAGGTAACGTGCCAGACTGTTGCCCTTGAACGCTACATCCTGCACACTGATCATCATGAGGCTCGGCTCAATATTGATCTTCGATACTCCGTACATAAAGATCCTCCATTCTGCCCGAAAGGCGGGCTTCAACGATACAAAATTTATTCAGGTAAGCTGCAAAAGCTCCGGGTCGATATTTTCCCGGGCAATGGACTGAATCATTTCCAGGCTGAAATCCGGATACGCCTGCCGTACTCCGTGGGCCTTTGTAAGGGCTTCGGTATAATCGCGGAACAGGTAGGTACGCACATTGGATTTGCCTGCATCATAGTGGGTCACTGTCGGCAGAAGTCTGGGAGAGAGCACGTTGCAACGGACAGTGCCGTCCGGTTCGGTCGTTTTTTCAAGCTGAACTGATAAAATTGCGCCGACCAGCTGATCGGGCTTTTCCTGCGTGCTGATAAAATTGCCCAGAGAATAGGCCGTGAACACCTGCCTGCCATCTGCTGCAGTCAGCCACTGTGCATTTTGCAGCACATGCGGGTGGGTGCCAATGATCAAGTCTGCACCCCAGTCTGCAAGGTTTTGCGCCAGAGTTCGCTGCGGATCTGCGATGGTATGTCTGTTTTCTACACCCCAGTGCACACCCACCACCACAAAATCTGCAAGCTGACGTGCCGCTTTTACTTGCTGCTCGATCACATCGGTCTGGCTGGTATAGATCACATTGGCCTGCATGGAGCTATTCTGCGGGATGCCATTGGTATGCTCTGTATAGGAAAGATATGCGATCGTTACACCATTGACAGTCTGCAGCGGGATATGACCGTAGTCCTCTTTGCCCTTCCACAAACCGGTGGTCACTACATCCTCCGGCATACTGCCCCAGAAGCGCAGGGTAGCGGCAATGCCGGAAGCGCCTTTATCGTAGGTGTGGTTATTGGACAGGCTGAACACCCGCACACCCGCCCGATAAAGCGCACGGGCGCAATCGCCCGGCGTAGAAAAGCATGGGTAGGTGGATGGCTCCAATTCATCCGTGCAGAGCGTTTCCTGATTGATCCAGTTCACATCATGCTGTGCATAAAAAGGCGCAATATGTTCGTAACAGTAATCGAAACTGTAAGCTTCCTCCCCGGAAGCGCGGCGCTGCGCCTGCTTATAAATGGGAGCATGGATCAGATTATCTCCTGTTGCAGAAAAGCAGACAGTCTGAACCAGCGGCTGCGGTTCCCGCTCTGGCGTAGGCTCTGCTTCTTCCGGTTGTGATACAGTGGTAAAACCTGCAGAAGAGCTTTCCGTGCTCACCGGTTCTGCCGTCAGTATGCTTTCCTGCAGAAAGAACTTTGGCAGCAAAGGCAGGCAGAACAGAAATACGATCAGCATCGCTCCGGCTGTCCAGAAAGCCTGCCTTCTGGCGCGGCGTTTTGCAGTCGGTCTGCGCCGGTGCTGTTGCGGGGATTGTTTGCTCATCCGCGTCCACATCCTTCCACCATGTTTCTGCCAAAAGCAGAGCAATCAGGCTTTTTAAAGTGCAGCGATCATATCACCCATATTGTACAGGCCCGGCTCCTTTTTTGCAAGGTAAACTGCTGCATTCACAGCGCCGTTTGCAAAAATATTGCGGGAATAAGCGGTGTGCTTGAGAGTGATCACCTCGTCCGGGCCGCAGAACAGCACTTCGTGATCACCCACGATGCTGCCGCCGCGCACGGAACTGATACCAATTTCCTTCGGGTCGCGCTTCTGGCGGACAGAAGAACGGTCGTAAACATAATGATATTCGCCATTGTTTTGCTCATTGATGGCATCGGCCAGCATCAGAGCGGTGCCGCTGGGTGCATCCAGCTTGTTGTGGTGGTGCTGCTCCACGATCTCAATATCGTAGTTCACACCCAGAATAGCCGAAGCGCGCTTGCACAGCTCCGACAGCACATTGATTCCCATGGACATATTAGCGCTCTTGAACACCGGCACCGTGCGGGATAGCTGCACCACCTTGAGCTGCAGCTCTTCCGAAAGGCCGGTGGTGCACACCACGATGGGCAGCTTGTGAGCTTCACAGTAGGGCAGAGCCTTTTCCACAGCGGCCGGAGAGCTGAAATCGATGATCACATCGCCCTTGCCGTCCAGCTTTTCCAGGCTGTCATACACAGGGATGCCGTTCTGTTCGCCATCCTTTATGTCGATGCCTGCAATCACGCGGCAGTCCTCGCGCTGTGCGATCATATCACACAGCACATGGCCCATGCGGCCGCCGATGCCCTGAATCACAATATCCGTCATAATTTTTATCCTTTCCTGCCCGTTTTACATATCGGCATATCGCAAAATGCCCGGACAGAGCGCTCCGCCGGGCATTTTGCAGCCAAAAACTTATTCTGTAATAAGACCCTCTGCACGCAGAGCCTTTTCAATATACTCCTTGTGTGCCTCGCTCGGCTCTACCAGAGGCAGACGGCACTCGCCAGCTTCCCAGCCCAGCACATTCATGGCGTACTTCACCGGAATGGGGTTCACTTCACAGAACAAAGCATCTGCCAGCGGCAGCATTTCCAGCTGCAGCTCACGGGCCTTTGCGGTATCGCCGTCAAAAAATGCCTTGCAGCAGTTGTGCACCAGCTCCGGCTTGACATTGGACACGACGCTAATCACGCCCTTGCCGCCCAGAGCCAGCAGGGGAACCACCTGGTCGTCGTTGCCGGAATAAATGTTCAGCTCGTCGCCGCACAGCTGTGCAATCTTGGCCACCTGAGAGATGTTGCCGGAAGCTTCCTTGATGCCGTTGATCAGAGGATGCTTGCTCAGTTCCAGAGCAGTCTCCGGGGCAATGTTCAGGCCGGTGCGGGAAGGCACGTTGTACATGATCACCGGGATGCCTCCGGCCTCAGCCATGGCGGTAAAGTGAGCAACCAGACCAGCCTGCGTGGTCTTGTTGTAATAGGGAGTCACCATCAGCAGAGCGTCTGCGCCGCATTCGGCAGACTTTGCGGCCAGTGCGCAGCCGTGGTCGGTATCGTTGGAGCCGGCACCGGCAATGACGGGCACGCGGTGGTTGACAACATCCACCGTATACTTGATAGCGGCAAGCTGCTCCTCATCGGTCATAGTAGAGCACTCGCCGGTGGTGCCGCAGATGATGATGGCATCGGTATGGTGCGCGATCTGATCCTCAATAATGCGGCCCAGCTCGTCAAAGTTGATGCTTCCGTCCTCGTACATCGGGGTGATAATGGCAACACCCGCGCCGGTAAAGACAGGATTCTTCATAGCCTAAAAACTCCTTTGTATGCGCTTTTGCGCAAAATATACTTAGTCGAAATAGCCCTTTGCGGCCAGCAGCTCTGCCAGCAGAACGCCGCCGCCTGCAGCACCGCGCAGGGTGTTGTGGCTCATGCAGGCAAACTTGTAATCAAACAGGGTGTCCTCGCGCAGGCGGCCGATGCACACAGCCATGCCGTTCTCGGTGTTGCGGTCCAGCTTGGGCTGCGGACGATCCGGCTCGGTGAAGTAATGCAGGAACTGTTTGGGTGCGCTGGGCAGGTCAAGCTCCTGCGCGGGGCCGCGGAAGTTTGCCCATGCCTCCAAAATCTGCTCCTTGGTGGGCTTCTTCTCAAAGCTTGCAAACACGGCAGCGGTGTGGCCGTCGGAGACAGGCACGCGGAAGCACTGTGCGGTGATCACCGGCTTTTCGGCGTTCACGATATGGTCGCCCTCAATGTGGCCCCACAGCTTGAGCGGCTCGCGCTCGCTCTTTTCTTCCTCGCCGCCGATGTAGGGGATCACGTTGTCCACGATCTCGGGCATACGGTCAAAGGTCTTACCTGCACCGGAAATGGCCTGATAGGTGCACACCAGAGTCTTGCTGACACCAAAATCCTTCATCAACGGGTGCAGGGCGGGAACATAGCTCTGCAGGCTGCAGTTGGACTTGACGGCAATAAAGCCGCGCTTGGTGCCCAGACGCTTGCGCTGTGCGGGGATGATCTCGATGTGGTCGGCGTTGATCTCGGGCACCACCATGGGCACATCCGGGGTAAAGCGGTTTGCACTGTTGTTGGACACCACCGGGCACTCAGCCTTTGCATAGGCCTCTTCCAGAGCCTTGATCTCATCCTTGGGCATGTTGACTGCACAGAAGATAAAATCCACCTGAGAAGCAACCTCTTCCACCTTGGATGCATCCAAAACTACCATCTTCTTAACACTTTCCGGCATGGGGGAGGTCATGGCCCAACGGGGACCGACAGCTTCCTCATAGGTCTTGCCGGCGCTGCGGCCGGATGCAGCCAGAACGGTCAGCTTGAACCAGGGGTGATTTTCCAGCAGCGTCACAAAACGCTGACCGACCATACCAGTCGCACCTACGATACCCACTTTATACTGTTTTTCCATTTCCAGCACCTTTCCTTTCGTGAAAGCGAACTCAATAAATATTTCTATTACATAGATTCACGGCTTGCAAACCGGACAGCGATGCAATATAATAGATACTGTTTATACAGATTTTATGATATCATTGATACGGTGTCCGTGTCAATCATCGGAAAGGCAAATTGCACGCTATGTTAAAAAAAGATTTTTGGTATGATTTACCCAAAGAGCTCATTGCACAGGAGCCTGCTGACCCCAGAGACTCTGCACGGCTGATGGTGCTGAGCCAGAAAGACGACAGCATCCAGCACAAGATCTTCCACGATCTGCCGGAATTTTTAGAGCCGGGCGACCTGCTGGTGGTAAACAATTCCAAGGTTCTGCCCGCCCGCATTGTGGGTGTCAAGCAGCCCACAGGCGCTGTGTGTGAGCTGCTTTTGCTGCGTCAGGTCAAGGGCGACCAGTGGGAGTGCCTTGCAAAGCCTGGCAAGCGGATGCAGCCCGGCACGAAGGTGAGCTTTGGTGACGGCAGTCTGACCGCCGTGGTGGACGAGACCATGGAGGACGGCAACAAGTACGTTACATTCTATTACGATACTGAGACCCTTTATGAAAAGCTGGATGAATTTGGCAAAATGCCTTTGCCGCCCTATATCACCAAGCAGCTGGAGGATCAGAGCCAGTACCAGACCGTCTATGCCAAGGAGCTTGGCAGCGCCGCAGCGCCCACGGCTGGCCTGCACTTCACCCCGGAACTGATGGATACCATCCGCGCCAAAGGCGTGAACATTGCCGAAGTGACTCTGCATGTGGGTCTGGGCACCTTCCGCCCTGTACAGGAGGACGAGATCACGGATCACAAAATGCACAGCGAATGGTACTGCATCGACGAAAAAACGGCGCAGGTGATCCGCGATACCAAGGCTGCCGGTCACCGTGTGATCGCAGTGGGCACTACCAGCTGCCGCACGCTGGAAGCCGTTGCCGCAAAGTACGGCGAGATCCGCGCCTGCAGCGGCAACACTTCTATCTTCCTGTATCCAGGCGTGAAGTTCAACTGCATCGACGGCCTGATCACCAACTTCCACCTGCCGGAAAGCACCCTAATCATGCTGGTGTCGGCCCTGTATGGCTACGAAAAGACCATGGCAGCCTATAAGGTGGCTGTGGAGGAACGTTATAGATTCTTCTCTTTTGGCGATGCGATGCTGATTCTTTGATTATTTTTCCCGCTATTCTGTTGTTGATGAGCCTGATCCCGGGCTTTTTCATGAAGATCGCACGGCTGTTTTCCGTGCACAGAAAGGAACAAAAACTATGCCTTCTTTGACGACCTATAAGCTGCTCAAGCAGGAACACGATGCCCGGCGGGGCGAGTTCAAGACCGTGCACGGCACGGTGCAGACGCCCGCTTTTCAGAACGTGGCTACCGCCGGTGCTATCAAGGGCGGGTTGTCTGCGCAGGACCTGAAAGACATTGGCGCACAGGTCATGCTGTGCAACACCTACCACCTGCATCTGCGCCCTGGCGACAAGCTGGTAGCCGATATGGGCGGTCTGCACAAATTTACCCGCTGGAACGGCCCCATTCTGACCGACAGCGGTGGATTTCAGGTATTCAGTCTGGCAAAGCTGCGCAAGATCACCGAAGAGGGCGTGACCTTTGCCTCCCATCTGGACGGCCACCGCATCTTTATGGGACCGGAAGAGAGCATGCAGATCCAGGCAAACCTTGGCTCTACCATCGCCATGGCCTTTGACGAGTGCGTAGAGAACCCCGCACAGCACGATTACTCCAAGGCCAGCTGTGAACGCACGACCCGCTGGTTGAAACGCTGTAAGATTGAAATGGCCCGCCTGAAGCACGAGGGCATTTCCGTGAATCCCGATCAGCTGCTGTTTGGCATCAATCAGGGCTGCACCTTTGCTGATCTGCGTGTGGAGCACATGAAGCAGATTGCAGACCTCGATCTGGACGGTTACGCCATCGGCGGTCTGGCTGTGGGCGAGCCCACCGAGGTGATGTATGAAATGATCAGTCAGGTGGAGCCCCACATGCCCAAGGATAAGATCCGCTACCTGATGGGCGTTGGCACCCCCGGCAATATCATTGAGGCAGTTTCCCGCGGCGTGGATCTGTTTGACTGCGTGATGCCCAGCCGTAATGCACGCCACGGCCACTTGAACACCTGGGGCGGTATCATCAACATCAAGAATGCAAAGTATGAGCGCGATGAACGCCCTATTGATCCTGCCTGTGGCTGTCCGGTCTGCCGCAGCTATTCCCGTGCCTATATCCGCCACCTGTTCAAAGCGGAGGAGATTTTGGGAATGCGCCTTGCCGTCATGCACAACCTGTGGTTCTATAACCATCTGATGGAGCGCATCCGGGATGAGCTGGATGCAGGCACCTTCACGGCTTTCCACGATAAATATGTAAAGCTTCTGGATACCCGAATTTGAGAATAAGCCTTGCAACAGGTCGTTTAAAAAGGTATAATAAGCTTATCTGAATTTTGAGAGGAGATTTTGCCCCATGCAATTTCTGACTACCACTTCCGAAGGCTATATCAGCCTGTTCTTCACACTGGCTCTGATGCTGGTTCTGCTGTACTTCATGATCTATCGTCCCCAGAAGAAGCAGGAGAAGAAGGATGCCGCAATGCGCAGCAGCCTAGAGATCGGCGATCAGGTCACCACCATTGGCGGTGTCATTGGCCGTGTTGTTGCAATCAAGGACGATACCTTTGTTCTGGAGACCGGTGCTGACCGTGTGAAGATCCGCTTCACCAAGACTGCAATTTCCGCTGTTGAAAAGCTGAACATGGACAAGGCTGACAAGAAGTAAGCTTTTTCTTCAAACAATTAAGAGCATATCAAACGCGTCTTCCTGCATAGATTACTGGCAGGGAGGCGCGTTTTTATGTCTGAGAAAAAACTTTTCCCGGCGGAACTCCGGGTTCTTCTGCTGGCGGGGGCAGTCGGCGTTATGGTCACAGCGGGCTGGCTGGCCGCAATGGCAGCGCTGATGACAGCGCAGGGTTATTCTGGTGCCGCCGCACCGCCGCTGGCAACAGCAGCCGTTGGTGCAGGGAGCCTTTGCAGCGGTTGGATCGCTGCATTTTGCAAAAAGGAACGCGGCCTGCTGTGCGGGCTTGTACAGGGTCTGTTTTATGCGGCATTGCTCGTGGTGCTCAGCGTTCCTTCCGGTACGCTTACGGAAGAGCCGCCGCTGCTGCGGTTTGCTGTGGTGATCCTGTGCGGCAGTATTGGCGGATTGCTGGGCATGGTGACCCGGGAGAAAAAGCGCCGCAGCTGAACAAATAAAACAAGGAGGTTCGATCATGTGGGTCTATCAGCAAACCGGAATGCCAGCGCACTTGCCAGAAGCTGTGCTTCTGCCGCAGCCGCAGAAAACACTGCCGCCAGAACGCTCTGCACCGGAAGTGCCTTCACCGCTGCAGAGACATAACACGGAAACTCGGCAGAAAACCTGCTGGCTGCTCGTCTGTGCCTTTCTGATCGGCTCTGGCTCAGCTGGCGTGCTTCTGGCTTTCTGCGAAAAGCAGCAGCCGGACTGGCTGCAATATTACCTGCAAAGCTGGCGCGGCCTGTTTGCCGCTGCAGATGCACATACTGCGGCCAGCCTTTTCGGAATGGAATATCTTACGCTGGCTGCGGCCGCGACCCTTCTGTTCCTGATGGGCTTTTCCGCACTTGGGCCGGTTTTGATCTTTTTGTTTACGATGTTCTATGGGCTGGGAAACGGGACGCTGTTTGTGCAGCTGCTTTCCGACACGGCACTGAAAAAAGAAACGTGGCTTCTGCTGCTTGCATTTCTGCCTGCGGCAGCTGCTTCTGCAGGGCTGTGCACGCTCGGCACAGATTCTCTGCGGGTGAGCAGCCAGATCCGCGTCTGTTCCTTTTTTGCAGCAGGGCCTGACCGGGAGGTCGTCCGGCCACATGGATTCATCCGGCAGTATCTGCTGACGCTGACGTTATTTGTGCCGCTGTGCGGCATTTCTGCAGCGCTTGCAAGCATTGGAAGCAGGCTTTGAACAAGGGCTTTTCTTGCGGGTTTGCTTGTTATATGCTACAATAGAGAATAATAGAACCAAGACAATGTAACAGGAGCTTTTTTGATGAAGGAACCAAAACTGAAAACTGTATATGTGTGTTCCAACTGCGGCGAGACAAGCCCCCGCTGGATGGGCCGCTGCCCAAGCTGTGGCAGCTGGAACACGATGAACGAGGACGTTGTAGCGGAAGCCCCCAAAGCAGGTACTGCCGCAGCCAAACAGGCGGCAGCCGCCCGCCCGGAAGGGGTGACCACCCTGACCGCAAAACGCCTTTCTGAGATCAGCATGACCGAAGAAAAAAGCCGTATTCTGACCGGCATTTCGGAGCTGGACCGTGTACTTGGCGGCGGCATTGTGCTGGGCGGCGTTGTGCTTTTGAGCGGTGAGCCGGGTGTGGGCAAATCTACTATGCTTCTGCAGCTGTGCGGTGCCATTTCCAACCAGCACAGCGTTTTGTATATCACTGGCGAGGAATCGGTGCGGCAGGTCAAGCTGCGCGCTGCCCGGCTGAAAGTGCCGCAGGATAACATCTTTCTGGCAGCGGAGAATGATGTGGACGAGATTTGCGGCCTGATCGAAAAAGAAAAGCCGGATCTCGTGGTCATCGACTCCATCCAGACGATGCGCTGCATGGATATCTCGTCCTCGGCCGGTACGGTAAGTCAGGTCAAGGAAAGTGCGGCCCGCCTGCTGGCCGTGGCCAAAAAGCAGGAGATTCCCATGTTCATTGTGGGCCATGTGAACAAGGACGGTGCCATTGCAGGCCCAAAAGTCATGGAGCATATCGTGGATACGGTGCTTTACTTTGAGGGCGATAAAATGCTGCCGTACCGCATCCTGCGTGCGGCCAAGAACCGTTATGGCTCCACCAATGAGCTGGGCATGTTTGATATGACGGGGCAGGGCCTTGCTGAGATCGAAAACCCTTCACAGATGCTGCTGGAAGGCCGTCCTCTTGGCGTTTCCGGCAACTGTGTGGCCTGTACCATGGAGGGCAGCCGTCCTATTCTGAGCGAAATTCAGGCCCTTGCAACCAAAACCAATTTTCCAGCACCGCGCCGTGCCTGCAGCGGCTATGACTACAACCGCATGAATCTGCTGATCGCTGTGCTGGAAAAGCGTGCAGGGTATTTCTTTGGAAACCTGGATGTATATATCAACATCGTGGGCGGCATTGCGCTGCGTGATACTGCCTGTGATCTTTCTGTCTGCTTGAGTATGGTCTCCTCGCTGCTGGACAGGCCCGTCAGCGATAAGCTGATCGCCATTGGCGAGGTCGGCCTTGGCGGTGAAGTGCGCAGCGTACCCAATCTGGAACAGCGCCTGCATGAGGCAGAGCGTATCGGCTTTGAACGTGCGGTGATCCCGAAGCACAGCCTGAATCATCTGAACCCGGCAGATTATCCTGGAATGCAGCTGATTGGCGCGGCTTATATCACCGATGCGATCAATGCCCTGAAATCTGACCGCTTATAAGAGGAAAAACAATGTCGATCTATCTGGACGAGAAAAATCCCGGCAAGCACAAGCCCTTCGATGATGCTGCGCCGGACATTGTAGAATACGTCCGCTATCTGGAAGTGATCGCGGGCAAAAGCGCAAACACGGCGTTCAGCTACTACTGTGATCTGCGCGGATTCAGCCGTTTTATGAAGCGCCGCCGTGGGCTTGTGCCCGAAGACAGTGAGATGAAGGATATCGACCCCAAAGGGCTGGACACCGCATTCTGGGCCTCCGTAACAAAGGAGGATATCTACGAATATCTGTACTTTTTAAACCGCGAGTGCGGCAACAAAAAGTCCTCAACGGCCCGGCGGCTGGCAAGCCTGCACGGCTTTTATGATTACCTGGTCAATCAGGTCAACCGGCTGGATGCAGATCCGACTGCGGCCATCCACCCACCCAAACAGGATAAGGTACTGCCCAAATATCTGACGGCGGAGCAGTCCATGGAGTTATTGGAAAGCACGCAGACCCAAAGCGATTTTCCGGAGCGGGATTATTGCATGGTGACGCTGTTTTTGAACTGTGGAATGCGTCTGGCAGAGCTTGTCGGCATGAATCTGGACGACATTGATTTGGAAAACCGCCAGATACGCCTGTTTGGCAAGGGCCACAAGGAGCGCATGGTTTATCTGAATGATGCCTGCATGGAAGCATTGCGGCTGTATCTGGGCAAACGCAATACGATGGAGGGGCTTCTGCCGCAGGAAAAGGCGGTCTTTATTACCCGACGGCGCAAAGAGCGTATCTCGAACCGCAGGGTAGAACAGCTAGTGACCGGTGCAATGAAAGCAGCCGGATTAAAAGGCTTTTCCACACATAAGCTGCGCCACACTGCCGCAACTCTGATGTATCAGACCGGCAATGTGGACATCCTTACACTCAAGCAGCTTTTGGGCCACAGCAATGTGTCTACCACGCAAATTTATACGCACCTACAGGAATTTCAGGTGCGCGCGGCTATTGAAGAAAACCCGCTGGGCAAGGTCAAAAAGCCCAAAGCAGCTTCTCGCATCTTGGATACAACAGAAAAGGAAACAGGGGAGACAGCAGAGGATTCAGCTCTGGATGAGGAACTTTCGTCTGCGCCCATGAAAGCCTTTGAGGGTGCGGCTCAGGATGGCATCGGACTGGATGCTTCCGTGCTTGCAATGAAGCCTGATGCGAACGCTGAAAACGGAAATTCCTGAACCACATAAGAATACCCATAAAATGGAACGATACCGTCTGTGACGCGTCCAAAGTGCGGACATGTCATCGGCGGTATTTTTATAGATATATTTATATAAATAATGGAATAATAAGCTGTGATCTGGCCAGCGATTTGAAATCGTACGAGCAAATGGTCGTTCACAAAAAAATAAAAAGATCAGAATGACCACAGAACTTATAGCAACATAAAAAGAGAATCTGTAAAAATAAAATGCAAGCGCGCATGGCAACGGCAGACTGTGCAGCTTTGTAATTTGTAAGTCCATAAAAAGATTGTAGCACCAAAATACTAATGAGACACAAAAATATAAAAAACGCAAAAGTTGAATCATACGGTATTACAGATGGCTGCAGATCCGCAGGTCGCGGAAAAAGGCCAGATTCAGGAAAATAGAGATTTTTCGCTTCCCCGCATTTCGCATAACGTGCATTATACGAAAATTACGCAATCAAAAAATAAGACCGCCCTTCTCTTCTGGCTATGAGTTCAGCGGTCTTAAAATACTGATGGCTGTATGGTGTTGGGTTCAGAATGTTATCGCTTCTTCTCCCTTGGTGATGCTATGCTGATACTTTTTAATTTAAAGTGAACCCGGCAAGCTGCTCGGCCTGCGGCTGTGTGCCAAAGTATGCACAGATCGCTTCGTAATAAACGCGGGCTGTTTTTTTACAACCTTCTTCGCTGCCGAACTGTGCAACATCTGCTTCATTCGTTACAAAGCATTGCTCTGCCAGCACTGCCGGACAATTTACATCTTCCAGCAACGTAAAGCTTCGCTCTGCACGCACCTCGGTGTGGGTGCTTTCCACCAGTTGCTTCTGATCGTTTTCCAGATAATAAATGTATCGGACTCCCCCGCGCCCACGCAGAGATGCTCCTGCAGCCTGCATTCCTTTGGCAAGCAGCTGCGCAAAGTAAAAGCTTTCCTGATGCCAAGTCCGGCCCGGCACTGCCGGATAGCACTCAAAGCCGGATGCAGTGGAGCCATTTGCAGCTGAGTTGCCGTGGATGGAAAGCAGCAGCTGCGGTGCCTGTTCGTCCGCTCTGGCGGCACGCTGGGCGGGTGTAGTGGTTTCATCAAAGCTGTCACGGGTCTGCAGCGGAATAAAATTAGAGTCCTGCTGCAGCAGCCGGATCAGTTCCGAGGCGGTTGCTGCGGTCATATCTTTTTCTTCGATCACTCCCCTTGCACCCGGGTCTGCTCCACCGTGCCCAGCATCGATCACCACGCGGTAAGGCGGATCACCGACCTGCGGACGGAATTCTTCACCGGCGATGCTTTCCGCTGGCTGAACTGTCTGCAGAGTCAGCGCTGCATGCCAGAGTGAGCTGCCAAACCAGATGCCCACTGCGCAAAAAAGCAGAATGACCGTATTTTTGAGCACATGAGAAGTCTGTTTTCGTCTTTTTGAGTGCGCGGCTTTGGAATATCGTTTTGCCATTTTGGCTTACATCCTTATACTAGTATTCTTTATAGAATACGATCCTGCTCTGCAAATTCCTTCAATGTGAGAAAAAGCTACCCGAAAAATCCTTCGGATAGCTTTTTCTTTATTTCAGCTCTACCACGGTCACGCCGCTTTCACCCTCGCCATAACGGCCCAGGCGGAAGCTTTTGACCATGCGGTTGCCGCGCAGATGCTTGTGGATAGCTGTGCGCAGCGCACCGGTGCCATTGCCGTGGATCAGATAAACCACTGTCTGTCCGTTCAGGATGGCACGGTCGATAAAGGAATCCACCTCCGGCAGCGCTTCGTCCACCGTCAGGCCCAGCAGATTGCATTCCATCTTGGCGGAACGCTGTACCCTCTCTACCCTGCCGTTCGGGCGGTTGGCATCGCCGGTCAGGCGGGAATAACGCTGCTGTGCTTTAGTCTGCGGTTTCTTTTCCTTGACCAGCTTTTCCGGCTGTTTCAAGCCCTTGAGCGGAACTTTGGTCTTGATGATGCCTGCACGCACCAGAACATCGCCGTTTTTATCCGGCAGGGCTAATACGGTGGCCAGCTGGTTCAGCTCTGCAATGCAGACCTCCTGCCCTACCTTGACCTCTTTCAGCGGCACAAATTCCTTGACGGGGTTATGCACAGCCTCGGAGCCGATAAACAGCTTTTCCGATTCTTTTTTGGCGATCTCGCGGGCGCGCTGAGCTTTCTGCTGGGTGCTCATGCGCTCGTCCTTCTGCAGCTGACGCAGTTCATCAGTCAGGGCGTAAGCCTGACTTTCCACCTGCTGTGCCAGTGCACGAGCCTTGGCACGGGCAGCTTCCAGTTCATTTTCGCCCTGACGGATCAGCTCATCACGCTTTTTCTGCGCGGCTTCCAGCTGGTGGGAAGCTTCATTTTTCAGCTCTTCCACCTCGTTCTGGCTTTCCTTCAGCTGCAGCTTCAGATCATCCAGCTGTCCCAGAACGGCATCCAGACGCTTATCCTCTGCGGAAAGATGCTGCTGTGCCGCTTCGATCACGCGCTCCGGGATGCCCAACTTTTCGCTGATGAGGAACGCATTGGATTTGCCCGGCACGCCGACGCTCAGCTTATAGGTCGGGCGCAGCGTTTCCAGATCAAACTCACAGCTGGCATTGACAACGCCCTTGGTTTCCAGAGCAAACACCTTCAGCTCAGCGTAGTGAGTGGTGGCCATCAGCAGCACGCCGCGGCGGCGCAGCTCTTCAATGATGGCCACAGCCAGCGCAGCACCTTCGGCGGGGTCGGTACCGGCACCAAGCTCGTCCAGCAGCACCAGTGTGTGCGGCATGGCAAGCTCCAGAATGCCGGTGATCTTTTTCATATGGCCGGAGAAGGTGGAAAGGCTCTGCTCAATGCTCTGTTCATCGCCGATATCCACCAGAAATTCGTCAAATACGCAGATCTCACTGCGCTCGTCAGCCGGAATCAGGAAGCCGCACTGCGCCATGGCGCACAGCAGGCCCGCTGTTTTCAAGGTGACGGTTTTGCCACCGGTGTTCGGTCCGGTGATGATCAGCGAATCGTAATCCCTGCCCAGAGCAATATCCACAGGCACGCACTTTTTAGGATCGATCAGCGGGTGGCGCGCACGGATCAGCGAGAAGGAATCGTCGGTGCGGACAGCAGGCTTGAATGCCTTGAGATCCAAAGCCAGCCGTGCCTTTGCCAGCAGAACATCGATCTCCAGCATAGCCTTGTAGCTGTACTGGAACTGCGGCTCAATGGCAGCCACCTGTGCGGTAAAGGCCACCAGAATGCGCTCGATCTCCTGCGCTTCCTGCGCACGGTACTGCAAAATGCGGGCATTGGCTTCCACAACGGCCTGCGGCTCCACAAAGACGGTGGCTCCGGTAGACGAAACATCATGAATAATGCCGCTCACCTCACCGCGGTATTCGCTCTTGACCGGCACAACATACCGGCCATTGCGCATGGAAACCACGCTTTCCTGTAGATACTTGGAGGTATCCATATTGCGGACCATGCTCTCCAGACGGTCACGGATGCTGTTCTCCGTTGCGCGGATCTTTTTGCGCAGATCGTTCAAGGTATGAGAAGCCGTGTCTGCCATGGCATCCGGTGCCAGAATGGCGCTGGAGATCTGCTGTTCCAGGCCCGGCTGCGGTGCCAGCGCATAGAACAGATCGTCTGTAGGCAGAGCGTCGTGCTCCGAAGCGCCATACCAGCTTGAAAGATTCTGAAAATTGCGCAGTGCACCAGCCACCATCAACAGCTCGCCCATTGAAAGTACGCCACCTTTTACGGCGCGGGCCGCCAGCTGACTGACATTCTCCACGCCGCCAAAGCGCGGGGAGCCGTTTTTGATCAGCAGAGTGTTGATGGCATCGGTCTGTTCCAGCGCATAGCGCACCTCGTCCGGGTCGCACTGCGGCTGAGTGGCAAGCAGCATTTCGCGCGCTTCCTTGCACACGCAGCCCTCTGCGGCACGGGCGATGATCTTATCCAGTTCCAGAGTTTTTAAGTAACTTGTTTCCATAGGTTTCCTTTATGCTCAGGGCAGCAGGGTCTTTAAAAAGTCATAGCTTTTCAAAGGCTTGTCCAGGTGGGTCAGTGCATAGCGCTCTGCCACTGCGGAAAGCTTTTCCAGACTGCCCACAGAAATTTTGAATGCAAATATTTTTTTGTCGTCCACAAGGCAGATGTGCCGCAGCGCATACAGTGCGCCCTGATCAAGGTTGCAGGTCTTTCCTGCTTTTGCGGCGCAGTCTGCACAGAGCAGGTGGCCTTCCTGCACATCCAGATAGAACGCAGCACCGTCATAGGCGCTGCAATCGCGGCAGCACACGATCTGCGGCATAAAGCCGCACTCGCTCATGGTGCGCAGTTCAAACACGGCCTTGATCACCCGCAGGTCCGTTTTGCTCTCGCTGATCATATAGAAACAGTTGAGCAGCAGTCGAAGCTCCCGCTGTGCCTCCTGCCCGGTGGGCGAAAGGGTCATTGCCATTTCAGCCATATACATGGCAAGGCTCATGCCCTCAATGCTGGACGAGATGCCGTGAAAGACATTTTTCACTTCCGCTTCCCGCACAGTGTACATGTTGCGGCCCGGCACCAGTGTGAACTCGGAATAGCAGAACAGCCCGCACGCGCTGAACAGCTTGCTCTTTAGCCGCAGGCTGCTCTGCGCTGCTGCCGAGATCACGCCCAGTTCCGGTGTCAGGATCGTCAGAATGCGGTCCGATTCCTTATAGCGGGTCTCCTTCAGCACCAGACCCGTGGTTACAAAGGCTTCCATTTTCTTGGTCCTCTGCCGGGGTTTCTTCCGGCCGCTGTTGTTTATAATCGAGATAACGAAGAATGTTTCCCGTGCAGGCAAACGCCTGCCAGCTTGCTTGTGCATCCATTTGCAGCACCTCTTCCCTGTTACGGATAGTGTCAAGTTTATTTTAACCGTTCATCCAAGGGAATTCTGTCCTGCTTTGGCAAGTTTCAACGGTTATTGGTGTTCTGCTTGAAGCCAAAGTTGTTCAGCAGGAACTCGTTATCGCGCCAATCGGATTTTACCTTTACCCAGCACTGCAGATTGACGCGGCAACCCAAAAACTCTTCGCAGTCTGCACGGGCAGCACTGGCAATTTTTTTCAGCATTGCACCGCCTTTTCCAATGACCATGCCCTTGTGGCTTTCGCGCTCGCAGTAGATATTTACATCAATATCGATCAGGTCGGTGCCCGGGCGCTCTTTGAAGCGCTCCACCACGACAGCAATGCCATGGGGGATCTCGTCGCGCATGAACAGCAGGGCCTTTTCACGGATGACCTCCGCCACAAGCTCCTTTTCCGGCATATCCGTGTAGGCATCATCATCAAAATAATGCGGGCCTTCCACAGCATAGCGGCTCAAAGCATCGAACAACACTTCGCAGCCGTCGTTATCACGGACGCTGATGGTGTAGATATCGTCGAATACACCCAATGCCTTCAGCTCTTCTTTGCGGGCTTCCAGATCAGCAGGCTCCTTGACAAGGTCGGTCTTGTTGATGACTGCAATTGCCGGGCCGCCGCTGCTGCGCAGCATATCCACCAGCACCATTTCCGATTCATTCAGTGCGCCGTAAGGCTCAAACAGCATCATGGAAACATCCACATCTGCAATGGAATCGCTGGCAGTCTTATCCATCCGTTTACCCAGTTTGTTGCGTGCCTTGTGCACACCGGGTGTATCCAGCAGCACATACTGCAGCGGCCCGCGGGTGATCACGCCGGTAATGCGGGTGCGGGTGGTCTGCGGCTTGGAAGTGACGATGGCTACCTTTTCGCCAACCAGAAGGTTGGTCAGACTGGATTTGCCTACATTGGGACGGCCAATGACAGCCACAAAAACGGAAGAAGTATCATAATGCCCCTGAATGGGTGTAGCGTTACTCAAAATCTAGCTCCTGTCTGTATTGTGCGGCAACCGCACGGTGAATCAATTACTCGGTATAGCTTACGGTGCGCGGCAGGCCCAGCTGCAGCAGAACAGCTTCCTCTTTCTCACGCATCCGCATGGCTTCCAAACCGCCATTTTCGTGGTCGTAGCCCAGCAGGTGCAGCATGGAGTGCACCGTCAGGAACGCCACCTCACGCTGCAGCGGATGGCCGTAGAGATTTGCCTGCTCCTGTGCACGCTCCATACTGATGACGATGTCACCCAGCATTTTGCAGCCGTTGTTCTCGTCAACATCATATTTGCCGTCCACCCCCAGAGGGAAGCTCAGCACATCGGTGGGCATGGGCTTGTTGCGGTACTGGTTGTTCAGCTCAGCAATGGCGGCGTTATCCACAAAGGTCACGCTGATCTCTGCAGGAGCTTCAAAATGCTCATATTCCAGCACGGCATTACAGGCACGGCGGATGAGAATGCGCAGACCGGAAGGAACCTTGACGGCCTTCTGTGAATTGGTGATTAAAACTTTATTGGACATAAATCAGTCCACTCCTTTCTGTTTTTGATGGCTTTATATGAATTCTGGTGATTTTATTTTTCAGGGTGTGCAGCCTTTTCGTAAGCCTTGATAATTTCCTGCACTAGACGGTGGCGCACAACATCCTTCTCAGTAAAATAGCACTGTGCAATCCCATTTACATTTTTAAGCACGTGCAGTGCATCCACAAGACCGCTGCGGGTGCGTTCCGGCAGATCGATCTGGGTCACATCACCGGTAACCACCACCTTGGAGCCGACACCCATACGTGTGAGGAACATTTTCATCTGCTCCGGTGTGGTGTTCTGTGCCTCGTCCAGAATGATAAAGGAATCATCCAGCGTGCGTCCGCGCATATAGGCAAGCGGTGCAACCTCAATGATCTGCTTTTCCACAAGGCGCTCGTAAGTTTCGGCACCCAGCATATCAAACAGGCCGTCATACAGCGGGCGCAGATAAGGGTCTACCTTCTGCTGCAGATCACCAGGCAGAAAGCCCAGCTTTTCACCCGCTTCCACTGCCGGGCGGGTGAGCACGATACGGGAAACATCCTTGGCTTTAAAAGCCTTTACCGCCATGGCAACGGCCAGATAGGTCTTGCCGGTACCCGCCGGGCCAACGCCAAAGGTAATGGCATTGGTGCGGATGGCATTGAGATATTCCTTCTGGCCCAGTGTTTTGGGCCGGATCGGCCGTCCCTTGACCGTTACGGTAACAAAATCTTCGGTCAGTTCCTTGACCCGCTTTTCTGCTCCATCGTGCGCCAGACTGATGCAGTAGCGCACGGTCTGGTCTTCCAGCGGTGTATGATTCTCGATCAGAAGCAGCATTCCCTCCACAGCGCGGCTGGCCGCGGCAACATTGGCCGGTTCGCCTGAAAGCCGCAGCTGCGTGCCCCGGCAGACCGCCGTAACAGAAAACTCGTTCTCCAGCAGACGGATGTTCCGGTCGCAGTTGCCAAAAACAGCTGCGGCGACCTCTACACTATCCAGTTCAATATTCTTTTCTGCCATGTGCTCCTCCTGAAAGGATATATTTTAATGCTTCTATTGTACCACCAAAATCTCGAGAAGAAAACTGTGAAAAGTGCACAAAATATTTTCATCCGTTCCATCGGTTTTTCCATACGGCAAGGCAGCTGCCCATGCAAAGCGGCAGCAAAAAGGAAAATGCAGGAACAGGAACGCATCCTGTACGAATGATCTTGTCAAGTCCTTTTGTGCCACAACCACAGAGAAAAACAAAACATATCTTTGGACAAAAAGGCAATAGCAAACTTCTCCCCTGCGTGCTACAATAGCAAACGTTGTGCGGCTTGCATCCGGCCAGCCGCTCCGGAATGCTGAAATCAAAGGAGAAGGAACCATGGAACAACTTTTTCTGATGCCCGGTGAAGAACGCTGCGAACGCTTCAAGGATGGCAACGGTATTCCGAGAGTTCACTACTCCTATCGCTCGATGCACGGTGCATTCTTCGACTGCGAGAGCCGCAGTTTGGAGGAAGCCCAGCGCCTGTGTGAGGACTGGCTGGTAGGTCAGGACCGCTGCTACCGCAACTGAAATGAAAAATAGAAACCTCCGCTTCCCTGTCGGTACTGCCGCCGGGAAGCGGAGGTTTTTGCTTTTTACAGGTTTATTTCCACAGTTGAGCGCAGACAAGTTCCAGCACACTGCCCGCGATGCAGCGGGCCTTATCCGAAATGAGAAAACAGTTGGAAAGTTCCTCTTTGCGGGGGTCTATATCGGCCACCTTAAAACCGGGCGTTACCGGATAGCTGCTACGCAGAAGCCCGCGCAGAATGCCCGTGATCTGCGTGGTCACAGAGATCATGGCACCATCTGCCGTGCGGATCTGCGCAATGGTCTCACCCGCTTCCACGATATCTCCAATTTTGCGGAGATTCATAAATATACCGGCCGTGCCGGCATGGATCACGCGCTCTTTGCCATAGCCGCCAATGATTCCGGGAATGCCGGTATCGGGGATGGCACTGCCTTCCCGAATGATGCGTCCCAGCCGGTGGCCGCGTTTGGTCTCCACCACCACATCTACATCCTGCCCGGCCGTGAAACCGGGGCCGAGTGCAATGGTCAGGGGTGCCATATCCCGCGTTGTGCCAAGATTCTTTTTGGCAAGGATCGCATCCACAAGGACATCCGGCTTTGCCGGCGCAATGCTTTTGCCTTGCGGGTCTACCAGAACAGGAACGGCATTCTGTTTCCAGATTTCTTCTGCCTGTGCCAGAGTTTCGATTCGTACCGCACGCAGACCTTCAACGGCGGTCTCACCTTCATAAACGGCTTCGCACAGAGAAACCTGCCGCCGGATCGCCGCCGGATGCTCCGCTTCCAGCACCAGCACACGCAGGCCTGCGCTCCACAGCCGGTGAATGGTGCCGGTAGCAAGGTCGCCGCCGCCGCGCACAAGGATCAGTGCATCCTTCTTCATTTGATCTCCTCTCCGGGCTGGAGTCGAGTCAATACGATCTCCATAGACCCACCGCAGGCAGCAATTGCTGCATCATCATTTTTGCCGTCTGCCGAAAAATGCAGCCGTTGATACGCCGGAGCAGCTCCCGTCAGCATTTCCTGTGCAGCCAGAATGGTGCGGTGCTCCATAATACCGCCGCCCACACTGCCCACAATAGAGCCGTCTGTGCGAACCAGCATTTTTGCGCCGATTTCCCGCGGCGTAGAGCCGTGCCGCGCCGCAATCACAGCAAGCACCGCCTGCTGCCCGGCGGCATCTATCTGAGCCATGGCTTCCAGAAGGGCAGATGAAAAGCCCTCCGTCTGCGGACGCGCATTCTTGATCGATACGATCTGTGCCAGAATGGAAAGTGCGATCTCCTCTGCCGTCTGTGAGCCGATGGAAAGCCCGATGGGGGCGTACAACGCCTCCACTCTTTCGGCATCGATACCGGCTTCCAGAAGTTGACGGCGCACCAGTGCGGCACGCCCGCGGCTGCCCATCATGCCAACATAGGCTGCAGGCTTTTTTAATATCACCTTCAGGCAGTCCACATCAAATGCATGTGCCCGGGTGACGACCACAAAATAAGTCTCTGCGCCGTCAGGTACCTGCGCAAGCGCTTTTTCAAACGGCAGGCAGAGCACTTTATCGGCTCCGGCCAGCCGCAGCTGCTGTGCATATTCCTCGCGGTCATCCATTGCAAGGACCGTCAGGCCCAGCAGCTTTGCAAGCTGCACAACGGCTGCAGCCACATGTCCACCGCCGCAGACTACCAGCTGCGGCACCGCGCCAAAGCGCTCCGCAAAGATGTCTGTGCCCGCAACAGAGTGGATACCAGCTGCTGTGCAGCCCTGCAGTTCTGTCAGGTGCTGCAGCAGTACGGTGCTGTCTCCCCTCTGCCACACAGGCCTGCCCTCCAGCAAAAGCAGCTGGCTCCCAGCGGCATCGCCCTCTAACTGGGTCTCCATCGTCCAGCCGCCCGCAGAACGGGCTTTTTGCAGCATTGTATAAAGCGGCATTTTACCCATGCGTCATTCTCCTGTTTTATCTTTATTACTGTTCTACTGCTGCGGCCTGATCGTAACGTGCCGGGTCCAGCCGGTTCTGCCACTGCTCAAATTCTTCCGGCAGCATCCGCCAGGCAAGGCCGCAGCCTGCGGAGATCTCGCGCGGCAGTGGGATGAGCCTGCCCGGAACCTTCTCCGCAAGGCACTGCTTTTCCCATTCCATGGCATCCAGCGTTGTGCGGAACGAAAGAACAATATAAGTTTTTTTGATGCGCATATCAGATCTCCTGTGCAAGCTCCTGAACAGCGGCTGCGGTCTGAAGCACTTCGGCTTCCGTATTGAAATGCGAAAAGCTGAACCGTACCACGCCCTGCTCCACCGTGCCCAGCGCTTTATGCATCAGCGGTGCACAGTGCGCACCGGCACGCACACAGATGCTGTAGTCCTCCCACAGGATATCTGCAACGCGGGCTGAATCTTCATCTCCGATGTTGAGCGAGATAATGGGAGCATGCAGCGGCATTTCCGGGTCGCCGTAGATCTTCACGTTCGGCAGATCTCGAATGTTTTTATAAAAGAGCGCCGCCAGTGCAGTTTCTTTTGCACACAGCGTTTCCACGCCATGAGCCAGAATCCATTCCACACCGGCACACAGGCCCGCCAGACCCGGAACATTGAGCGTCCCGGCTTCCAGAGCGGTGGGCATCTGTGCGGGATGCTGTTCATCAAAGCTGTGTACGCCGCTGCCGCCCACTACCAATGGCCGGATGGAAAGCCCCGGGCGCACATACAAGCCGCCTGTTCCCTGCGGGCCAAGCAGCGCCTTATGCCCGGTGAAGCATAGCACATCAATGCCCAGTGCCTGTACGTCAATGGGCTGTGAACCCGCCGTCTGGGCCGCATCCACGATCAGCAGCAGGCTGTGCCGGTGTGCAAAAACCGCTGCTTTTGCAAGATTCGTTCCGTTGCCGGTCACATTGGAAGCACCTGTTACGACCAGTGCTTTTGTATTGGGCTGAACCAGCTTATCCCAGTCATCATATTGCAGCCGTCCGCGCTCATCCACGCCCGCAAAACTGAACTGCAAGCCCTGTTCCCGCAGTCGGTAGAGCGGCCGCAGAACAGAGTTATGCTCACATACCGTTGTGATGATATGATCGCCCGGCGCAAAAAGACCACCCAATGCAATGTTCAAAGCCTCCGTTGCATTTGCCGCAAAGGCAATGCAGGACGGGTCTGGTGCGTGGAGGAGCTTTGCCATTGCGCACCGCGCAGCATAAACAAGACGGCTTGCGTGCAGCGTGGGCTCATGGGCGCCCCGTCCCGGATTGCCTGCCGTGCGCATTGCGTCCAGCACAGCCTGCTCCACCTGCGGCGGCTTGCGCAGGGTCGTGGCAGCGTTATCCAGATAGATCACGGTTTCACCACGTTGCCTGCCTGCGTCAGCTTTTCCACGATGGTGTACATGTTGGTCACACTGCCAACAGCAAGCTTTTCGGTCAGGCCATAGAAATTCAGGCAGGTGCCGCAGGTCATGATCTCCACGCCCTGTGCTTCCAGTGCCTTCAGGTCATCCAGCATGGGCGAACCCTCACAGGTCAGGGACGCGCCGCCGTTATAGAACAGCACTGTTTTGGGCAGCTGATCCTGCTGGGTAAGTGCGAACACAAAGGCCTTGAGCAGGGACTTGCCAAGGTCATCTGCGCCAATGCCCATTTTATCAGAGCTGATGGCAACCACCGTGTCTGTGCGGGTGTCCAGTGCACAGGCCGGTGCTTCTTCAGTGGGTGTTTCGGACGCTTCGCCGACTGTGAAGAGCACGCGGTATTCCCGCTCGGCCAGCTTTTCGGCGCTGTACCGATAACCTTTCTGCTGGGCCATTTTGGTAAGGTTCTGCACGGCGATCTCATTATCCACCAGCACTTCCACCTCACCGGCACCCTGCAGTTCAGAGATTGCTTTTTTGGCTTTTACAACGGGCAGCGGGCATGCGTCGCCACGGGCATCAACTTTCAGCATCATAATTGTAGGCCTCCATCAGTATTTTACAGTGATTTCCTGTTCGGTTTTGGGTATGATCTCACCCACGATCTTTGCGGGTAGGCCAGCGGCCTGCAGCTCTGCTTCCAGCGCATTTGCTTCTTCTGGCAAAACGGCCAGCAGCAGTCCGCCGGAAGTCTGTGGGTCAAACAGCACCTCTTCCATTGCAAACGGCACATTTTCAAAAGTGACATATGGCCCGGTATGGTTGCGGTTGCGCTGTCCGGCAGCGGTATACAAAAAATCATCTGCCGCTTTTTCGGCTCCCGGTAGAACCGGCACCATCCGTGCATCAATGATACAGGAAAGCTTTCCGCCCATCATCTCGTGCAGATGGCCCAGAAAACTGAAACCGGTCACATCGGTTGCCGCGTGGACCGTATACTTTCGGCTGATCTCGGCAGCGTTTTTGTTCAGCGTTGTCATGGACGCAATGGCACCGGCCATATCTTTCGGTGCCGCTTCGCCCACACGGTTTGCCGTGCAGATCAGGCCCACGCCCAGAGCTTTTGTTAAAATCAGCTTGTCACCGGGCTTGCCGGAATCATTCATATACATTTTTTTCGGGTCCACAAGGCCAGTCACCGAAAGTCCGTATTTCACACCTGTATCGGCAATGGAATGCCCGCCTGCAAGGCTTCCGCCCGCTTCGGCCACCTTCTCGGCTCCGCCGCGCAGAATTTCGCCCAGAATGTTCAGATCCATGCTCTCGGGGAAGCAGACAAGGTTCAGTGCAGTCTTCACCTCGCCGCCCATGGCATAGACATCACTCAGGGCGTTGGCCGCTGCGATCTGGCCGAAGGTATAGGGGTCATCCACCATCGGCGGGAAAAAATCCACTGTCTGCACCAGTGCTATATCATCGGTAATGCGGTATACAGCCGCATCATCCCGGCTGTCGTACCCGACCAGAAGGCTCGGGTCTCTTGCATCGCGCGGCAGCTTTTCCAGAATACGGCTCAGCGCTCCGGCCCCCAGCTTTGCGGTACATCCGCCGCCGGTGCAGAACACGATCTTGCCTTCTTTGCTCATGCACGTTCTCCTTTCTCGAAATGAGACGTAACGCAGGAAATACGATAAATATTTTTCAGAATATCAGCTATCTGCCGGGCCAGAGCAGCCTGCTCTTTTGTATCGGCCTGATTGAGTACAGCATAAAAGCTGCGATCCCCTACAGCCTTCCTTCCACCGGCTTCACTTGCAAGCAGCTTTGCCAGAAGTTCCGGTGTCAACTGCGCATCCTGCGGAACACAAAGCAGCTCTGCGGCAAGCTCCGCCCGGAAACAGACCTCCCGGAGCGGATGCCTCAACGCAGAAAGCCCTGCTACGGCCAGAACCGTATCGCACTGCGGTAAAAGCACCGGCTCGTGCGCAGCGGGTGCCTTGCAGGGCATCCGTTTTGCGCCGTCCGCTTCAATGAGCACGATATCTGCAAGGGTCATCCAGCGCTCCAGCTGTGCCTGCGGCGGGGCCGTCAATTTGCCGCCGTGTGCAGCGGTTCCGGCCACGGCATAACTGCCGCACTTCCACAGGCGGAAAAGCTCTGCATCCGTCTGTGCCCAGACCCCGCCGGGCGGCTGCATAATATGGGTGGTGGTAGCGGCCAATACCCGCCAGCCCTTGCGGGCGCAGTGCGCAGCCAGATTGTACATCAGTGTGGTCTTTCCGCCGCCGCCCACCAGAGAAATAACATGTCCCTTCTCCGCAAGAAACGGAAAAATTTTTTCGTCGATCATTTCTGCTTTTCTGCAACTGCCATGGCGATTTTTTCCGGTGTGATGGGCAGCTCATAGAACCGGGTGCCGATAGCGTTATAGATGGCATCGGAAATGGCAGGCAGCGGTGTATTGATGACCACCTCGCCGATGGACTTTGCGCCAAAGGGTCCGTTGGGTTCATAGCTGCTCTCGAATTCAACCTTGATCTTGCCCACATCGGTGCGGGCCGGAATTTTGTACTGGAACAGAGAGTTCTCTTCCGGGTAGCCATTTTTATCGTAGGTGATGTTTTCGGTCAGAGTCATGCCGATGCCCTGCAGCAGACCGCCCTCAGCCTGCACACGGGTCAGGTTCGGGTTGATGGGCGTGCCGCAGTCCACACAGGCATCAAACTCCAGCAGCTTTACCTCGCCGGTCTCAGTATCCACTTCCACCTCAGCAGCACCAACCATGAACGGCGGCGGCGACAAAGGCGAAGTATGCGTTTCGGTGGCTTCCAGCGGAACCATATGGCCGAACTGCGAAGCATACGCAATCTCGCTCAGAGACTTTTTCTGTGTGGGATCTTTGCTCTTGAAAACATCTTTTCCATCAAATTCCACCTCGTCCTCGGTGCATTCCAGCAGCTCTGCGCCCAGCTTGCAGATCTGGCCGCGCAGCTTCATGGCACACTTTTCGGTGGCCTTGCCGGTAACGTAAGTGGTACTGGACGCATAGGAGCCGGAGTCATAGGGCGAGGTATCCGTATCAGCTCCGAAGACCGTGATATTGTCCAGCGGGCAGTCCAGCACTTCGGCGGCGATCTGCGCCAGTGTAGTGTCACAGCCGGTGCCCATGTCGGCCGCACCGATCATCAGGGTGTAGAAGCCGTCATCATTCAGTTTCAGGGTGGCACTGCCCACATCCATGCCGGAAATGCCGGAACCCTGCATCGCCATGCCCATACCGACAGCGCGCACCTTGCTGTTGCCCATATCACGGGCAGGGTATTTGTGCTCCCAGTCGATCATATCCCGCACCTTGACAAGGCAGCGGTCCAGCGCGCAGCTGGTGTTGACAGCCCCATAGTAGGCGGGCATCACATCGCCCTCCTGTACGGTGTTTTTCAGCCGAAGCTCAAAGGGGTCCATATTCAGCTTATGAGCCAGTTCATTGACAGCAGATTCTACGGCAAACAGTCCCTGCGTTGCGCCGTAACCGCGGTAAGCACCGGCAGACATGTGGTTCGTATACACCACATCACTGATAAAGCGGAAGGCTTCTGCCTTGCCGTACAGCGGGATGGACTTGTGACCGGAAAGGCCCACGGTCGTAGGGCCATGCTCACCGTAAGCACCGGTATTGGAAAGGGTGTACAGATCAATGCCCTTCACAACGCCGTCCTTCGTGGCACCCAGCCGCACATGGATCTCCATTTCGTGACGCGGCGAGGATGCGATCTGGCTTTCCACACGACTGAAAATGATCTTGGCGGGCTTTTTGGTCTTCCAAGTCACAAAAGCCGGATACACCTCACTGACCGCCGTCTGCTTGGCACCAAATCCGCCGCCGATGCGGGGCTTTGCCACGCGCACCATGGATTTGGGAATATGCAGTGCGTTCGCAATATTGCGCCGTGCATGGAACACGATCTGCGTGGAGCTGAGCACATTCAGCCGCCCATAGGTATCAATGGAGCAGTAGGTGCGGAAGGTCTCCATCATGGCCTGCTGGCAGGCTTTGGTGTGGTAAATGTGGTCAATGACTACATCGCTGGCTGCAAGCACCGCGTCGATATCACCGGCTCCGCATTCATCATGGGCGCAGAGATTGCGTTTGTTGTCAGCTCCCACCGGGCACAGACTGGCCCAGTTGTCCTCCGGATGCACCAGAATGGGGTTGTCCTTGGCAGTGTGATAGTCCAGCACTGCTTCCAAAACCTCATATTCCACCTTGATGAGCTTGAGAGCCTTATCCACGCACTTTTCGTCCTTACCGGCCACAATGGCCACCACATCACCCACAAAGCGCACATGGCGGTCAATGAGCAGGCGGTCACGCGGACTGGCTTCCGGATAGGTCTGGCCAGCCTGCGTGTAGCGCGGCGCATCCTGCGGCACATCCTCCCATGTAAAGATCGCCTCGATGCCGGGCACCTTTTTTGCTACAGCCGTATTGATCGTTTTGACGATGGCATTCGCGTGCGGAGAGCGCAGCAGCTTTACGATCAGGCAGTCCTGCGGGATCACATCGTCCATATAGACGGGCTGGCCGGTGACCAGCTGCATGGCATCCTTTTTACGGAAAGGCTTGTTGATGGTACTCATTCTGCGGCCTCCTTCTGCTTTTTCCATGCCAGAAAGTTCATGATGCCGCGCAGCTGGCCCTCATAGCCAGAGCAGCGGCAGAGGTTGCCGGAGAGATATTCTTTCACTTCTTCCTCACTGGGGTACGGATTCTCGCGGAAGAGGGCCAGCGCATTCATGATAAAGCCCGGGTTGCAGAAGCCACACTGCTCTGCGCCCTGATCCGCGATAAAGCCGCCGAACTCCGCCGCTTCTTCCTGCAGGCCTTCCAGTGTGGTAATGCTGTGACCGCTGGCACGCGCTGCCAGTACCGAGCAGGACAGCACCGGTTTCTCGTCCAGAAACACCGTGCACAGACCGCAGTTGGAGGTCTCACAGCCGCGCTTGACGCTCTTGCAGCCGTGGGCACGTACAAAATCGATCAGCAGCATATCTGCAGCCACATCCTCTGTGACCTTGATGCCGTTCAATGTAAGAGTGATCTGCATTTAATTTTCCTCCTGTGCCGTGCGTGCTTCCAGTTCCAGAACAGCACGCTTTGTCAGAACGCCTGCCAGATGGCGGCGGTACTCGGCATTGCCGCGCATATTGGAGCCAGTGACAATTTTTTGCTTTACTTCATCGGCAAAGTTCTGCGCCAGTTCCTGCGCAGAAACACCCGCCTTTGCCGGCAGCTCAAACAGCACAGCCTTGAGCGGCCGCGCACCGATCGCAATGCGATAGCTGCCGTTTTCCAGACGGGCGGCCGCGCAGGTAAGCACCGGGATATCAGTCTGGCTGTTGCGCACGGACTGATAGAAAAATTCTGCTTTTTCCTTTTTAACGATCAGCCGCACAAGGATGTCCCGGTCATAAGGGCGCTCAGCATACTCCTGCAGGGATATGATCCCACCCTTGTACAACTCTACCGAACAGTCCATGGCCATAAACAGCGTGAGCACATCAGAAAAGCCGAACCGGCTGTAGATGCTGCCGCCCACAGTTGCCAGATTGCGCAGCTGCACGCCCACGATATGCCGCAGCGCTTCCTTTACTGCGCCATGGGTATACGCAGCAAGACCGGCGTGCTCTTCCAGCTGGCGCAGTGTAACCATGGCACCAATGGAAAAGCTGCCCTCGGTCTCCTCTATGGTGTCCAGTCCCAGACCGGACAGGTCGATGGCTGTACCGACATTGATATTCTCCATTTTGAGCCAGATCATGCCGCCCAGCACACGGTTGGCCTTTTTCTGGTTCAGCTGCCACGCTTCTTCCAGACTTTCGGCCTGCTTATATTCTCGGATCGTCATCATAGATGCAGGTTCCTCTCTCTCTTTTTCTCTGTTCTTTTATTTTAACACAGATTTCGATATAATACTATTGTGAATTCGTTTCAGAAAGAGTGGTACTATATGAAAGAACTTCTTCCGGTGGGCTGTGTCATTATGGCATCCGGTCTGAGCCAGCGCTTCGGCTCCAACAAACTCCTTGCGCCGTTCTGCGGGGAACCGATGCTATGCCGCGCATTTGCGGCGACCGATACTCCAAAGCTTTCGGCCCGCATCGTGGTGACACGTTCAGACGAAGTTGCACAGCTTTGCCGTTCCCGCAATGTTCCGGTGCTGCTGCACGATCTGCCTGGTCGAAACGATACGGTGCGGCTTGGTCTTTCTGCGCTGCTGAAACAGGTTCCGGAGCTTTTTGGCTGCATGTTCCTGCCGGGAGACCAGCCGCTTTTGTGCCGCGAGACAGTGGAAGCCATGGCAGGCATCTCCGGATGGGATCACAAGACCCGGCTGGAACGGCAAAAAGAAACAGAACGGGAGATCTTCCGTCTGGGATTCCGGGTCCGTAACGACCCGTCTCCCCTTACTGGAAGTCCCGTTCTGTTTGAAAAAGGACTTTTTCAGGAACTGCTCACCTTGCCGCAAGGCATGGGCGGAAGTGTTCTGCTTCGGAAATATCCCGCGCATGTTCACACCGTTTACATTGCGGATCGGAATGAATTGGCCGATGCCGACACGCCCGAAGCACTTGCGCAATTGGAAGCGCTGGCCCGGCAAAAGCTTTGAGCTTTATTCTGCCTTGTCATCCTTCGGCAGCAGCACATTCAGCAGGATCGCCACAAACGCAGCCGGAACGATGCCGGACTCGCCGCAGATCAGCTGGAAAGCGTGCGGAGCCTGTGCCAGAATGCCGCTGTTGGCACCCATGCCGTAGCCAACACCCAGAGCCACCGAGACGATGGTAAGCTGACGCGGGGTCATCTTTTCCTTGGTGATGAGCTGGATGCCGCTGACCACGATGGAAGAGAACATCATAACGGCAGCACCGCCCAGAACGGCCTGCGGCATAATGGAGATCAGCGCGCCGAGCTTGGGGATCAGACCGCACAGGATCAGGAAGATGGCACCGGAGGCCAGAGCCATGCGGTTGACCACTTTGGTCATGGCCACCAGACCCACGTTCTGGCTGAAGGAAGTGTTGGGCAGTACACCGAACAGAGCCGCAAAAGAGGAGCCCAGACCGTCACAGATCACACCGCCGGACAGCTCTTTATCGGTGGGCTCACGATTCATGCCGCCCTCCATGACACCGGAGATATCACCCACGGTCTCAACAGCGGTAACAACGAACATGATCATCACCGGCATAATAGCGCGCATATCAAACACGATCTTGACCGGCATCAGCTTGGGAATGGCAAACCAAGAGGCCTGTGCCACCTTATTCCAGTTGAGCACCCATGCCTTGGTAAACTCTACACCATCGGCAGTGACACCGGTGGTGGGCAGCACCAGACCCATGACAAAGGCCGCAACGTAACCGGCCAGAATGCCGATCAGGATCGCGGAAGAGCTGAGGAAGCCCGTGGTCCAGTGCTTGAAGATCAGAATGACCACCAATACGAACAGGGCAAGCAGAAGATTTTCCATGGAGCCAAAGTCTTTTGCGCCGTTGCCGCCGCCAAAGGAATTGATGCCCACCGAGATCAGCGAAAGACCGATGGAAAGTACAACCGTACCGGTGACGACCGGCGGGAAGAACTTGCGCAGAGGCTTGAGGAAGAAGCCCAGAACGCCTTCAAAGATGCCGCCGATGATGGATGCACCCATAATGGCACCATAGGCCAGCACACCGCCGCCCATGCTGCCGACAACACTGTTGAACACGCCGATAAAACCGGAACTGGTGCCCATGATGATGGGCACGCTACCGCCCACGGGGCCGATGGTGAACAGCTGTACCAGCGTGACTACGCCGGCCACAAACATGGCGCTCTGCAGCAACGTGACCTGCAGATCTGCAAATTCACCACCCGCAATGCCGCAGGCACTGGTGATGATCAGCAGCGGGGTCAGGTTGCCCACGAACATGGCGCAGACATGCTGCAGGCCCAGCGGGATCGCCTGTTTCAGGGACATTTTTGCGTTGAACTGATACGCCGACTCTTCGAGCTTGACTTCCTTCAAATGTTCCACTCTCCTCAAATCTTGACAAAAATCATTCTTTTCGACTGCTTTACCAAAAAAGCGGATTTATTATAGCAAAACTGCGTATCCTTGTAAATTAAGTATGACTTTTTCGTGAACGGTTGTTTCCCGCTGAGAAACACAAAAAGCAGGGCGCTTTGTGCGTTTTTTCCGCTTTGGTCGGAAGAATTTCGCGCAGAACTCCTGCTTTTTTGTTTTGTTTTATTTGATTTTTGTGCGATATGGAAATTTTACAGCGTTCTCAGCCCGTAATCTTTTAAACAGCGCTGGATGCCCTGCTGAGTAGTGTCGAACCGAATGCCGAAGCGTTCCAGTTTTGTGGTGTCCATCACAAGGTTCCGGCCCCAGCTTTCTTCCTCGATCTGCACAGCGATTCCCAGCGTTTCGGCAAACTGCCGGGCGGTGCATACCATGTTTTCGGCATTGCCGCTGCCAAAATTGTATACGCCGCCGGGCAGCGCCATGGCAGGCTCCAGATTTTCGATCACCTGCCGCACATAGGTCACGCCGCGGTGGTCGTTCCGGGAGAAGCGCAGAGCCTCTCCCTTCAGCGCGGCACGCAGAAGATTCAGCGGAAGATTGCCCCGGATGGGCAGCCCATAGCCGGGCAGGTCATACATCCAACTGGCACGCAGATGGACCGAGTCCGGGCAGAGCTCCAGCACACGCTGCTCTGCTTCCAGCTTGTATTGGCCGTAAATGTTTGCGGGATGCAGGGCCAGTGTTTCCGGCAGCGGCCCCTGCTGCTGCACACCGGCATAGACCTGATCCGAGCTGAATGCCACCAGCTTTGCCTTCGTCTGCTGCGCAGCCCGTGCCAGCCAGACTGGCAGCTCCACATTGGCACGGTAAGCTTCTGCCGGATGCTGCGCACAGTAACTGGTATCGGAAAGAGCGGCGGTGTGCAGGATCACATCCGGATGCAAAGCTTCCACCTGTGCACGGGCGGGAGCTTCATCGGCTGTACAGAAAAAGCCTTTTGGAAGGGCGCAAAGCTCGTACTTTCCCTGCCACTGCTGCAAAATGCGGGAGCCGACAAAGCCGCCTGCACCGGTGATAAGAATTTTTTTCATGATAATTTCCTCCTGCAGGGCAATGAAAAAGTGCCCAGCAGCATGACAGCCTGCCGGGCACAAAAATTTTAAAGGAACAGTTCCAGCACGAACACGACGGCACAGCAGGCCACAGATACCTGAAACAGGCTTGCGCCGAACCAAGCAGCTGCAATGCCTACCACCAGCGCCATGGCACCGGCAGCCGGGCTCTGGGTCGCGTTGACAATGGCCGGGAAGGTCATGACCGCCAGCGTCACATAGGGCACATAATACAGAAACGACTGAATGAAGCGATTTTTGATGGGCTTGCGGATCAGTGTGAGCGGAAGGATGCGGATGGCATAGGATACCAGCGCCATCACTGCAATGTAAATGTAATGATTATGCGTCATGCTCTGCCTCCTGCTCTTCTGGATTTACCGGAAAAAGAACTGCTGCAGCGCTGGAAATGAGCACTGTGAGCAAAATGGTGCGCGTGCCCTCCGAAAGAGCGGAGATACCCGGCAGGTAATTGCACACAAAGCTCAGTGCAAAGCTGCTGGCAACAAGTGCAGCTACCACCCTGCTCTTACGCGCCGGAGGAATGATGATGGCAAGGAACATGCCGTAAAGGGCAACGCTCAGCGCACTGACAGCCCGCAGCGGCAGCAGATTGCCCGCAATGATGCCCAACGCCGTACCGATGGCCCAAGCCGGTGCCGCCAGCAGAATGGCACCGTAGGTATAATATGGGTTCAGGCTGCCGGGCCGTGCAATGGTGATGCCAAAAAGCTCGTCTGTCACATCATAACCGATGAGCAGCCTGTGCCAGAAGGGTGTGCCCGGCGCAAAGCGCTGGGCCAGTGCGCAGCTCATGAGCAGATAGCGCGCATTGGCGATCAGTGTGATGATAGCCACTTCCAGATAGGTCGCATTGGCCATGATGATGGCAAATGCAGCGTATTCGCCTGCCGAAGCGTTGTTCAGTAGGCTGACCAGAAAGCCCTGAAACGGGGTAAAGCCTGCCCGGCGGGCCGCAATGCCCAGCGAGAAGGAAACAGCAAAATAGCCCAGCGCAATGGGAACGCCATCCCGCATGCCCTCACAGAAAATCTTTTTGCTGAAAGCCCAAACCGGTCTTTCTGCATTGACAAGCTCCGGGGCAAGGAGCTTACTTTTGGAATTCATCTTTGTTTTTTTACTCCTTTCCTATTTCAAACACCGCTTTTTATTATACTCTCCCGCACACAGAGAAGAAAGGGCTTTTTCACTTTCTTTTCGGCACAAAAGGAAAACGCCGCCTGAAAAGGCAGCGTTCTTCGTCGATTTATGCACCCGGCACCAGAAAATGCATCGCCTGCGGCAGGACCTGCGTACCGGCTTCCAGCCCATTTGCCGTCAGGATCTGTGCCGGTGACACATGGAACCGTCTGGCAATGCCGAACAACTCCTCCCCTGCCTGTGCATAGTAGATGCGCAGTGCGATCTCCGGGTCCGGAGTCGTCAGCGGTTCGCCCAGCTCAATGCTGCCGATGCCCGGATGTGTGCTCCGGCAGAGGATGGCTCCTTCGGCACGGGCGGTGACCGTCACTTCCAATGTGCCGCCAGTGCAGCTGCACTGGATGTTCTCGGTGCTCAGCCAGCATTCCGGGCTGAACTGTGCACCCGGCGGGGCTTCTACTGCAAGCGGAAAGACAAGCTCCAGTGTTTTTTCGTAGCTTTCCAGCTCGGCAAGACTGTTCTCGGCAAAGGCGGTGGCAACGGCACGCACCGTAAAGGCCCAGCCGTCGCGGTAAGGTGTTACCTGCGCCGGTCCATAAGACACAAAGCAGGCGCGCAGCTGAGCATCCGCATCTGGCAGCGGCCCGGAGGCCGTGGAAGATGCTGTCTCGTTCAGCATACAGGCAAGATCTTCTGCTGCCAATTCCTGCGGCGTGACGGCGGTTTCAAACTGCGTAGAAAAGGCATCCGCTACGTATTGCAGCTGGCAGGGCCGCCATGCGTGCAAATGCATCATCACGCTGGCTGTCAGTTGGCCGCTGGCTTCCTGTTCGCCCTCCGCAAGGGCAAAGCCAACCGGCTCCAGCACGCACATGCATCTGCAGTCCTCTGCTACGCCTTCCAGATTCACCACCTGATTGAACGGCAGGGATGCCGCCTGACTTTGCAGGCTGCTTTCGCCTTCCGCGCGCCAGGCGCATTGGGCACGTACCTCGCCCTTGACCACTGCCTTGCCCGCCAGCAGCTTTACCTCCCGCACGGCGGCGCTGCCGGTAATATCCAGAATGGCTGCGGGCGGCTTTGCAAACACAAGCTCCCCTTCCACAGTGACCAGCTTTTCCAGCACCGCGGTGCTGCGCACGCCGTTCAGCGTCTGCAATTTCTGTTCAATGCCGCCATCGGCCAGCGCCGTGATCAGTTCCTGTTTATCCTGTGTATGGATAGTAACCACAAGACCATAGGCTCCGCGCACCTCGATGCGGTGCGGGTTTACCGCCCGGCAGTTGAGGTATTCGGTCTGCCCTTCTACCATGGCCATCCAGCTGGTGAAGGAAAATTCCGGCACCTCCAGCTGCTTTGTAAACGGCAGCTTCTGCTCGGTCTGGCAAAGCCCGGCCCCGTCCTCGCCCTGATAAAACACCGTGCAGCGCAGATAGCCTTCCAATGTAAGCCGCCCGGGCTGCAGCTGCTTTTGCAGCACCACCGGTTTTGCAAAGCATTTGACCAGCTTGAACACCGGCGGAAGATAATCTGAAATCAGGATCTCGGTTTCCAGCGGAAGTTCTGCCTTGACGGTGCAGCTCGTGCCTGCCTGTGGCAGCGTATCCCGAAAGATCTTCAGTTCCATGCAGTGTGCTCCTTTCCCTGTCCGTCTCTACTGGAAAAATATGCACATGCTTTGCAGGATATGCGCGCAAAAAAGGCACCGTGCAAAATGCACGATGCCTTTGGGCCTTTTGAAACAATCAGATCGTTTTGCGCAGGACAGCCGCCTGCATTACATGGTATTTCTGCATTAGCCGGACGGCAGCCGATGTGATCTTCTCGCCGCTGACCACAATGGGGATCGCAGGCGGGCAGGAAACCGTCGGCATAGCGCAGATACGCCCCACCGCCTGCTCTGTGGGCACCTGCTCCTGCGGGGCAAACACGGCCTGCCGGATGCTGCAGCAGGTGTGCAATTCGTGTTCCAGCTCCAAAAGCTCACGATCGTTTTTTTCCGGGAGCGGGAACGGTCCTGTAAGGTTTTCCACAATGTGGAGAACGGCAGAAGTCAGCCGTTCAAAGTCCTGCGGCGGATTTGCCGGGGTGAACATCAGCACAACATAGCGCGGGTCGGCATATTCGCACTCGACCTTTGCGCTGCGCAGTGCTTCTGCAAGCTCTGTGCCGGTCATGCCCAGTGTAGCAGCATCCAGCGTGACCTTGAGAGGTTCGCTTTCCAGTGCCAGCGGCCCCGGGCAGTGTTTTGCCGCAGCGGCTTCGTTCAGCTCCCGGCGCAGGCGGGTCAAATATCCGCAGCACTGCAAAAGCCGCAGCGGATAACCCTCCGACAGAACCTGATTGCATTTGTCCAGCGACTGCAAGATCAGGTAAGACGGACTGGTGGAACCAAACAATGCCAGTGCATTGCGCACAGCGGCTTCGTCCTGAATGGGGGCATTTTTGCCCAGATGCAGGTATGCGCCGCCAGTGACAACGGGCAGCGTTTTATGGCCGGAGTCGCAGCACATGGCCGCGCCCAGTGCAATAGGATGCTGACCGCCCTGCGGCAGAAAACGCAGGTAAGCACCGTGGGCATTATCCACCAGAAGCGGAACGCCAAAATCCTTGCACACTCCGGCCAGCGCTGCAATATCCTGCACGCCGCCCAGATAATCCGGACTGGTGATGTAGACGCCAAAGGGCCTTTTGCCCTGCTGTGCCAAACCCTGCAGAGCACCTGTCAGCTTTGCAGCTGACACCGGGCAGCTGCAAAGTGCACCGGCATCCTGCGGCGCAGGCCAGAGCCACTGGATATCAAAATCCAGCAGCGCCGCCGCATACAACAGCGCTTTGTGAGCGTTGCGCGCTGCCAGCAGGACCGGGCGCTGTCCGGCTGCGGGCGCAGCCTGCAGTGCAAGGCACAGCATTGCACGGATGCACTGGGACGAGCCCTCTGTGCTGTAATAGGTATGCACCGTGCCGAACAGCCGGGTAGCGTTGGCTTCGCTTTGGGCAATGATGCCGTCAGCCCCATACAGTTCATCCGCACCCTTTATTTCGGTAATGTCCCACGGCTCAAAGCCCAAAAGGCTCTGGCCCTTGTGGCCGGGCATATGCAGCCGCGAGGTGCCGGACTGTGCGTAACGGCGCACAAAATCCACAATAGGCGTGGTCGTGCTCATTCGCAGGCTTCGCCATCAGCACAGGCGTTACAGGTGGAACCCAGCTCAATAGGCACCTCGATGCCCTTGGCGGCAAGTTCCTGATTCTCAGCGACCTTGATCATGATAGCGCATTCCATTCGCTTTTTGAACAGCTCGCAGCCGTACTCATACACACCGGTAATGTTGCCGGTAGCGTGGTAGGAGTTTGCTGCACAGCCGCCGGAGCAGTACAGCTTTGCCCAGCAGTTCTGGCACTCCTTGCGGGCATAGGCGTTGCAGTGCTTGAACTCATCGCGCACGGCAGTGTTCGTAACGCCCTTCCAGATATCGCCCATCAGGTACTTGGGGTCGCCCACAAACTGGTGGCAGGGGTACAGATCGCCCCAAGGAGTAACAGCCATGTACTCCGTGCCGGAGCCACAGCCGGAAATGCGCTTGTAGATGCAGGGGCCGCCGGTGAGGTCGATCATGTAGTGGTAGAAGGTAAAGCCGCGGCCCTCGCGGTTGCGCTTGATCATTTCCTTGGCAAGGATCTCGTACTGTTCCTTCAGGATGGGCAGATCTTCCTCGGTCAGGGCACTGGGGTCGCCGGGCTTGGACACCACAGGCTCCATGCTCAGCTCAGTAAAGCCGAGGTCGGCCATGTGGAAGATATCGTTGGTGAAGTCGGTGTTGTAGTGGGTGTAGGTGCCGCGCATGTAGTAGTTCTTGTCGCCGCGCTTCTTCACGAACTCCTGGAACTTGGGCACGATGGTATCGTAGCTGCCATGGCCTGCATAGTCCTTGCGGAAGCGGTCATTGACCTCTTTGCGGCCATCCAGACTCAGAACGACGTTGTGGCACTCCTTGTTGCAGAAATCGATCACATCGTCATCGATCAGCATACCGTTGGTGGTCATGGTAAAGCGGAAGTTCTTGTTGTGGATCTTCTCCTGCTCACGGCAGTAGGCCACCAGCTTTTTGACCATGTCAAAATTCATCAGCGGTTCGCCGCCAAAGAAGTCCACCTCAAGGTTGCGGCGGGTGCCGGAGTTTTCGATCAGGAAGTCCATGGCACGCTTGCCCACTTCAAAGCTCATCAGCGCACGGTCGCCCTGATAGCGGCCCTGCGAAGCAAAGCAGTAGGAGCAGTTCAGGTTGCAGGTGTGTGCAACATGCAGGCACAAGGCCTTGACCACGGTGTTGCGGTTTTTAAAGTCGAAAGCCATATTCTCATAGGTATCCGGGGTCCACAGCTTGCCTGCTTCCTTCAGGTTGGTCACATCATCGATGCACTGACGCAGATCTTCCTCCGTGACATCCTCGCGGTCTCCATACTTTGCCATCATAGCCGAAACGATCTCGTCAGCAGTATGCTCCGGGTACATGGCAATGATATCGTATGCAACATCGTCCACCACATGCACCGAGCCGCTGCAGGTGTCCAGCACGATATTATAGCCGTTCAATTGATACTGGTGTACCATTTTACTCTCCATTCCAATTATACAAAAAAATGCCGCCCGGCAAAGGCGGCAGGGGGTTGCAAAAATTACTTGTTGCTGTTCTCGCACTGCTGGTTAGCCACGCCGCAGGAGGTCTTGCAAGCGGACTGGCAGGAAGTCTGGCACTCGCCGCAGCCGCCGGTCTTAACGCTCTTGGTCAGGTCACGAGTAGCAATGGTCTTAATACGTTCCATAATAGAAAACCTCTCTAGCTCTCAAAATTTCATCGCGCCGGACAAAGCCCGGTACGCATTTATCTTTGCTTATGATAACACGCAAGGGGCTTTCTGTCAAGATTTTTATGCTGCCAACCTGTTCAAACCTGTCCAGCAGGCTGATACTTCGTCAGGACGGTGTGCAGCCCCAGCTCCCGCGCCCTGGCCAGTAAGTACCGGTAGCGGCACAAAAGCGCCTGCCGCTCGTAAATGCGCTGCTCGATCAGGTCTGTATCCACCTCCAGATCAAACATCATCTCATTGCGCCGCAGGCAGAACAGACATTCCTTCAGCTCTTCTTCCAGTTCTGGGTGATAGCGTTCGTGCTCGGCATCCCGCGGGATGCGGCTCGAAAGCAAAGTTTGGGTGTTCTGGGCATGGGTTCGTTCCAGCATAGGCCGTCCTCCTCTTCTTTGTGTATCTTGAAGGTTTGTACATTCTAGTATATGAAGAGACCGGTGCAGAATATGCCAGTTTATGGTAAAGCAGAAACTTTCTCCGCTGGTGCGCGCATTTTAAAAAAGTTTGCAATTTTTTCAAAATCACGCTTGACAAGTATCACTTTTCCGCGTATAATAGCACACGTTGAGCGGCTCACACTGCGAAACGCAATCGAATATTGGGGATTTGCATAGTGGTAGTGCGGTAGACTCTGACTCTACTTGTGGGAGTTCGATTCTCTCATCCCCAACCAAAAAGCCATCTGGTTTATGCCGGATGGCTTTTTTCGTTCTATATTGTTATACAAAAACAGCGTACCGTCTTTGCGACGGTACGCCCATTTTTATGCAGTTATTACAGAATGCTGATGCGGCCTGCGCCGTAGGGATTCTCATAGTCCAGCAGGTAGCCGGGATAATCGGCCAGCGGGCTGTTGGCCGTTGCCAGATGCGGCAGACCCTCGCCGTCCACGCCGCCAAAGCTCATTGCGTAAGTGGACATCACGAGGTAATCCTCAGACACATAGTCCTTGATCAGCTCTGCGCCATCAAACATGGCAAAGCCATCGCCCAGATTGCGCAGAGTGTAATTCATGCCAGCCAGAGCGTAGGTCTTGCTCTCGTCCAGCGGTTCATAAGTACCGGAAGCCTTGTTGTAGATCTTCACATTCTGCACGCGCGGAGTGCCGGTGGCACTGCCGATCCAGACATTCTTCTCGTCGGTCTGCACGGTGTTGGGGATATCGGTGTGGATCTCGTAGGAAGCGCCTGCCACATGCAGGAAGCCGCCGTTCTCCTTTTCCGTTCCGGCAAAGCGGGCTGCAAACTCCAGTGCATCCTGGATCTGCTTGCCGGTGACAGACATCAGACAGGCCACATTGCCAAATGGGCTGACCTGCTTGCAGGTCTTGAAGGTCCAGTAGCCGGCTTTCTCATCGGCGCGGATGCCGCCGCCGTTCATGATAGCGATGTCACAATGCAGCTGTTCCACCTCATTGAAGTAGGAGTAAATGCCGTCGGCCACGAAGTCGCCGAGATTCGTCTCTGCCATGCGGATGCGGCGCTTGCCAGTCTCGGGGTCGGAGATGTAGAAGTTCGTATCGGCAACAGCGATCTTCTCACCCAGCATGTCGTCCACAGAAGCGACCCATGCGTTCTGGATATCGGCAACGGCACTGTCGGAGCCTTCGTAAGAGGAGATCAGACGGGTGGCAATGGAGCCGTCAGCCTTGATGGTCATTTCGCCAACATTTGCAAAATAAGAGCCGGTCTGGGTCAGGGCGACAGCCTTGCCGGACAGATCCTTCACCCACTCACACTCCATCTTGGTGTGAGAATGGCCGTCGATGAATGCATCGAAGCCGGAGGTGTGCTCGATGACTTCCTTGCTGGTCCAGGGCGAAGAGGAAGGATCAACGCCCAGATGGCCCAGACCGATCACGTAGTCAGCCAGAACCTTGGCCTTATCAATGGACTTCTGCACAGCCTTGTACAGCTTCTGGCCGTCGTCACCGCCCAGAATATCATAGATATAGCGGCTCTGGCTCTTATCCATGAAGTAAGCCGGAGTAGACTTGGTGAAGGTCTCGGGCGTGGTGATGCCCACAAATGCGATCACGCGGCCGCCGATGGTGAAGTATTTGACATCCGGCAGAACGCGGTTGCCCAGCGGCAGATTGACCCAGTTGCTGGAGAGGTACGGGAAATCCGCCTCAGCCATTACCTCTTTTGCACGGGCCATGCCGTAGTCGAATTCATGGTTGCCGGGAGTTGCAGCATCATAGCCAGCGGCGTTCATCAGCTGGATGATGGATGCACCTTCGTCCATGGAACCATATGCGGTACCCTGAATATGGTCGCCCGCATCTACAAGCAGGACATTTTTGCCTGCATCCTGATAGCTCTTTTTCAAAGCTGCGATGGCAGCATAGGTCAGTTCCGGCGATTTTTTGTCGATATAAGTATGAACATCGTTGGTGTACAGGATCGTAATGTCCTTAAAGCTGCCGGGGTAACATGCAGACGCAGCGGGTGCGCCCAGACTCACGGCAGCAACGGCCGTGGTGACACCTGCGGCTTTCAGGAAGCTGCGGCGGGAGATAAGCTGTTTCATGGAAAAACGACCTCCTCTTAAAACTCTCTTTTGTTTTTATCGGGCGCACAGAACCAGCCCGACGCTTGTTATATTAAGCATAACACACAAAACACCCAAGAACAACCCGGAATCGCACAATTTGTTCATAATTCACGGTACTAAGTCACACTTTTTGTGCAACATTATTCCTTTTCAGGGCAAAAAACAGCCCGCATCTGCAGCCAGTCGTTGACTGCAAAAGCGGGCTGTTTTCAAAGGGGATTCAAAAATAGATCAGAGCAACGAGCTCAAATCGCATTGTATTCCTTGAGGAATTTCTCAAGGTCGGTACCCTCGATCTTTTTCAAAGCTTCCTTCATGGCAAGGCGCGGGATGAGCGGCAGATCCATGTCGGTGATCTTCTTGCCGTCGCGCAGCTTGACCGTTGCATCGATCAGGGCACGTACATCATAGGTGCTGCCCCAGACCTCGGGCACACCGCGGTCGATGTCCAGCAGGGTGTACACAGCTTCCATACCGGTGCGCATGGAGTATTCGGTGGTGAAGATGGTGTCACGGCCGGTCTCGGCGAACTGACCCAGGAAGGCAAAGTTGACAGCACCCTCCGGCACGATATCAGGACGGTCGCCCATCGCACGCGGCATAAAGAATGCATCGATATAGGGCATCATCACAGGTATGGTGTTTGCGCTGTGCTCTGCCAGCTCCTCGATCTGATCCTCGGGCACACCAATGTGGTACAGCCATTCCATGCACAGTTCCTTGCCGGTGCAGTCGCGCATGGCCTTCTTGACGTAGTTGCCGGGCTTATCACTGAACAGGCCGTAGACCCAGACGCACAGCTGGTTCTTAGGCTGGTCTCGGAACTGCTGCTGACGGTTCAACGTCCAGCTGAGCAGCCAGTTGGAGTCCTTAACGGTGACGATGCCGCCGGTGACGGTGTGGCCGCTGAACGGGTCACGCTTGCAAATCTTCTGGATATACTGCGGGATCTTGTCGTCCAAGGTGGTAATGGTGGCGCTTTCCCAGTTGGAATGTTCGGGGTCGGAGCAGAACTTTTCAGGATTGCCGAATGCGGGGTCCTGTGCAGCGATCTTCTTCCACAGGTCCCAGCCGTTACCCGGCTTGATGGTGGGATCAAAGCCTGCTGCCTTGTCCTGTGCGCCCATCGTGCAGCTTTCCACGCAGCCGCCGTTGGTGATGAACAGCAGATCATTTTCGGTCAGGCCGATGGTGCTGGTCTCCCCCGCATGCTCCACAACCACACTGCTTGCCTGCTTGCGCTTGCCATTGATATCAAATTTCACGTCCACGACCTTGGTCTCATAGTGGAACTGCACGCCGTGGTCCTTCAGGTAAGTGACCATGGGCAGGATGATAGATTCATACTGGTTGTAGCGGGTAAAGCGCAGGGCGGTGAAATCCGGCAGACCGCCGATATGGTGGATATAACGCTTGAGGTAGAGCTTCATTTCCAGAGCACTGTGCCAGTTTTCAAAGGCAAACATGGTGCGCCAGTACAGCCAGAAGTTGGAGTTCAGCACTTCATCATCAAAGAAATCGGTGATCTTCTTATCCTGCAGCTGCTCGTTGGGGGTGAAGAAGAGCTTCATGATCTCCATAGCACCCTTATCAGACAGGCCGAACTTGCCATCGGTGTGGGCATCCTCGCCGCGGTTGACGGTAGCACGGCACAGTGAATAGTTGGGGTCTTCCTTGTTCAGCCAGTAGTACTCATCCAGCACACTGGCACCCTCGGTCTCCAGAGACGGAATGGAGCGCAGCAGATCCCACATGACCTCGAAGTGGTTATCCATCTCGCGGCCACCGCGCATCACGTAACCGATATCGTATTTGTAGCCGTCGCAGGCACCGCCGGGGATGGGGTCTTTCTCAAACACATGCACATGCTCGCCCTTCATCTGGCCGTCACGCACCAGATAACATGCAGCCGTCAGTGCAGCCAGACCGGAACCAATGATATATGCAGATTTATGATCGACACCCTCCGGCTTTTTAGGAGTTGCAAATGCTTCATAGTTGCCACTGGAATAGTACATAGAAAAGCCTCCCTGCTTTTTATTGCTTTTTTCGGCATCCTTGCGCCGTCCTTATGGCAACAGTATACCCCGCGCCGCCGCAGCAGACAACAAACAAACTTTAGCGGGTGTATAAATTTTATACAATCATTCTGTTTTGCTGGAAATACGTACAAATTGTGACAAAAGCCGCCCTAATAGCGAATCGTTCTGTGATATAGCGTGCTTTATAAACCAGTTTCAGCAAAAAGAAAAGCACCCAGATTTCAATGAATCCAGGTGCTTTTTGTTGGTGGAGGCGATGGGAGTCGAACCCATGTCCGAAAAGAGTTCAGTGTAGGTGTCTCCGGGTGCAGGCGATCTACAACATTCCCGCCGCGCCACGCCGATCGTCAGGCTAGCGCATTGGTAGCTTCATGAGTTCCTGCCGGTCCGCAAAGCTTAAGTCCGTTCAGGTGCTGTGTCTAAAGGACGCCCCGGCCCCACACGACACAAGAGTGGGCGGAACGCGCAGCACTCAGGCTGCGAGCAACTGAGAATTGTTATTGTCAGTTAATTTTTTTGGAGGAGTTATAGAGCAGTTCCCCCACTGCTACCCGCTGCCCAGACCTCGCTCTCCCCGTCGAAACCTTTACGCCCCCTTATAAAGCACACCTTGCGGTGTGCAGAAAGCTTTGAAAAAGTTCCGCTTCAGGAAGCGGTCTGAAAAGATCAATAGTATTTGCCGTTGGACTTCATGGCACGGTCAATGGAACGCTTTGCATCGCGCTGGGCGGCATCGGCACGCTTATCGTAGAGCTTTTTGCCTTTGCAAAGGCCCACTTCCATTTTCACGCGGCCATGTTTGAAATAGAGCGAAAGCGGCACAAGGGTATATCCCTGCAGCTTGCACTGCTGATGCAGCCGCCGGATCTCACTTTTGTGTGCCAGCAGGCGCCGGACGCGCATCGGATCCTGATTGAACATGTTTCCGTGGTCGTAGGGACTGATATGCATTCCCTTTACCAGCAGTTCACCATCCTCAATATCGACCCAGCTGTCTTTCAGGTTGACCCCTCCGGCACGCAGGCTCTTGACCTCCGTACCTTTCAGTTCAACGCCGGTTTCCAGCGCTTCCAGAACGAAGTATTCATGGCGCGCTTCACGGTTTGTGGCAATGGTTTTTGTTGCCGGACGCTCCTTAGTGGGTGCCATTCCGCGCGCCTCCTTTCTCCATTGTGGTTTGTTGTATCAGTATACCATTTTTTTATGGTTTTGCAAGGGCTGTTTTTGAAGAAACTGTAAATTTTTCCCAATTCACAGCTCACCACGGCCAGAAAGTGCACGATACAAGGTGGTCTCGTCTGTGTACTCCAGACTTGCACCCACCGGCAGACCGTAGGCCAGACGTGTGGTCTTGATGCCCAGAGGCTTGATAAGCTTTGCCAGATACATGGCGGTAGCTTCACCCTCCACCGTGGGGTTCATGGCCATGATGACCTCTTTCACCTTGCCGTCGCCCAGGCGGGCCAGAAGTTCCTTGACGCACAGCTGTTCGGCAGTAATGCCGTCCATCGGGCTGAGCAGGCCGTGCAGCACATGGTACAAGCCGTGATACTCCCTTGTGCGTTCAAACGCCTGCACATCGCGGGGCGTTTCCACCACGCAGATCACAGAAGGATCGCGTTTTGCACTGGCACAGATGGGGCAGATATCCGCTTCTGTATAATTCTGGCAGATACGGCAGCGATGGAGCTTGGTGTGGGCACCCTGAATGGCTCCCGCCAGTGCGGCGGCATCTTCGTCCGACATGCTCAGCACCTGATACGCCATGCGGGTAGCGCCCTTGCGCCCGATCCCCGGAAACTTGCTGAATTCTTCGATCAGCTTTTCCAGCGGGGCAGCAGTATAGCCCATGTTCTTCCCTCCTGCCGAATCAGAGACCGGGGATGTTCATGCCGCCGGTCAGCTTGCCCATTTCAGCTTCGGCAGTTTCGTCCACCTGCTTGACGGTTGCGTTGATGGCAGCAGCCACCATATCTTCCAGCATTTCAACATCATCCGGGTCCACAGCCTCGGGCTTGATGGTGATGGACAGCACTTCGTGCTTGCCGTTCATCTTAACAGTGACCATCTCACCGGCAGCGCTGCCGGTGTACTCGGCAGCTTCCAGCTCGGCCTGTTTGGCTTTCATATCTTCCTGCATCTTCTGTGCCTGACGCATGAGGGCGTTCATATCGGGGCGGCCAAAGCCTGCGGGCATTCTTGCTTTCATAATCGTTTCTCCTTATTGATGCAATGTATTTTTATGATCTCGTTTTCCTTGCGGAATCCTCAATGGACACATCCAACCCCAGCTTTTCCAGTGCACGAAGCGACTGCTCTGCGTTGGAGACCGTTTTGCCAGCGCTCTTTGATTCATAGGGACCAATGGGCACCGCCGTACCGGACACATCCTTGATCAGCTTTTTGATCAGGCGCTGGCTGTCCTTATTGGCGCGGATAAAATCGCGGAAGGTCTTGCCGCCGTCGATCAGCACGCGGGTGCCATCAAAGTAAGCCTTGGACTTGCGCAGATAGGTGTAGAGCATGGGATCTTTTTCCTGCAGCTGCTGTACCACCTGCGGCCAGTACGGATACAGCACAGTCCCTTCCTGCCCGGCATCCTGTGGCTTTTCCGGCACAGGCTTTGCAGCGGGCGTGGGTGCAGGTTTGGGCGGTTCTGGCTGCGGAACAGGTTCCAACTCTGCCGGCACGGGTGCAGCTGACTGTGCGGCCTGCGCGGCAGGCTCGTCCCAAGGCAGCATTCCGGCCTGCTGCACGGGCGGTTCCTCCGGCAGCGGCGGCAGCTCTTCGGTCTGGACGGGTGAAGTCTGCTCTACAGATATTTCCGACGGCACGGAAGGTTCTGCCTTTACAGGTTTCGGTTCTGCTGCAGGCTGCACCACAGGAACGGACGGTATTGCCGGCTGGGAAATCGGAGCGCTTGCAAAGGGCTGCACAGCAGTTGCCGAGGCAAACGGCTGCGGCGCTGCGGGTTGAGCTGCAGCACGGACAGGCGCGGCCTGCACAGGAACTGCCTGCGGCTGCTGGGGCGGTTCGGATAAGCCAAACAATGCAAGTTCCAGCTCGATCCGCTGGTCGCTGCCGCGGGTCATATGTTCCAGCGCACTGCCCAGCGCACGGATGGCACGAATGGCCTCCCGCTGGCCCAGCTGCGGGCCTTTTTCCAGATACAAAGCCTCCTCCTCCGGCGAAACGCCGGACAGAAGGCTCTGCCCGCCCGGCAATGCTGCCAGCATCAAAGCACGATAATGCGCGATCAATTCCTCTGTCAGACGCTTGACATCCACAGACTGCTGGCGAAGCTGTGCCAGCTGGGCCAGTGCTGTGGCACCGTCCTGCGCTTCCAGTGCGTCCGAAATGCGGAACAGATAACTGCGGTCGGTCACACCTGCCATGCGGCGCACCACATCGGCGTCGATTTTCGCCGTAACGCCTGCGCAGGTATCCAGAATGGACAACGCATCGCGCAGCGCACCGTCGGCCAGACGGGCGATCAGTTCCGCACCGTCCGGCGAAAGCTCCAGCTTTTCCTCCCCTGCAATGTATTCCACCCGGCGGGCGATATCCTCCGGCCCGATGCGGGTAAAATCGTACCGCTGGCAGCGGGAAAGAATGGTGGCTGGCACCTTCTGGATCTCAGTGGTTGCCAGAATGAAGATGACGTGGGCAGGCGGTTCTTCCAGCGTTTTGAGCAGCGCATTGAATGCTGCTGTGGACAGCATGTGCACCTCATCGATGATGTATACCTTATATTTACAGGCGCTGGGAGTGTAAGCTGTTTCGTCGCGCAGGTCGCGGATATCGTCCACACCGTTGTTGGAAGCCGCATCCATCTCCACCACGTCCAGAATGCTGCCGTTATCGATGCCCTTGCAAATCTCACACTCGCCGCAGGGGTCTCCATTGACCGGATGCAGGCAGTTGACTGCCTTTGCAAAGATCTTGGCGCAGGTGGTTTTGCCGGTGCCGCGCACGCCGGTAAACAGGTAGGCATGGCCCACACGGTTTGCCGTGATCTGGTTTTTCAGCGCAGTAACAATGGCCCGCTGGCCTACCACATCCTCAAAACGCTGCGGTCTCCATTTGCGGTACAAGGCACGGTACATGGTTCTCTCCCCTTTCCTGCAAAATAAAAAGGACAGCGCTGACGGGGTTTTGTCCCCGCCTTGCGTAACTCGGCATACGGATGCAGGCTTACTGAAACGCACGAACGCACTGCTTAAGGCTGCTTGGTTCCCCACCTGACCTGGTTCACAGCGAATCCATCGTACAGGACCCGCATCCGTATGCCGAACCACGCAGCAGGCGCTGTCCGACACATCCTTCTGAATGCCAGAATATTGTACCATAAACGCAGGCAGATTGCAAGGGGTGGGAGGTATCATTTCACGGCCCACGCATGAAACGATCAAATAGGATAGCCCAAAGTCAGAAAATGTGATGTTCTCTAAAATCCAAAAAGCGCAGTACATTCTCTGCGCTTTCGCGTTTTGTACTGCGCTTTTCTTTTATCCTGTTATTTTAACGGCATTGATTTTGCAACAGCCCTTTTTTTCTTACAATGCCACATCCAGTGCCATCATCAGCGCAAATCCCAGCACAATGCTTACAACACCGGCAGGCTCATCGCCCTCCACGGCCTGCGGGATCATCTCCTGTGCGGTCACGCACACCATGCAGCCCGCCGCTGCGCTGAGCAGCCACGGCAGCGCAGCACTGACCCATTCGGCCAGAGCAAAGGCAAGCAATGCCCCCAACGGCTCTACCAGCCCGGAAGCCGCTCCCGCAAAAAACGCCTGACTGCGGGTGCGGCCATTATGGGCCAGCGGCAGGCTGACTGCTGCACCTTCCGGGATATTCTGCAGACCGATGCCAAGGCTCAGCGCCAGCGCACCGCTGATAGCATCCGGCTCCCCGGTCAAAGCCAGTGCAGCGGCAAGGCCCGCCACCATACCCTCGGGCAGGTTGTGCAATGTTACAGCCAGCACCATGCGTCCGCCGTGTCCGGCCCCGCCTGCCAGCAGCTGCCCGGCAAACTGTTCCACCTGCAAAAGGCCCACTGCGCCAAGCACAAGCCCCACTGCCGATGGGATCCATGCCGGAAGCGGCAAAGTCTGTCCGCGCTGGATAGCAGGCAGCAGCAGGCTCCACACACTGGCCGCCAGCATAATGCCCGCTGCCATGCCGCACAGGATGCGCTGCGTGCAGGGCCGCGACTGCCGCCGCAGCAAAAACACACCTGCTGCTCCCAGTGTAGTGCACGCCGCCGGGAACAGCAGCACCCACGCAGTGAAAACGATCTGGTTCACGATACATTCCCCCTTTGCCCGGTGTATGTGCGCCGAAGCAAAAAGGTGCAGAAAAGCCCGTCACACAAAATACAGTGTGACGGGCTTTTCTGTCAGAATGCGATGGCATCTTCTTCGCTGTCAAAGTCATTCTCCGGTTCTTTGACCAGCTTTACCTTCTGGCCTACTGTAAACGGCTGAGTGCCGAAGCGGTAGTTGAGTCCGGTCAATGTAACATAGTACTTCATCTTTATTTCTCTTCAGGAAACATGCATTCCCGTCTTGATTCAAATGAACAAATAATGAAAGAAATTACAAAGGGATTACAACGCGGTAAAAAATTCTTTCCTGAGTTTCTCTGCGCTTCGATCAGTTTAACAAAAACTCTTTGACTTTTAGCGATAAATTATAACAAAATCGTAGATTATCATTGAAATCTCACTTCTTAGCCCAAAAAGCTCTTGATTTTTTCGCAAAAAAGACTAGAATATCCACTTGCAGAAAGGCACTTCCTGTAGGGCCTTCTGCAAAATACATTTGCGTATGGCAAGGAGATTTTAGATATGAAACTCAAGAATGTTTGTGTTGCTGTTGTTGCTCTGGCTCTGGCTGTTGGCATGACCGCTTGCGGCGGTTCTGCTTCCTCCACTGCTGCATCCTCTTCCGAGGCTGCTTCTACCAGCACTTCTGTTGCTGCTGAGGCCGAGGAGAACGCTTCTTCCGCTGTTGCAGAGGAGAACGGTTCTTCTTCTGAGGCTGCTTCCAGCGAGGCCGCTTCTTCTGAGGCCGCTTCCAGTGAGGCTGCTTCCAGCGAAGCTGCTTCTTCTGTTGCAGCTTGATCGCACAGCGCCTAAATTCCAATAAAAGCTGAAGCCGGGCACAGGGAGCCATGAGTTTTCCTGTGCCCGGCTTTTTACAACAAAACGCACCGGATCTTTCAACGAGAACCACCCGGCGCGTTATTTTTTATGCTCCCCAGAACAGGATCCCCAGTCCTGCAGAGAGCAGGATCATCCCAATGGGCGATGGTGCTTTGCCCTTTTTCCGGCGGCAAAGGGCATGCAGCCCCCACAGCAGCAGGAACACCACAATGGAACGGAGATCCGGTGCAATGCCTGCCTTGTCCGCTGCAAATCCGGCCAGCGTAGAAAGCGCCATGTTGACAGCAGTTGCCAGGATCATCGCCACCACACAGGGACGAACGCCGCCAAGAACTGCGTTGACTCCCGCATACTTCATCAGGTTCTGCAGCACCGATGCAACGAGCAGGATAATGACAAAGGACGGCAGCACCACACCCAGCGTCGCACACAGCGCGCCCCAGAAGCCGCCCTGTGAAGCGCCGATGAAGGTAGCCATATTGATAGCCAGCGGGCCGGGTGTGGATTCCGACACGGCAATGAAGCTGAGAAATTCGCCTTCTGTCAGCCAACCGTGTCCTAAGACCGTTTCCCGCACCAGCGAGATCATCCCGTAGCCGCCGCCAAAGGACAGCGCGCCGATCATGAGAAAATTCCAGAAAAGTTCTACATAGATCACGGCTTCTTCTCCCCCTTCCGCAGCTGCTGTACTGCATACACCAGCAGCCCGGCCGCACCGCTGAACAGGATGTAAAAAATGGAAGAGAAGGACACTGCTGCAATGGAACAGCCCACCATCGCTGCCGCAACCGTGGTCAGGATGACAATATTGAAGACGCTGTGTTCCAGCTGCTTCAGCATTTTCAGGCCCGCCGAGAGGATCAGATAGATCACACACACCTGAATGCCGTGGAACGCACTTGCCACTACCGACAGGCGGAGGAACTGGTCAAAGAACAGCGAGATCAGATAAATGACCGCGAAGGACGGAAGACATACCGCCACCGTGGACGCTGCCGCACCTGCCGCGCCCTCGATCTTGTAGCCGATATAGGTGGCACTGTTCACCGCCACCGGGCCGGGCGTAGACTCCGCAATTGCCACCATGTCCAGAAATTCTTCTTTTGTCACCCACTTTTTCTCTTCCACAAATTCATTCTGCAGCAAAGCCACCATGGCATAGCCGCCGCCAAACGTGAACGCTCCAATTTTGAAAAACGTCCAGAAAAGCTCCTTTGTTTTCGACATAGCTTTCTCCTTTCTTGCACCTTATTATATCATTTTTTGTTTTGATATGATATACTTTAATGGAATATGCTGTTTTCTTTGGAAAAAGCAGAAAAAGGAGTTTAGGATATGAAAACAAAATTTGGTATCGTAGGCTGCGGCTTTCTGGGCGGCATTGTGGCCAACGCATGGAAGAACGGTCTGCTGCCGGACTATGAGCTGGTGGGCGTGACCAGCCGCACCCGTGCTTCGGCAGAAAAACTTGCCGCCGAGGTCGGCTGTCCCGTCTGCGATGATGTGGATGCTCTGCTGACACTGCAGCCGGAATACATTGTGGAGACTGCTTCGGTGGAGGCTGTGCGCGCCATGGCTGTGCCTGTACTGAAAAAAGGCGTGAATCTGGTCATTATTTCCATTGGTGCCTTTGCGGACCTTGATTTTTACGAGCAGGTCAAGGCCGCTGCCGTGGAGGGCGGTGCCAAGGTGCATCTGGCAAGCGGTGCCATTGGCGGCTTTGATGTGCTGCAGACCGTCACCCTGATGGCCGAGGCGCAGAAGCTGGCCGAGACGGCAGGCATTGAGACCCACACCGGAGCCAAGGGCTTCCGCAACACGCCGGTATGGGCCGACCACCTGCTGACCGATACCGAAAAGACCACCGTGTTCACCGGCAATGCCAAGCAGGCCATTGCCACCTTCCCCCGCCGCGTGAATGTGGCTGTTGCCACCTCGCTGGCCACCACCGGCCCGGAGATCACCGGCGTGACCATGCACTCGGTACCCGGCTGGGTGGGCGACGACCACTGCATCACCGCCGAGATCGAGGGCGTGAAGGCCGTGGTGGATATCTGCTCTTCCACCAGCGCCATTGCCGGTTGGAGCGTAGTTGCCCTGCTGCGCAACCTCTCCTCCCCTGTATGCTTCTATTAAAGGAGGACTTTACTGATGTTCAACAAACTGGTGGCCATTGAGCCGGTAAGCCTGATTCCTTCCGCCGAGGAAGCGCTGCATCAGTACGCAAAAGAAGTGGTGCTGTACCGCGATATCCCGGCCAGCGATGACCAGATCGTGCAGCGCATCGGAAATGCCGATGCCGTGCTTCTGAGCTACACCTCCCGCATGGGCAAAAATGTGATCGAGCGCTGCCCGAATATCCGTTACATCGGCATGTGCTGCAGCCTGTATTCTGAGGAAAGCGCCAATGTGGATATCGCCTACGCCCGCACCCGCGGCATCAAAGTGCTGGGCATCCGGGACTACGGCGACCGCGGCGTTGTGGAGTACGTCCTGCATGAGCTCACCGGCATCCTGCACGGTTTTGGGATGCCCATGCTGCGGGACGAGCCGGTGGAGATCACCGGGCTGAAGGCAGGCATCATCGGGCTGGGTGTGTCCGGCAAAATGATCGCCGACGCGCTGCAGTTCATGGGTGCCGACATTGCCTATTACAGCCGCACCCGCAAGCCGGATGCCGAAGCTGTGGGCATGGCCTATAAGCCGCTGGCACAGCTGCTGACCGAGAGCGAGGTGGTGTTCACCTGCCTGAACAAGAACGTACTGCTGTTGGGCAAGGACGAATTTGCACAGCTGGGCGCAGGCAAGGTGCTGTTCAACACCTCCATCGGTCCGGGCTTTGACTCTGCTGCTCTGGAACAGTGGCTTGCTCTGCCGGGCACCCACTTCTTCTGTGACACCCGTGCCGCTGCCGGCCCGGTGAGTGAAGACTTCTTTGCCCGTGAGAATGTGCATTGCGCGAATGTTTCTGCCGGACGCACCAAGCAGGCTTTTGTGCTGCTGAGCCAGAAGGTGCTGGCAAATATCCGCACTGCACTGGGAGAATGATATAAAAAGGAAACGCTTCCCGGGCCGGGGAAGCGTTTCCTTTTAGGCTTTATTCAAAATTGTTGTAATCTCTTCCAGATTCGCCGCAAATCGGATGCCCTGCTGGCGCTGCGGCGTGGAAAGGCCCTTCTCGATCATTTTGGCAAGCAGTGCTTTCAGGCTGTCGTAGTAGCCGTTCAGATCATACAGGATGCAGGGCGCGTCCAACTGGCCCAGCGAGACCTTGGACATTACCTCTGCGATCTCTTCCAGCGTGCCGGTGCCGCCGGGGAATGCGATAAAGGCATCGCCCAGCTCGATCATCTTCGTCTTGCGCTCGGTCATGTCCTTGGTGACGATCAGCTCGGTCAGGCCATCGTGCTGCAGCTCCTGCTGCACAAAGAACTGCGGTTCCACACCGGTCACCGTGCCGCCTGCGTCCAGCGCGCTCTGGGCAAGCTGACCCATCAGGCCGCTGCGGGAGCCGCCGTACACAAGGCGGTGCCCGTTTGCACCGATCCAGCTGCCCAGTTCCCGGACAGCTTCCGCCAGCGCAGGATCATTGCCCGCATTTGCTCCAAGATAGACCGTGATGTTCATGGTATTTCCCCCTTTGTTTTTTCCATTTTACCACGCAACGGGCCGATTGAAAAGGGCCATCCCCTTGCAAATGCAGCGGCACTGTGGTATTCTTGAACGCAGAAAAAAGGGAGCCTGCAAAAGCAGGCTGAGAGTGGGCTGTTTGCCCAGACCTGTGACCTGATTTGGACAATGCCAACGTAGGGAGATACTGCTGCTTCAAAGTGCGGAGGTGCCTCCTTGCGGGCATTTCCGCATTTTTTGCAAAGGAAGTTGTAACCATGAAAACTGCATTGACGATTGCCGGCAGCGATTCCAGCGGCGGTGCTGGCATCCAAGCCGATATCAAAACCATGACTGCAAACGGCGTGTACGCCATGAGCGCCATTACCGCACTGACTGCCCAGAACACCACCGGTGTGACCGGCATTTTTGAAGCCACACCCGAATTTCTGGCACAGGAGATCGATGCCATTTTTACCGACATCTACCCGGATGCCGTCAAGATCGGCATGGTATCCTCGGCAGAGCTGATCGGTGTGATCGCCGAAAAGCTGCACACCTACGGCGCAAAGCATATCGTGGTGGACCCGGTGATGGTTGCCACCTCCGGCTCCAAGCTGCTGCGGGACGATGCCGTGCAGGCGCTGACCGAAAAGCTGCTGCCCATGGCAGAGGTGGTCACCCCCAACATTCCGGAGGCTGAGATCCTTTCCGGCATGAAGATCACCGATGCGGCCGGAATGGAGGCCGCTGCAAGGCTGATCAGCGAGAAATACCACTGTGCCGTGCTGTGCAAGGGTGGCCACCAGATCAACGATACCGACGACCTTCTGTGGCGGGACGGCTGCGGCAAATGGTTCCGCGGCAAGCGCATTGCAAACCCCAATACCCACGGCACCGGCTGCACCCTGTCCAGCGCCATTGCGTCCAATCTGGCAAAGGGCTATGATCTGGATGCATCGGTGGAGCGCGCAAAGGCCTACATTTCCGGCTGTCTTTCTGCCATGCTGGATCTGGGCCACGGCTCCGGCCCGATGGACCATATGTTTGCACTGAAGGGAGAGTTTGTGGGTGAGTGAGCAGACCTTTGTGCAGCAGCTGGTGCAGGAAAGTCTGCCTGTGTGGGAGAAATGCCTGCACTCAAAATTTCTGACTCACCTTGCGGATGGCACACTGGATGAAGCCTGCTTCAAGGGCTACATCGTGGAGGACAGTCTTTACCTGCGGGAATATGCCAAGGTGTTTGCCTGGGGCATGACCAAGGCAAAGGATATGCAGACCATCCGCACCTACTATTCCCTGCTTTCCTTCGTGAATGAGAGCGAGGATGCAGCCCGCCTGCACTATCTCAAGCACTTTGGACTGACCGATGAAGGCATCCAGAGCCTGCCGCTGCGGCCGGAGAACCGTGCCTATGTGGACTCTATGATCGAAGCCGCCAAAAACGGCGAGGGCGCAGCCGAGTGCATGATGGCCTGCCTGCCCTGTATGCTGAGCTATGGCTGGATCTTCCAGAAACTGCTGGAAGAAAAGCCTTCCGTGCAGGATACCCTTTATGGTGCACTGGTGGTGGACTATGCTGACAAGGGCTATGAGGCGGCCTGCCGCGACTGGGCCGCGTTTGCAGAAAAAGTCTGCGAAGGCCTGAGCGACGAACGCCTTGCCCGCTGCCGCGAGATCTTCCATGCCTGCTCGGAGCACGAGCTGAGCTTCTGGGCCATGGCAGCTTCCCCGCGCAGTGACCTGTAATTTTTCCTAAAATATAAAATGCACCCGGCCTGTGGGCAGAACCGCAGCAACCGGGTGCATTTGTTTTGTTCAGATTTTCGTGGCCGCAGCCGCAGGCATGAGCCTTCGTGCCGGAAACAAGGGAACCCTAAAACAAAAACTCCCCCGGCTCTTCTGCCGAGGGAGTGGAAAAGAAAAACGCCCCTAACAGAAGAACTCTCTTCTGTCAAGGACGAATAAAATTTGGCCTTTTATCCGCGGTGCCACCCTGACTTCATGGGCATGACCCCATGCACTTGGCGGGATGCCAACACATCCCCGGCAACTGACGTATGCCCTACGTTGCAGAATACTGTGCGGCGAAAATCCGCCGCATTTCCCTGCACCCTCAGCGGTCCATTTCGGGAAAATATAACGCAAAGTCACACTTTCCTTGACGAACTGTTTCCGGTCTGCTTCTCAGCTGCGCAGGCTCTCTGTACAGGCATGGTTCGCCGTTATCTCCACTTCAACGGTTTAGTGTATTGAATTTTGCTATATTAAACCACAGATTTTTCGTTTGTCAATCCCTGTTTGCAATTTTTTTCAAAATCAGCCTATGTCCACAGTGGGTTCAGCGCTTCCGGCGGCCGTTCGTGCTGGAAAACTTCACCGCTTTTGCCGGTCTGCGGCGGCTGTGCAGCGCACTGTAGTAGCCAAAGGCTGTGCCGCATAAGCCGCCCACAATATGCATGAAGTTTGCTACATTGTCGTGCACAAAAATGATATCGTACACCTGCTGACCAAAGTACAGCGCTGCAACCAGCAGCATGGTGACCGGGATGCCGCCGGAGAAGCCCGCCAGCGACGAAAGCATGATAAGCATGAACACGATGCCGGACGCGCCCAGCAGCCCCGAACGTGGGAACAGCACGCATTGCAGCACGCCGGTGACCAGAGCGGTGAACACCATGCCGCACAAAAGCGGCTTGCTGCCGTACTTTTCTTCCATTGGCGGGCCAACAACGAGCAGCAACAGCATATTATTCAGAAAGTGATCCCAGCTGGCATGGCCCAGCACATGGCCGAACAGCCGGATGTAGAACAGCGGGTCCTTCAGCGAGGAGCGGTAGACACAGAACAGATGCATCGTCGTCCACCCGTCCGTCCACTGGTCGAGGAACAGCACCAGAAGTGACAGCAGGAAAAATGTGAGGATCACCGGAGAGTTGTACTGCAGTTCCAGTTTGAGTTTTACTTTTTTCATCCTCTTGTCTCCACCCAGTATTCGCCCATGCTCTGGCCGGGCTGGTTCGTCACTTCATCCTTAAGGTAATCGCCAAGGCCGCAGCTTTCCGGCTGCCATGCAAGGGCTGCTTCCACCGTGGGGTACTCCACCTCGGCATACCAGAACTCGGTGGGCTGGCCTTCGTCCACATGGTTCACTTCCAGCACAGAACCGTCCGGCAGGGTGTAGCTGCGGCGCAGCTTCGGGATGAGAGGTTTAGCGATAATCTTGTATTCCAGATCATCAAACAGTTCTTTGTCGATGCTGCGCTCGATCTCCTCGCGGGCAAGGCCGCCCCCGGATTTGAAGCAGAGGATGTAGTCCGTTCTGCCGCCAGTGAGGGCTTCTTCCCGGATGCGCACGGTGGGCCGCACGCTGATATAGCCCTGCCGCATGGCAAATTCCTCCCTGAGGGGCAGCCCCTCCGGCCAGCCCTTCACCATCCATTTGCGTTCGATCTCCATAATGCATCCCTCTTTCATGCGGTTTTTTGCATTTCTTATTTATAATAACATGATTTTGTGCTATTATAAAGGGTAGATTTTTACTCCTTCAGTCTGCTTCGCAGCCAGCTCCCTCAGTGAGGGAGCCTATCTGCACGGTAAGCGTGTCGAGCGAACGCGGGACGAAGGGAGTTCGTTCATGATAAGGAGAACCATATGAAAGAACGCGCTTACCCTGTGTATACCGTCAACAAACACGCCGAGGGCCTGCTGGTGGGCGGGCACCCCTGGGTGTATGAGAACGACATCCTCCATTCCCCGGAAAATGAGCCGGAAAACGGCACTCTGGCCGATGTGGTCAGCACCAAGGGTTCCTACCTTGGCACCGGCTTTGTCTCGCTCAAGAGCAAGATCCGCGTGCGGCTGATCTCCCGCAATGCCAACGACACCTTTGATGCTGCGTTCTGGCGCCGCCGGGTGGAATATGCATGGAACTACCGCAAGACCGTGCTGGAACCTGCAGACCTTTCTGCCTGCCGCGTCATTTTTGGCGAAGCCGACCAGTTCCCCGGGCTGACTGTGGACCGGTTCAGCAACATCCTCGTCACGCAGACCCTGAGCGTGGGCATGGAAAAGCTCAAGCCCATCCTCTTCCCCATTCTGGCAGAAGTCCTGCGCGCCGACGGCCAGACCATCGACGGCATCTACGAGCGCAACGATGAGGCTCTGCGCGCAAAGGAAGGTCTTGAGCAGAACAAAGGCTGGTTTGAGCTGCCCGGTGAGCCTCACCCGGCAAGCACCCAGACCGAGATCTGCGAGAACGGAGTTTACTATCATGTGGATTTCGAGAACGGCCAGAAGACCGGCTTCTTCCTTGATCAGAAGTACAACCGCCGGGCGGTGGCACGCCTTGCTGCAGGTCACACCGTGCTGGACTGCTTTACCCACACCGGCAGCTTTGCACTGAACGCCGCTGCGGGCGGCGCTGCCCGTGTGACCGCCGCCGACATCAGCGCCGAGGCCATTGCCATGGCGCAGCGCAATGCCCAGCGCAACGGTCTGACCAATATGGACTTTTTGTGCGAGGACACCTTTGAGCTGCTGCCCCGCTTGGAAAGAGAAGGACACCCCTACGATTTTATCATTCTGGACCCGCCGGCCTTTACCAAGGCGCGCCGCACTGTGGAGAACGCCATGCGCGGTTACAAGGAGATCAACTACCGTGCCATGAAGCTGCTGCCCCGCGGCGGCTATCTGGCAACTGCCAGCTGCTCCCACTTTGCCACCGAGGAGCTGTTCATCAAGATGCTGCGCGCCGCTGCAAAGGATGCTCACCGCCAGCTGCGGCAGATCGAGGTGAAGCAGCAGGCACCGGATCATCCGATCCTGTGGGGTGTGCCGGAGACGAATTATCTGAAGTTCTTCCTCTTTCAGGTGATTTAACGATTTTAAAATTGCTCCGCTTCGCTCTGCAATTCATTAAGGTATTTTATTTTATATTTTCGTGTTTGTCGCGTCCTGCGGGACGCTCCAAACGCATTTTCACAAAAGGGGTCGTAGCGGGTAGTAGCATCTGCGGCTGTCACGCAACGGATAAGCCTAGGTTTTGCAAATGCAATTGTCCGTAACGACTCCTCCCGTGAAAAAACAGTTCCGGCGGGCCCGCAGGCCTGCCGGAACTGCAAATTTAAAAATATTATTTCCGCTGATATTGCCAGAGCGCAAGCGGAGGCAATTCCAAATCGTTCTGTTCCGGTTTAAAGGTTCAAAAGTCATACCAAGTGCGGATGCTCCAAAAATGCAGGAAGCTGTTTGTACAGAATCGTCAGATTTGTCAATTGCCTTTTTGGCCCGCCGGGGCTATAATCAAACCATAGACAGCAACGGCGCTGTGGGTCACCTCCTGACTCGCAGCGCCGTTTTTGTTAAGATGCTTTCGTACTTCTGGGTGCGGCATTGCGGCAGACCAGAATGCAGACGAAAGGGTAAGAAAAATAAGATCAAGTAAGGAGTAGGATTTATGGCAGCGAATGTTATGGAAATCTACGGCAGCAAGGTCTTTAACGAACATGTGATGAAGGAGCGCCTGCCGAGCGCAACTTATAAGAGCCTGAAGAACACCCTGCACAAGGGTGCTCCGCTGGACATTGAGGTGGCAAACGTTGTGGCCAGCGTGATGAAGCGCTGGGCCATGGAGCTGGGTGCCACCCACTACACCCACTGGTTCCAGCCACTGACCGGCATCACCAGTGAGAAGCACGATGGCTTTGTTTCCCCTGTGGGCGACGGCACCGCCATCATGGAGTTCTCCGGCAAGGAGCTGGTGCGTGGCGAGCCCGATGCATCTTCCTTCCCCTCCGGCGGTCTGCGCGCCACCTGCGAGGCCCGCGGCTACACTGCATGGGACCCCACCAGCTACGCATTCGTGAAGGATGACGTGCTGTGCATCCCCACCGCATTCGTCAGCTACACCGGCGAGGCTCTGGATAAGAAGACCCCGCTGCTGCGTTCCATGAACGCACTGTCCAATCAGGCGGTCCGTATCCTGAAGCTGTTCGGCAAGGATGTGGATTACGTCTCCACCACCGTCGGCCCCGAGCAGGAGTACTTCCTTATTAAGAAGGAGGATTACGAGGCCCGTCAGGATCTGATCCTCACCGGCCGCACCCTGTTCGGTGCCCCCTCTGCCAAGGGTCAGGAGCTGGAAGAGCACTACTTCGGTGTCATTCGTCCCGAGGTCTCCGAGTTTATGAAGGAGTTGGACGAAGAGCTGTGGAAGCTGGGCATTCCCGCCAAGACCAAGCACAACGAAGTTGCTCCCTGCCAGCATGAGCTGGCTCCCATCTTCGACACCACCAACGTTGCCATCGACCACAACCTGCTGACGATGGAGATGATGAAGAAGATTGCTCCTAAGTACGGTCTGGTCTGCCTGCAGCATGAGAAGCCTTTTGAAGGCGTGAACGGCAGCGGCAAGCATAACAACTGGTCCATGTCCACCACCCACGAGAACCTGCTCGACCCGGGCGACACCCCCATGGAGAACCTGCAGTTCCTGGTGTTCCTGGCTGCTGTCATCAAGGCTGTTGACGAGTACGCCGATCTGCTGCGCACCTCCGTTGCCACTCCCGGCAACGATCACCGTCTGGGTGCCAACGAGGCACCTCCGGCTATCATTTCCATCTTTGTGGGCGAAGAGCTGGAAGCTGTCATCGATGCTATCGCATCCGATTCCCCCTATGCCGGCCCCGTCAAGATGAAGATGGATCTGGGCGTTGATGTCCTGCCCAAGTTCAGCAAGGATACCACCGACCGCAACCGTACCTCTCCCTTTGCCTTCACCGGCAACAAGTTCGAGTTCCGTATGCCCGGTTCCGCTGAGAACCTGAGTGATGCCAACACCATCCTGAACACCGCCGTTGCAAAGGAACTGAAGGGCTACGCCGACGAGCTGGAGGGCGCTGAGGACTTTACCAGCGCCGTGATTGCTCTGGTCAAGCGCACCATCCGCGACCACCGCCGCGTCATCTTCAACGGCAACGGCTACACTGCCGAGTGGGAAAAGGAAGCCGCAAAGCGCGGTCTGCCCAACAAGAAGAACACCCCCGCTGCTCTGCCTGCCCTGATCGAGCCCAAGAACATTGCCCTGATGGAAGAGTTCGGCGTGCTGACCAAGGTAGAGATGGAGAGCCGCTACGAGGTGGAGATGGAGCACTACTCCAAGATCATCAACATCGAGGCTCTGACCATGCTGGAAATGGCCCGCAAGCAGCTGCTGCCTGCCGTCAACTCCTACATGAGCGAGCTTGCCAATACCGCAGCATCCAAACTGGCCGTGAGCGAGAACATCAGCGTGCGCAGTGAGACCAAGACCCTGACCAAGCTCTCTGCTGATGCCGATGCTATGAGCGACGCTGTCGATACCCTGCAGGATGCAGTGGATGCTTCCAAGGCATTGCCCACCGAGGCAGAAAAGGCCGTTGCTTTCCACGACAACGTGCTGCCTGCAATGGATGCTCTGCGTGCCGCTGCGGACGACGCCGAGACCATCTGCGGTGAGGATTATTGGCCTCTGCCCAGCTACAGCAAGATGCTCTACTACGTCTGATCTTTCATCAGCGTAACAGCAGAATAGCATCCGTAGGCTGCGGAATTTAAAATCGCCATTCTCCTTTTCCTATTTCTTACACCAGCCTAAAGACCTGCTCCCATTCTGAGGGCAGGCCTTTAGGCGTTTTATTTGAAAGGGAAACCATTATGAGCTATTCGACCCAACAGGACATCCTTGATTTTGTGGAGGACAACAACGTCAAATTTGTGCGCTTTGCCTTCTGCGATATCTTTGGCACTCAGAAGAACATTGCCGTGCTGGCAAGCGATCTGCCCAAAGCTCTGGAAGACGGTGTCTGCTTCGACGGCAGCTCCATTGCCGGCTTCATGAAGGTGGAGGAAAGCGACCTTGTGCTGCGGCCGGATCTTTCCACCGTGACCATTCTCCCCTGGCGGCCTACCGAGGGCCGGGTGATGCAGTTCTTCTGTGATGTGGAAAAACCGGACGGCCAGCCCTTTGGCGGCAACTGCCGCGGCTTTCTGCGCAGCGTGAATCGCAAATTCAAAAAGCTGGGCATCACCTGCAATGTGGGCGCAGAGTGTGAGTTCTACCTGTTCGAGAATGATGACCGGGGCCGCCCCACCCGTATCCCCATCGACTTTGGCGGCTACTTTGACGTGGCCCCGCTGGACGCAGGCGAGAACCTCCGCCGGGACATCTGCCTGACCATGGAGCAGATGGGCATGAGCCCTCAGCACAGCCATCACGAAAGCGGCAACGGCCAGAACGAGATCGACTGCCACCACGCAGGCCCCCTCAAGACCGCCGACAACGTGATGATGTTCAAGCAGATCGTGCGCGCCATTGCCACCCGCAGCGGCATCCATGCAAGCTTCCTGCCCAAGCCCCTGCCGGATCAGGCAGGCAGCGGCCTGCACATCAACCTGTCCCTTTACATGGATGGCCGCAACCTGTTTGAGGGCGACATTGCCCCGGACAGCATTGCAGGCAGCTTTATGGCCGGTGTGCTGGCCCACAGCCGGGAGCTGACCGTGTTCACAAACCCTCTGCCCAACAGCTATCAGCGCTTTGGCTGCGATGAAGCGCCCCGCTATGTGAGCTGGAGCCGCCAGAACCGCAGCCAGCTGGTGCGCATCCCGCAGGTAAAGGGCGACAACTGCCGCATGGAGCTGCGCAGCCCGGACCCTGCCTGCAACCCCTATCTGGCCATTGGTCTGGTTCTGGCTGCCGGATTGGACGGCATCGAGAACCGCATGGTGCTCTCTGCCCCCGTGAACAAGAATCTGTTCGACCCCTCTATGGCTGAGGGCCTCAACCTTGAGACTCTGCCCGCCAGTCTGGAAGAGGCCGTGCAGGCTGCGGAGGAGAGCGAATTTTTGCGCAGAGTGCTGCCCGAGCAGCTTGCCAGCCGCTACTTTACGGAAGAACTGAAGCGCTGCGAAGCACTGAAGCACGCGTCCGACCCTGTTGAGTATGAGCGTATCCATTACTTCAACGCCATCTGACCCCTGCAAAAGAGGGTGTGTAGGAGAAAGGAGCGAAGGAAATGGGACGTGCACTGATCGTAAGTGCCGGTGCAAGCTCCAACGAGTATATCGCTGCACGGCTGACCGAAATGGGCTACAGCCGCCCGGTGATCATTCCCAGCGGGGCCGAAGCCCGGCGGCGCATGACGGAATCGGATTTCGAGCTGATCGTGGTCAACTCTCCCCTGCCCGATGAATTCGGGCATGAGGTGTGCATCAATGCTGTGGAAAAAACAGATGCCGGTGTCGTGTTTCTGGTCAAGGCCGCACAGGCTGAGCAGCTTTTGGGGCCTTTGAGCGAGCAGGGGGTATTGCTGCTGTCAAAGCCCTTCAGCACCGCCTTTTTTGTGCAGGCCATGCACATGGCGGCGGCGGGCAACCACCGCCTGCTGCGTGCCCGGCAGGAGAACGCCCGCTTACAGGAAAAGATCGCACAGGTGCGGCTGGTCAGCCGGGCAAAATGCTGCCTTGTGGAGCACGAGCACATGACCGAAGCCGAGGCACACCGCTACATAGAAAAACAGGCCATGGATACCCGTCGTGACCGCACAGAAATTGCACAGGAAGTCCTTGAAAATTATGAGGACATGGGTGTATAATATTGGATTGGGAAAAGTATTCTTGCTTTCACCGGCTCATTTTGGGAGAGGCTGAGAGCAAGACCGTTCACCTGAAAGAATTCACAAAGGTTTATAAGGGAAAGAATTCAGAAAACAAAAATAGAGGAGGAAATTCTATGGCAGAGAAACAAACCAAATTCATCTTTGTCACCGGCGGTGTCGTCTCCGGCCTTGGCAAGGGCATCACAGCCGCATCGCTGGGCCGTCTGCTCAAGTGCCGCGGTCTGAAGGTGGCCAGCCAGAAGCTGGACCCCTATGTGAATGTGGATCCCGGCACCATGAGCCCGCTGCAGCACGGTGAGGTGTTCGTGACCGACGATGGCACTGAGACCGATCTGGATCTGGGCCACTACGAGCGCTTTATCGACGAGAATCTGAACAAATACTCCAACCTGACCACCGGCAAGGTGTACTGGAACGTGCTGAACAAGGAACGTCAGGGTGCCTATCTGGGCCAGACCGTGCAGATCATTCCCCACATCACCAACGAGATTAAGAGCTACATCTACAATCTGGCCTCTTCCACCGAGGCTGACGTGGTCATTACCGAGATCGGCGGCACGACCGGTGATATTGAAAGCCAGCCTTTCCTCGAGGCCATCCGTCAGGTGGGTCTGGAGCAGGGCCGCGACAACTGCTGCTACATCCATGTGGTGCTGGTGCCCTACATTTCCGGCTCGGACGAGTACAAATCCAAGCCTGCACAGCACTCTGTGAAAGAGCTGCAGGGCATGGGCGTGAACCCGGACATCATCATCCTGCGCGCAGACGGCAGTGTGGGCGGCGACATCCGCCGCAAGATCAGCACTTTCTGCAATGTGAAGCCGGAGTGCGTGATCGAGAACCTGACCATGCCCAGCTTGTACCAGTGCCCGCTGATGCTGCACACCGGTGGTCTGGACGAGGTAGTGGTGCAGAAGCTCAAGCTGGATGTGCCCGCTGCCGACCTGACCGAGTGGAAGCAGGTGGTCAGCCGCATTGCCACCCGCAGCAAGACCTGCAGCATTGCACTGGTGGGCAAATACGTCAAGCTGCACGACGCTTACCTCTCCGTGATGGAAAGCCTGTACCACGCCGGCTTTGAGAACGACAGTCAGGTAGAGATCAAGTGGGTGGAAAGTGAAGACCTGACCGATCAGGCCGCCTGTAAGGAAGCCTTTGCCGATGTGGACGGCATCATCGTACCCGGCGGCTTTGGCGACCGCGGCATTGAGGGCATGATCCAGGCTGCACAGTATGCCCGCGAGAACCATGTTCCCTACTTTGGCATCTGCCTTGGCATGCAGATCATGGTGATGGAGTTTGCCCGGGGCGTTCTGGGCTACAAGGATGCAAATTCCAGCGAGTTCACCCCGGATGGCAAGCACAATGTGATCGCCCTGATGGCCGACCAGCAGGGCAACATTCCCAAGGGCGGCACCATGCGTCTGGGTAAATACCCCTGCAAGGTGATGCCCGGCACCAAGATGGCCGAGTGCTACGGCGAGGCCGAGATCTGGGAGCGCCACCGCCACCGCTACGAGTTCAACAACGAGTTCCGTCAGGAGATGCAGGACGCCGGTCTTGTTATTTCCGGCACCAGCCCCGACGGTCGTCTGGTAGAGACTGTAGAGCTGCCCGGCCGTGACTTCCATTTGGGCGCACAGTTCCACCCGGAGTTCAAGAGCCGTCCCAACCGTGCTCACCCGCTGTTCAAGGCATTCATTGCTGCGGCACTCAAGTTCCGCGCCAGCGAGCAGCGCAGCCTGCTGCACATGTAAACCATAAAAATAAGGTGCTGTCTATGCGGACAGCACCTTATTTTTTACCCCTATGATCCATGATCCTGCAGGGCGTGGTTCTTTTGCTTGTGCTTATACATCCGCTGGTCAGCCAGACGGGTGATCTTGTCTGTATCCGTGCCTTCTTCCGGGTAAAGGGCAAAGCCGCAGCTGGTGCCGATCGTCAGAAGACTGCCTGCAACATGATAGGGTGCTGCAACAGTCTTACAGATAAGCTCGACCTTGCGGTGGGCCTCTTCCGGGGACATTGCGCCAATGGTCAGCAGGGCAAATTCATCGCCGCCCATGCGAAACGCATAATCTTGATTGCGGATGCAGCTTTGCAGGCGCTTTGCCACCGCCTGCAGCAGCTTGTCGCCCACCTCGTGTCCATAGGTATCGTTGACTGACTTGAAACGATCCAGATCCAGATAGAACAGCACAAACGCCTGTTCCTGGTGGACCAGTGCACGGGTCACAGCATCAAAATAGCGCTTGTTCAGCAGGCCGGTCAGGCCGTCCGTGTTGGCAAGTTCCTGCAGAATGTGCTGGCCGCTCATATCCTGCGAGATCATTATGATCTGGGTCAGACGGCCATTCTGCCAGCCGACAGGCACCACCGTCATCATCAAAAAGTTTTTGCGGTCACGGGTGGCATATTCGAACTTGATGCTGTCCTTTTCCTCTTTGAGCTGTGCACGCAGGTTTTCCGGTGCAAGCATCTGCACGAGCTTTGCGTTCTCGCCGTCGGTCAGGATCACATACTGCCGGGACAGCCAGCTGAGCAGATCCAGATAGCTGCCCTCGGTCGGGTACAGCTCCTTTCCCCTGCGCTCGTGGTATTCATAGTGGTCATTTTCCAGATCACACACCACAAACCGGTCCACGATGCGGGCCATCCCGTGGAACATCTGTTCCGTAAGTTCCTTGCGGCGCTGTAGCTCTATCCGTTCCGCTTCCGCTTTTTCTTTTCGCGTTTTTTCCTTATCATAGAAGATCTTTCCGATACCGCCCAGGATCATCAGAGACAGCACTACCAGCAGTGCAATGGTAAACATTTGCACCTGGCGCATTCCCGCGTCCATCACATTGGTGGGCACAATGCCGATGATGGCCCAGTCTTTTACACCTACCGGCTGGTATACCATATAGTAGCGCTTGCGGTTGAAGGTATAGCTCACACTGCCTTTGTACTGCAGCGGCAGGTTCTTGCGCATCTCGTCAAAATACGGCTGGTCGGCCTTGACGTTTGCTTCCAGATAGTCGAACAGGTTGGTCATCTGCTCCGGGATCTCGCTCTTCGGCTCGGTGGAAAGCACGATATTGCCATTGGAGCGAACAATGTAGCAATCGCTCTGTCCCTCATAAGCCAAGCCGCCCAGCATGTTTTCCAGTACGGAGTTATCGTAGCAGATCGCCAGCGAGGTATAGGTAACGCTATCCATCGTGACAGGCTCGATCTGCTGGGCAAACATGACCTTGCGCACACCCTTACTGGAAATGTAGCTGGTCACGATAGGGCCGTCCATAGTGTATACTTCTTCCAGCGCAGACTGCATATGCGGGGCATCTCCCCGTCTGCCGCTGACCGTCCAGAACTGATCATCCGCGTTGAACAGGGCCACCTCGCTGTACTGCCAGTTGGCTTTTTCGTTCACATATCTGCGCCACTTTACCTCGGTATTCGTTTCCTCTGCCAGCTGCGCAAGATCATCAGACCAGATCTCAAGGATGTTCCAGTTGCGCTGCACAAACATGGTAAAGGTCTTGCTTACCTGCCCATAGGTGGAAAGCAGATTTTGCGTGCTCTCGTGGTGGATCTGGCGCTGGGTATAGCGGCTGTATGCCACAATACTGAGCAGCATTACCAGAACAAGCCCTGCCCCAAGAAGGATATTCTTCCTCCGCTGTTTCATAAGCTGTTCCCTCTACTTTTCTTATATCTTCCCAGAGAAATTATACCATTTCCGAAAAATGGGTGTCAATGCACGAAATGGTCGATTCACGTCTGAAAACGGTCGATTCGCGCACAGAGCGGCCTTCCGCCGCCTTTGGAGCCTTCTTGTTCTGCCGAGTACTTTCCGCATTTCCCGCTGGCAATTGCCTGCATGCTGTTCAAGGTTCCGCTACGCATTGGCTTCTTCCTGCGCCCCTATGAGGAATCCGCGTGGGCCGTCTTTTACCGGGACATCACCGCCCCGTCTGCTGCACCGGAAGAAAATTTCTAAAAAGTCCATTCCCTGTATCACACAAAAAGCCACCGGGAGCTTTCCGCTTTTGCAGAGAACTCCCGGTGGCTTTGTTCTATCCTTGATTTCCGATCAGCACCACGGCCACATCGTTGACATTCGTACCGGTCGCGCCGGTGATGATCAGCCCATCCACCGCCTTGAGGGCATGGTAGGCATCGTTGTTCTGCAGCACATCGTACACCTTCAGCTGGTTCTGCGCCAGTGCCGCGGCCGTGCCGCCGTCCACATAGCCGCCCGCAGCATCGGTTGGGCCATCGGTGCCATCGCTGCCCACCGAAAAGACCGCTGCGTCCAGCCCGGCGATCACCGGTGCTGCAGCAAGGGCAAGCTCCTGATTGCGCCCGCCCAGACCTGTTCCGGTCAGATGGACGACCGTCTCACCGCCTGCAAGAAAGGCCAGCTTTTTGCCCTGCCCCGCGTGGGTGCGGGCTATGGAACCAAGGAAGCTGCCAGCCTCCCGCGCTTCACAGCAGAGCCTGTCGGTCAAGATCACCGGCTCATAGCCCAGCTCCCGGCAGGCGTTGGCTGCTGCGCTGCACAGCTCCCGCACGCTGCCGGTGATCTGCGTGGCAACACGGTCCAGCACCTTTGGAGTCTCCTGTGCCAGCAGAGCCTTGGCCTGTGCCGAAAGCTGCAGGTGATATTTTTCCGCAATGGCAAGGGCCTGTGCACAGGTGGAGGTATCCGGCACCGCAGGGCCGCTGGCGATCATATCCAGCGGGTCGCCCAGAATATCGCTGAGCACGATGCTGAACACCTGCGCGGGCGCACAGCTCTGTGCAAACCGCCCGCCCTTGACCCCGGACAGGCGCTTGCGAATGGTGTTCATCTCCACGATATCGGCACCGCTGGCAAGCAGCTGGCCCGTGATCTGCTGCAGCTCTGCGCCGGGGATCAGCGGCTTCTCAAACAGTGCACTGCCTCCGCCGGACAGCAGAAACAGCACCGTATCCTCTGCCGTTAAGCCCTGCACCAGTTCCAGCGCTTTCCGGGTGGCGGCAAAGCCATTCTCATCCGGCACGGGGTGCCCGGCTTCACAGCAGTCCACGCCGGGGATCGTGCCCTTCACGTGGCCGTATTTGGTCACGACCACGCCGCCATCCACCCGGCCAAGAAATCTCACTGCAGCATGGGCCATCTGCCATGCTGCCTTACCGGCAGCCACCAGCAGCACCCTGCCGCCCTGCGGTCGGAAATTTTTCAGCGCGCGGCACACCGCTTCGTCCGGCAGAACAGCGTCCAGACTGGCACGGATGATGGCACCTGCATCTCTGCGCAGTGTTTCGTTTTTCAGCATGTCGTTCTCCCCTTTCCCATCGCTTCTTGTCCGCGGACAAAAAACACCTGTACAGTCTCTTCCTATGCAGGAAAACGCAGTACAGGTGTTCTGATCTTTTTTGTTTACTTTGTGCTTGCCGGAGCAACCTCAAAGTCGATCTTGCCCAGGTTCACATCCGCACGCACAATGGTGATCATCATGGTGTCACCCAGACTCCAGTTCTTGCCGGAGACGGGGTCGGACAGGCGGATGCCCTCGGTGAGCATGGTGCCGGAGGGGGTCAGGCTGGAAGCAGGCACAAAGCCCTCCACGCCGTTCTCCAACTCAATGAACAGGCCGCGCTGGGTCACGCCGGAAATGCGGCCCTCGTAGCACTCGCCCAGATGGCGGCGGGCATACTCGGCCTTGTAGCAGTCCTCAGCCTTGCGCTCGATCTGCATTGCAATGATCTCGCGCTCACTGGACTGCTTGCTTGCCTTCTCGGCAAAGTCGCTGTAGCGCAGCACCATGGTATCCTTATCCATGCCCTTGAGCTGGGCGGTCATGATGCGATGGATGGCCAGATCCGGGTAGCGGCGGATGGGGCTGGTGAAGTGAGCGTAGTCCTTCAGCACCAGACCGTAGTGGCCCTTGGGCTTTTCCTCATACACAGCCTTGGACATGCAGCGCAGCATACCGGTATTGATGATCTGCTCATACGGGCCGCCGCGCACACCTTCCAGAATTGCGCTCAGCTCCTTGGGGGTGGGCACATCCTTGGCAAAGTGATCGTTGATGCCGCAGGCCTGCAGCAGAGTGTGCAGACGCTCCAGCTTTTCAGCATTGGGTTCCTCGTGCACACGGTACACGAAGGGGATCTGCTTCACGCGGGCAAAGTGGGCAGCGCACTGGTTGGCCAGCAGCATGAACTCTTCGATCATAGCTTCGCTCTCGCCGGAGGTGCGCTTTTTCACATCGATGCAGTGGCCGTCCTCGTCGAGGATCAGCTTCACCTCGCCGCTCTCGATATCCATGCAGCCGCGCTCCTTGCGCAGGCGGGCACGGTGGCCGTACAGCTCCTTCATGGCGGGCAGCTGGCTGAGCACTTCATGGTACTTGCCCTTCAGCTCATCGTCAGCACTGCCGGCCAGCAAGGCATTGATCTCGGAGTAAACACCCTTGACGCGGCTGCGGATGACCGACTTGACAAAGCGGTAATCGATCAGGTTGCCATCCTTATCCAGATGCATCAGGCAGGAGAAGGCCAGACGCAGCACGCCCTCATTCAGGCTGCAGATGCCGTTGGAAAGCTGCTTGGGCAGCATGGGCACCACCTGATCGGCATAGTAGACGCTGGTTGCGCGGTTAAACGCTTCGTTGTCCAGTTCGCTGCCGGGCTTGACATAGTTGGAAACATCTGCAATGTGGACACCCAGCTCAAAGCCGCCCTCCGGGGTCTTGGTCAGGCTGATGGCATCATCGATGTCCTTGGTCTCAGCACTGTCAATGGTGAAGATGGGCAGGGCACGCAGATCCATGCGGCCCTCGGCGTCCTTTTCAGAGACCTCAGCGTTCTCCAGCTTCTTGGCTTCCTCACGAACCTTATCCGGGAAGCGGCTGCGGATATCCTGCGCATAGAGCAGGGCCTTTGCGCAGCGCTTTGCTTCGTCCGAGCTGCCAAACCGCATGGCAACGCCCACGCGGTGATCTTCCTGCCGATTGCCGCGCTGCAGGATCTCCACGGCCACCTTGTCGCCGTCCTTTGCACCGCCCTCGCAGTCACGCATCAACTGCATGGAGATGGCCGGGCAGTCGTCCGGCACGAACTTCAGGCGGCCCTCAATGCGGCGGGCAGTGCCCACCAGATCGTTCTTTTCTTCCAGAATGGCCAGGATCTCGCCTTCATCGCTGCCCTCCACACGGGGGTGCTCAAACTTTTCCACAAGCACCATGTCGCCGGGCATGGCACCGCGGGTAAAACGGCCCGGGATAAAGATATCGCTGGTGCCGTCCTCCAGCATGACAAAGGCAAAATTCTTGCCCAGTTTTACCACCTTGCACAGCAGAGCCTTGTCTGCACGGCCGGAGCGCACCGTAAAGAACACGCCCTGACGCTGGCAGATGACCGCCTCGTGCACCAGCTGATCCACAGCCTCCATCACCTTGCGGTCCGAGCCGCGGTCCCCGCCGAATTTGGATTTGAGGTCTTTGACGGTGCACGGCTGATTCTGGATCGCGTGCTCAATTTTATCGCGCATTGCCATAATATTTTTTCTCCTTGCTCTTCCATGGCCGCAGCCTCCAACGTGCCGCAGCGCTGCCAATCGTGGGCCAGCTGCCCCACCCTGCCCAGCGGTCAGACTGCCGCCGACATCCTATCATAACACAGAAAAACAGCCCCGTCCTTTACACGGGGCTGCACGAACCTTGTCAACCTGCCATACGGCCTGCAAACAGACAAGCCAGAATGGCAACCACAAAGAAAACAATGCCTGCAATGCGGGTGGTCTTGGCCAGCATCTGATCAGCCGGGGTCAGACGGGCATTGTTTGCGCCGCCCATACTGCCGTTGATGGCACCGGAAAGGCCCTGACCGTGGGTGTGCTGCATGAGAGTGAGGAAAACGATGACGAGCGAAGCGATCAGCAGGATCACACCGCCAACAATTTCGATAACAGACATGGATTGAAACGCTCCTTTATTTTAATTCAACAAAAACTACGCAGAAATACAAATATATAGTAGCATAACAAGCGCAAAAAAGCAAGCAGAAACCGTGCATTTTTATGCCAGAAGGTCCAGCATTGCGCACAGCCGGGCAAAGATGGCGGCGCTGGAATGTTCCGTGCTCACCTGCCCGTCCTGCAGCACCACAATGGTGTAGCGCGGCTGCTGCGCCGGGTAAAACCCTGCGAACCACAAGTTTTTGCGTTCCGTGCCATCCGGTGTGAACTGCCCGGTCTGAGCGGTACCGGTCTTGCCGCCAGCCCCTTCTTCCAGCCAGGCAGCATCCTGTGCGGTGCCCTCTTCCACCACCTGCTGCAGCATTTTACGCAGGAGCGCTACATTTTCCGCACTCATCACCCGCCTTGACTGCGGATGTGCAAGCGTTTCCAGCGGCGTACCGTCAGTTTCATCCACCGAGCCACACACAAAGAAAGGCGTGCGGTACACCCCGCCGGAAGCAATGGTGTTCATCATGGCGGCGATCTGTACCGGTGATGCCAGCAGACCGCCCTGCCCAAAGCTGAAATTTGCCAGCTGGCCGCTCTGGGCAAGCTCCCCGGCAGACGGCAGCTTTCCGGCATCGGCGTGCAGCGCACCTGCCACCGGCACCTCTTGCCCGAAACCAAGCTGCCGAGACATCTGCAAAAGCGTCTCTGCCCCCAGCTGCTGCCCCAGCCGGATAAAATAGCCGTTGCAGCTTTTTTCCAGAGCCGCAGTCATGTCCACCGTTCCGTGCGGAACACCGCCTGCGCAGCGGAAGATCTGTCCATCCACCACCACCGCACCGGTGCATTCGTACTCCGGCAGGATGCCCTGCTCCAGCGCTGCCGCAGCCAGCACCGGCTTGAACACTGAACCCACAGCATAGCTTTCCAGTGCGCGGTTCAGGAACGGACTGTCCGGTGCATCCAGACTTGCGGCAAGGTCATCCGGGTCATAGCCCGGTACGCTGACGCTGGCGCGAACCGCAGCAGTGGCCGTGTCCAGAACCAGAATGCAGCCGCTGGTCATGGTGTCTGCGGCCACCGCTTCGGCGGCACGCTGCACCGGGCGGGAGATCGTCAGCTGCACGCCAACCGCACTGCTGTCCTGCCGGGTGAGCTGCGGTGTTTCCCCAGCCCGCAGCCGTCCTTGTGCTGTGACCGCGCACACCAGCGTGTCATGCTCCTTTGTCCCGGCCAGCTGGCTGTCCAGCGCCTTTTCCAGCCCGGCAGTGCCGCGGCCTTCTGCATCCAGATAGCCGATCAGATGCTGGCACAGCGGAACTTCTGCGCAGCGCCGTGCCGTTGCAAAGCAGCGTATGCCGCGCCCGGAAAGGTCGCGGTCCACTTCCAGCAGAAATGGTGCGGAGCGGTTGCGGTTCCGGTACAAAAGTGCCTGTCCGGCACTGTCCGTAAATGCATACAGGCGTGTGTAGTTGTTTTCGCCCGGGAAGCAGAGGGCAAGATACCGCGTTTCCAGCCCGGTGAGAAGCAGGCCGCTGTGATCGTAAAAGCTGCCCCGCCGGGCAGGCAGCGAGAGCCGGACCGTGCTCTGCGCTTCGGCCCGGGCAGCATAGGTATGGTTCTCTGCCAGAAAATACAGGCGGCACAAAACTACCGCAAACCCCAGCAGAACAGCTGCATACAACGCCAATACCCGTTTACCGGACATCTGCTCACCCCTTTTTGCTAGAGTGGGCTGCATCTGTGGTTTCTATACAAAAAGAGACGGGGTCTCCGAAGAGATCCCGTCTCCATAAGGTACTTATTGAGTAGGCACGTCTGCTGCTTAGTACATGCCGCCCTTCCAAACCACACTTTTGGAGCCGGATCACGCATATCCGGAAACGTAGACTTTTGTAGAATTATCAAGGCCACAAGCCGATTTTTCCAGATTCTCCGTTTTTGCACGATCCACGCTTTTCTACACAAATCTACGCCACTTACCGGGTGATTGGCGTAAGTTTTGGCGTAAGTTTCGGCGTAAGCAATTCCGCTTCATGCGTCGAAAATCACAGGTTGCCGGCGATCTGTTCAAAGGCCCTTTCAACCGATTCAAAGCTGCTGTGCGTGTAGACATCCAGCGTCACACTGGCATTGGAGTGTCCCATCAGGTATTGCAGGCTTTTTACATCCAGCCCGGCCTGCTGAACATTGGTGCAGAAGGTGTGTCGCAGCACATGAGGTGTAATGCGCGGAACAGGTTTGCCATACGCCTTCTCAAACTTTCCCTGCACGCCACGCATATAGTTTTCCAAGTGCATTGCCACCTTCGGCATTCCGGACTTGTCCAGAAAGAGAAATCCGCTGCAACCATCTACCAGCGCTTCCACTTTCGTGGACGCTCTGGCTTTTACTACACGCAACAGTGCTGCACAAACGGTATCTGTCATGGGAACATTGCGGATACCGCTTTTTGTTTTCGGCGGTGTGACAAAGTAGGGTTTTTCAGCCGTCCGGCAAAGCTGCCGCCGCACATGGATGCAGTGCCGTTCAAAGTCGATATCTGCTCGTGTCAGGCCGTACAGCTCGCTCACACGCAAGCCGGTTCCCATAAGAATGACGATATCATCATAATAGTTGCCGCCATAGTCCTGAACGAATTGCAGATATTTCATCTGCTGCTCTCTGGTCAGAGCATCACGCACATAAGCGTCCTTTGGCACAACATCGGACAGTTTGAACTTGAACGGATTCTTGCGGATAATGTCATCCTCCACCGCCATCTCGAATGCCGGTCTGACAACGCTTTGCAGGATTCCTATGGTGTTTTGCTTGAAACCGCTGTCATGCAGAAATACGAACCAGCCTTTCGCATCGGACAGTTTTACCGTTTTGATAGCTTTTTGCCCGAAAGGGTCCGCATGAATCCGCTTGACCGCTGTGTTGTACGACCGCAACGAATTTGGCTTCAACCCACGTTTCAGATTCATATAGCGGTCAACCAGATCAGCCACTGTCATCTCTCCGGCAGCATAGTCGATGCCGTCTGCCAGATCACGCTACAGCTCATCCTCTTTCTCCCGCAACTCTGTCAGGGATTTGGCGTAAATACAACGCCGTTTCTTGTGGATATCGGTATAACGATAGTCGTAGGTGCCGTTTGCTCTCTGGCTTTCGCCATCCTTCAAAACACGGCCCTTGCTATCCTTGCGCTTTTCAGGCATTTAGAAGCTCCTTTCTGTGAAAAGCGCATCTATAAGGTCAGTGTCAGTATAGCACATCAACCATGCGATTTCCACCCGCAGCGAATGAGAAAAGGACGGTTTCACATTTGCAGCCTTTGGTAGCCTCTCAAATAGAATATGCTTGCTCGACAAAGCAATCGAACAGGCGACGTTTGATCAGACGCTTGTTTCCCACCCAAAGGACGAATTTGCATTTATCTTCATTCGTAATTTCACGCAGTTTGTTGATGCCAATGCCGGAGTAAGCCGCAGCTTCTTCCAGCGTCAGATTGCTCTTTTCCCAAATCGGGATTTCTTTCATAGGCATTTTCCTTTCCTTGTAGCTGTGCTGTGTGCCAGCAAGTTTTTCAAGCTTTCTTTCCGATTCATCCAATCAATGCTTTCAGCCGTTCCAGCTTCTCCTGTGCGGTTTTCCTGCGCAAGCTGACCCCAATGCAGGAAATCGGAACGCACATTTCTAACAGGCGGTCATAGATTCGGGCGTGAGCAGTATCCTGTGGGTGCCGGATCTCATCCAGTGTCAGATTGGTGGTGACGATGAGGGCTTTCGGCTGCGGTAGCGGCTGTCCACAATATTGTAGATCTGTTCCAGTGCATACTCCGTGCCGCGCTCCATTCCAAAGTCGTCGATAATGAGCAAAGGGTATCGGCACAGCCTTTCCACCACCTCATTCCGCCCGGAAAAGCTGTTATTCAGCTCGTTCAGGATGTGTGCGAAGTTCGTCATGCACACAGGTACTTCCTGAGCCATCAGAGCGTTCGCAATGCACCCGGCAAGGAAACTCTTACCGGTGCCGACACCGCCCCAGAGAAGCAATCCAATGTTCTCTGCACGCATGGTCTGCCATTGCTCTACATAACGGTGTGCATGACACATCTGCGGGCTGCGGCCATTGTCGTTTTCAAACTTCCAGTCCAGCATTGCCGGGTCAGAAAATCCCTCGGCTTTCAGCCGCCGCACAAGGTCGCTGTGCTTTTGCTGGCTGATAAGGGCTTCCTGCTTTGCCCTCTCGATGCGTTGGCAGCTGCATTCAATGGGGTGCTTGTTCTTGCCCATCAGAGCGACGCCTTTTGCGAAGAACGCTTCCCTTGGCGTATGACATTTTCCGCAGTACAGCAATCCATCCATGCCATAATAATCTTCGGCGTTTTCGGGTATACTGGAAACGGATTGTTCCAAAATCTTTTCAATCGTCTTTATAGGCTTTCTCCTTCCGCAAAGGTGTAATCTGGAATACCCGGTGCTGTCTTTTTCTCTGATTGCCTCCGCTTTGCCCAGATACGCAGCGTTGCGGCATGGTCTGCATACTTTTTGCCAGTGGACTGGATATAAGCGGACAACTGCTCAATCAGACTGTCCAGCCCTGCAAAGTCAGCCTTGAGCCGCTTATACTCCTTTTCCGTCAGAAAGACATTCCGGTATTCTCCCAACGATAGACAAGCATTATTTGATTTTATCAGGTGGTTATCATTCAGGTTGTTCTTATTACGTTGGTTAGGTGTGCATTTTTGCGCAATCATACTGTGCGTTTCTGCACAGTCAGCTTGTGCGCTGGTGCATACTGTGACTGCGCAATTCTGCACAGTATGCGGAACTTTGAGCAGAATGTGGCTGGGTTTAGAAAAGCCGTAGCGCACTCGTTCGACAAGGTTGGCTTTTTCAAGTTCTGTGAAAGAGCGTGTCACGCTGGAGATACAGCAGTCCAAATCTTTTGCCAGATTGGAAAGCGGATAGATCACATAAATACGCCCCTGATTGTCCACCCAGTTGTTTTTCTGTGAGAGTGTGGCACGGTCGAGCAGAAGCGTGTAGAGCAGCTTTGCCGTGTGGCTCAAATCAGTATCTAACAAAAACCGGGCATAGGGCAGATACTGCGGCAGCGGCATATTGGGTTTCAAATAATCTGAAATGGCATTCACCTCCTTATCTTTCATACGACCATCTGTCGGGTTAGGATCGTTGTTCTTTGTCATCATTCAGTCTGTCTTTTACAGCCTGAAGATACCGGCTGGCACGGTCAATAAAAATCAGCAGCTTCTCATTGTTCTTCGGTTCGGTAAGAATATCGGGGTATTCACGAAAATACATTTCCCACCGCCGGACAAAGTCCTCCTGCGCTCCCTGAATCTCGCACATCATGGCTTCGCCATCTGCCAAACGGCGAGGTGAATAGATGCTCTTGACGGCATCCTTGAGATTCTGTTTTTCTTCCTTGTTGAGTCCTTTCTTACGACCCTGAATGTCTTGCTTGAAGGTCGTTATAAACGCATTGTCCTTTGAAGGTGAACCATAAGAATTCGTGACACAGGTGTTCCGTTCGGCTTTAGGCTTACGCAGCTCTGCCACAACTTCGGGACGCTTTTCCTTTGGAACCTTTGCAATCGAGGAAATTTCACGGTCGGTTGCCCGGATCTTTCCACTCAGGATTTCTTTCTGCACTCCGGGTACTGCCTCCTCCGCAACTTCCACACCTTTTGCAAATTGCTCTGCACGGTAAACATAACTTTCGGATGTTCCATGTTCCGCAGCGACCTTTGACCGTGAGCCGTGCTTTGCGCGGTCTGGTTCATTTTGAACCAGACCACTTTCAGATGCCAAGGTATACTGATTGCCGTGAAACGATTTGATTTGCTTTTCCGCTTCTGCCTGCTTTCCGATCAGGAACTTTTTCTGTTCTGGGGTCAGGTTTCGCCGCCTAAGCTGATTTTTACAGATCCATGCGAGTGCTTCATAGCGGCTGGAAAATTCTTTTTCGATGACTTCAAATGGAATGAACGGATATTTCCGAAGGACTTGATAGCGCGTGTGTCCGTCAACAATGTAGCCGTTCCACGTGATGATCGGATTCAGTACACGTTCTTCTTTGAGGATGTTCATTTCCAGTTGGTGTTTTTCTTCAAATGTTGGAGGATTGATCTGACGCTGGAACTCTGGGTCAATTTTAAGCTGGCTCAGTTTTGTCATAGGCAAACCATCCTTTCTGAAATGAAATAGAATATCATTGTTCTTACGCCGTTCTCTCTGCATGGATTTCCTGCCCCCTTCCGGCGGCGTTTTCCGGCTCTCACACTTGGGGGTCATGGCCGGGTATCCCATGCAGACGGTCATTCGGTTTTCAAGGTTCGATGAAGGCTCTGAAATTAGACTAACACATTCATAGAAGATTTTTTAGGAGGTCGTACCTCCGGTTTTGGGTTGTAAAAAAGCGGAAGTGATGCTTCCGGTTCTTTGCTGCAAACCATCGAAAAAATTATATCACATCGTAAATTTTATTTTTAGGAACTGGTAGTTCCGGTTTTTAAAAAATATGAAGTGAATTTCAAGGCAAAATCGGAACTATTGGTTCTGGTTTTGCGTATTAACGTGATTTCAAATTTTGGCTGCCGTTCTCTCTGCATGGATTTCCTGCCCCCTTTTGGCGGCGTTTTCCGGCTTTCCCACTTGGGGGGCATGGCCGGGTATCCCATGCAGACGGTCATTCGGTTTTCAAGGTTCAATTGATGTCTTGCTGGTAGCTTATCACACTTTCAAAAGAATTTTTAGGACCTGACAGGTCCGGTTTTGCGTGGATTTTATCCTGAATTCTCTTGAAAATCGGACATCGTGCCCGGTGCGTAAGATAAGTATACCGTATCCTTTTGCTGCTGAACAGGAAGTATTCGTTCCGGTTTTGAGGTCTTTTTCGGCTTTTATGGGCAAAAACCGGAAGCTTTAGTTCCGGCTAACCACTGGATCGCTTTTATCATAGCAGAAATTTCGTTGAATTTTTAGGAGGTCGCACCTCCGCTTTTGCATACAACTTGCTTTAGCTGCGTGCATTTCGTTGTGCGCAAAAACAACCGTCCGCTTCAAGTTAAACTTGAAAACGGACGGTCTGGCATACAGGATGATTTTCAAACTAGGAAGCACATCGAGAAGCTTCATAGTACCCGCAAGCAGGGCAGACGTATATACAACGTCTGCATCTGCAAGCAATGTTTTCGTCTATACAAAAACACTTTTTGCGTTGCAAAATGCTTGTTGGGAAATCCCAAACCCTTGAACTGCATCCTGTGGATGCAGGCTGTGCGATTGCATCGCTGATTCGTTCAAACTCATCGCAGCCCTATATTATCGCTCACACTCCCGATCAGGATGTCACATGCAGAAGCGGCCATCTGCATCTACGCAAACAGCCGCTTCATGATTCATTTTGTACTGGTCACTGCAGCACCTTATTCATCAACTCCTGATAGCTGTCCACATGGTCGTATGTCACAAGTCCATCTGACAATTTTGCAAAGAGCTTCTTGGCGCAGTCGATCTTGGATTTCTCGATCGGACGCAGGTTCAGGCTCTCCATTGTACCTTTGGTTTCTGCTACAAAATAGATGTGCTTCACTTTGCCTTCATGGAACACGATTGCCCAGTCCGGGGAGTAGTGTCCAACCGGGGTCGGAATATAGAAGCCTTTCGGCAGTTTTGCATAGATAAAGACTTCCTCTGCACCATCCAGATTTTCCGCAAACTTCCGTTCCACGCTCTTTTCCGCTGTGCCATCGGTGAAAACGTAATCCTGAATCGCCTTTTGTGCCTTGTAAGCCTTATCCATCGTCAGAGCGTGTTTCTCTGCCGTAAAGATGCTGCTGTCGTAGCTGCCCTCAATGGTATCATAGGTGATATGCTCCACGATCATGGTAGCTTTCTGCTCCTTGACCAGCCGGATCACCTTTGCGATAAATTCTTCTGGGTTGTTCTGGTACATCGCAAAGGTTGTCGGCTTGATGCCCTGCAAAATCCGTGCAACGGTATGCCGGGTCAGCGTTGTGCCCTCTGCAATTTTGCCGATCAGGTCATACGCAACCTGACCTGCGTAGTCATGTTCTAATTTTTTTGTTCTGCTCTTGGCATCGCTGAAGCTGCTGCCTTCTCGCACCATATCGGCACTCAGGACATCTTTCTGCCCGGCATAGGTAACGGTATATTGCAGGCGACTGACGTACAGTTCCCTGTCGATGTATTCGATTGCTTTCCGGATCAGTTCCTCAGAATCAAAATCCACCGTATAGGCGTATTTGTGGTTGATCGTCTGCCAGAGCTTCTGGAACTCTGCCTTTTCAAACCGGTCGTTCAGCGGATTTTCCAGCACTTTCGGCTTGTTGCCATCCTCAAACATAGACTTGAGCATACTGTCATCATAAATTGCCTGCACAAGCGTGTGCACGCCCTCTTCAATGGGCTTCAGCGTTTCCGGCACCGGTGCAAGTGTTCCGGTCTGCACATCGTCCCGGTAGTCCTGCGTGACATTATCCTGCTCATCCACATAGTTATTGCGGACAAGATACTGATAAATTGCCCGTGCCTGACGGTCATCCACCTTGACAATTTTGCCATCCAGCCTGATGGTCTTGCCGGTGAAATATGCAATGTCCGCCTTGCGGGGGCGATCATACAGCACTGCTTCGGTCTGCTTTTGCAGTCCGTCTACAAATCCTGCATAGCTCTCGCTGGCAATAACGGTCAGGACGTTGATATCCTGCACCTTATCTCCCAGCACTTCTGCATCCATGCGGTTCCCGTCCTTATTCACGCACAGACGCAGACCACGGCCTACTTCCTGCCGCTTCTGCGTGGTGCTGTCGCTGTGCTTCAGGGTGCAAATCTGGAACACATTCGGGTTATCCCAGCCTTCCCGCAGTGCGGAGTGGGAGAAGATGAACCGGGTCGGCTCTTCAAAGGACAGCAGACGTTCCTTGTTTTTCAGGATCAGATCATAGGCAGAAATATCATCCGACATATCTGAGCCACGCTTGACCGAACTGTTGACGCTGTGACCTTTCTTGTCGATGCTGAAATAGCCCTTGTGGACATCATGCACATCGGTTGAATCCAGATAGGCTGTATAAGCAGGGTCGAACAGGGTACGGTGCTCATTCAGAACCGAAAGATACTCCTGCTCAAAAATCTTGCCGTACTCACCCAGCAGTTCGTTTCCGTCTTCATCGTACTGGCGGTATTTTGCCACTTCGTCGATGAAGAACAGCGAAAGAGTCTTGATGCCCAGTTTGAAAAGTTCCTGCTCTTTTTCAAAGTGCGAAAGGATCGTTTCATGGATCTGCACCCGGCGCATATCATTTTCGGAAACATCGCCGGTGACATCGCCTTTGCGGATGGTATCACCGTTCGTAAAGGTCACAACACCCGTAATCGGGTCGATTTCCGACACTACGAAGCCCTTGTACTGCTCCATTTCCCCGGAGATGTAATAGAGATTATCGCCCACATCCAGCGTATGGAACTCTCGCTTCGTGCCGTTCTGGTGGCTGACCTCCAGCTCCACTTTTGCCCGCGGCGGATTTTTCGGGGAGATGATGATGCTTTCCAGATACAGATACTTGTCCGTACCACGCAGATTTTTGACCTCAAAGCCTTTGACTTCGATTTTCTTGACCAGCCGCTTATTGTAAGCGTCCAGCGCATCCAGAACGTAGATCAGATTGTGCTGCTTGGCGTGGGTAGCAGAGTAGTTCAGCGTGAAAAGCGGATTGAACTTTTTCAGGGCTTTCTGCGTGGCAGAGTCCTCTTTGCCCATCTTCTGCGGTTCGTCCAGAATCAGGATCGGGCGGTTGGCGGCAATCACATCAATCGGGCGGCGGGAGCCGAACTCGTCCCGCTTGGTGTAGATAATTCTCGCAGCGGCATCACCCTTGCGGCCTTCCACGTTCTTGTCCTCGTTCATGGAGGCGGCAAACGCCTGCGTGTTGATGATCATGACATTGATGCCGGAATTGCTGGAAAAGGAATCCAACTGATTCAGGTTGCTGCTGTTATAGATAAAGAACCGTGCCTTTTTGCCGTAGCACTCCATAAAGTGATCGGCAGTGATCTCAAAGGACTTCTTTACGCCTTCACGGATGGCGATACTCGGCACAACAACGATAAATTTGCTCCAACCATACCGCTTGTTCAGCTCGAACATGGTCTTGATGTAAACATAGGTTTTGCCTGTGCCGGTTTCCATCTCAATATCCAGAGAACACCTGCCCAGCGGGGCAACCAGCTTTTCCGACTGATGGATGTTTGCTTCTGCCTGCAATGTGCGGATGTTCTGAAGCAGCTCCTGCTCGGTCAGTTGGAGTGCTTCGTTCTTAAAACCGGAATCGTTGATCAAATCCTGTAACTCCACCTGTGCCGCATCGTCCCCATTGGAAACAAGACTCAACTGCTGCGGCTGCGCAGACAGGCTTCCCATATCCCGCAGGTACGACACGCCTGCATTGTAGGGCTGCCCCTGAAAGACCCGTGCCACCGCATCCACAGCGTCCGTCTGGTACTGCTGAATCTTAAAACTAAACTTCATCTTTGTGGTTTACCTCCTGCTCCAGCATCAGGAACCGGTCAAAATCGCTTTCATACAGGCGATCCTGAATGACACGATACTTTTCGTATTCGGTTTCCGCATGGAGTTTTGCCTGTTCTGCGCTGATTTTACCGGGGCCTGTCAGCAGTTCGTTGCCGTTGAACTCCAGAAAACCATCCAGCCGCTTTGCCCAGTCCTCCATGCTCATGGGGATCTTGCGCTCCGCCTGCAGCTCGGCATAATCCAGATAAAGCGACACAATGCGCTCCAGATAGTTCATTTCCTCTTTGCTCAGGTAGTTTTTGGCTATTGTCACATCCGCTTTCAGGATTTTTCCATCCGGCGCATTTTCCCATGTGGTAAGCCCCATGTGTTCCTTGTTGGCATCGGCACGCTCCACGATCAGTTCTGCCGCCGTGTGGCGATGCACAGCATAGTGCATCTTATTCTGAACCGTCTGGAAAAACAGCCGGGTCGTCTTGGCATCCTTGTCGTAATCAAACGCTGTTGCGTACAAATCCGTCACTTTCTGGTAGAACTTGCGCTCCGACAGGCGAATTTCACGAATCTGCTGCAACTGACGCTCAAAATATTCATCCGTGAACATGTGGCCTTTTTTCAGCCGTTCCACATCCATCGTCCAGCCCTGAATCGTATGGTCTTTCACGATCTGACCCGCCCATTTGCGGAACTGCACAGCACGCTGATTATTCACCTTAAAGCCGACTGCAATAATCATTTGAAGATTGTAATGATCCTGCTTGCGGCTGATCTGCCGGTCACCTTCGGTTTGAACTGTCAAGTATTTCTTGACAGTTGCCTCCGGAGCGAGTTCCCCATCCGCATAAATGCGCTTGATGTGCTGTGAGATCGTCTGTTTGGACACATCATATAAGGTTGCCATCATCTTTTGCGTCAGCCAGATGTTTTCATCCTCATAGCGCATTTCATAGCTGGTATCACTGTCTCCGGTAGAAGCCACGAAGGTCAAATATTCTGCCGCAGAGCTGTGAATTGCCTGTTCTTTATTCTTTTTTTCGGGCATTGTAGTCTGCCTTTCTTATCGTATTTTGATGCTCGACTGTTTAACGATATCCGGAGACATATTTTTAGATTTCAAGAGTTCCTGAAGTCCAATCTTGGTAAGTTCAGATGTAACAAACGGGCTGATCGTAATTTCTTCTATAACATCCGCAACGGGGAATTTTTTCAGTTCAAGCTGTGGGCGAATTGTATTTCCGACCAGCGTAAACTCTTTGGTCGCCTTTTCGCCCAAGTACTGATCTTCAAATGGAATGCCAAAGCGATATTCATGCTCAAAAGAAAAGTCTGGAGACTTAATTCTCAAGCAATATTGCAAGACGTCATCATAAATCATCTGTTCATTATGAAGCACCAACCAAAGTTTTATAACAGTATCCATATCTTGTCCGGCATTATAGCTGACAGGACCCTTTATTAAATTTGTAAAACCGTTTTTCAAATTATCATCACGGAGTGAATAGAGAAACTCATTCAATTTTTGACTATCAAATTTTATAGAGCAACCATCTTTGGCATACATCCGCCACATGGCAAGATCATCGTAGTTTTGTGACAGGGAAAGAATATAGTAATTCAGGTCGCACATATTCCATTGCAGATACGGCAGATCTTCACCAATCCCTTTGAGCCGTTCAACTTTTCCTTGCTCAATGTTTTCGATTGCAGTCAAAAGCTTTTGCACAAACTCATTTTCAGCCATGGGTTGAAGGAGTGCTTTCAACCAGTGTGTCGCATAAGAAAGCTCCTGCGTATCATTCAAAAATCGATAGTCTGTCAAACGAATTGTTTCATTCTGCAAAATAGCGAAAAGTGACGCCAGTGATGTATAGTGATAAAGGTCAATGTCCTCGTATTGAATTTTTGCTGTCATCTCACAACACCTTCCTTACCGTTTCCGGGCTATACGTTTCAAAAATCTGGTCAAAGTTTGTCGCAACACTGTCGTTTGCCATGGAGCTGTCACGGAACACGGCATAGTAGGGCTTCATCTGGGCAATGGCCTTGACAGTCTCCTCCGTCACATCATGGTCGAAGCAGGCCAGCAAGAAGCCGTCTGCCACGTTGAACACCTTTTTGCCCGCAATCTCTTTCACCTCAATGGGGCTGGACAGCAGCACACCCAGATCCAGCATCACCTGAAACAGCAAATCTTCCGGGGTGCGGTCAGGTTTTACGTTATCCACCAGCGAGAACAGATCCTGCTGACTGACTTCTTCCGGCGTGTAGTAGACGTTTTCCATATTGCTGCTGTCCAACCGCAGGCAGCGGAAGCCAATATCCAGATCAGCTAGTGCCGTTAAGCCAGCATCCTCCTTAATTTTCCGGCCCGCACGACGGATGCGCTCTTTGCCGATTTCGCAAAGCGTTTCATATTGCGGCGAATTTCCTTTTTCCGGCAACTGAACAAGAATATACTTTCGATTACCACCATCTTCCATATTCTTTTTCATGACTGCGTGTGCTGTTGTAGCTGACCCTGAAAAGAAATCCAAAATATACGAATCTTTATCCGTTGCAATTGTTAAAACACGTTCCACCAACCTAGTCGGTTTTGGAGTATCAAACGGGACACTTCCATCAAACAGGTTTTTTAGTTCTTTCATTGCCTCATCTGTATGTCCAACCTCTGCGTATGGCCATAGATTTGTCACTGTCCGTCCCTCAACCTGGTTCAAGTATGTCTTTCGACGAATTCCTCCCATACCATCTTTCGTGAAGTAGAAACGTGGCCATTGCCCACGATTTAAAACAAGTTTAGCCTTTTCTTTTGCTTGATTTAAATCGTATTTAAGAACAATTGCTTTTACGTCTTTCCGAATGTTTTCAACATCTACTCCACAAATTTCTGCTCTTTCTTTTTCATCATTGATATTTTTCAGTTCATATTCGCACCATCCGCTCATATAATCCAACATTGTCTTTTGGTCATATCTCCAGCAAGAAGCCGGTGCAGGGTAAAGAAGCTCTCCTGTAAATGGATGCTGTATAGCATAAACCATTCCCTGATGAGTTCTCGCCCCTGGTGCGTATGGTGTAGTATTTTGCCATGCACCATTCGGATCATTATCAGGGTTTTTATAAGCTGCATCCATTTTATCCGTACGCGGCAATTTATTCGGAATCCAATTGGGTTGTTTGCTATACACCAAAATATGTTCTGCTTCCGAAGGAAGTCCCTTTGAATCGTTTCGCATAGAATAGGTGCGTTGCCATGCAACATTTCCAACAAAGCAGCTTTCACCGTAAACATCATCACATATTTTTTTCAAATTATAAAGTTCATTATCATCAATGGAAATAAAAATAGCACCGTCATCTGCAAGCAAATCCTTTGCAATTTTCAGACGCGGATAAATCATATTGAGCCAATCCGTATGGAATCGACCGTTGCTCTCTGTATTCAGTTCCAACTTACCAACGATCTGGTTTCCCTCTTCATCATAGTTTCCGCTGGTGGCGTTCCATTCCTCGCCCCTCATTCCAAATTCATCATTATAAACAAAGTCATTGCCGGTGTTGTACGGCGGGTCAATGTAGATCATTTTGACCTTACCCAGATAGGTCTCCTGCAAAAGCTTCAGCACTTCCAGATTATCGCCCTCGATGTAGAGGTTTTCACTGTCAAAGCCGCCGGGCGTGCCGTCCTTGCCCACACTGTCTGCCACAACCGGGCGCAGCGTTGCTGTAATGGGCGCATTTGCCGCCAACATCGCCTTTTTCTTGTCCGGCCATGTAAACTGGTAACGCTCTTCCCGACCCTCCACGATGGAATCGGAAAGCTCCTGCCGCAGAACGTCAAAATCAATGGCATGTTCTACCTTGCCGTTGCGTTTCACCTCGGTAATTGCATTGGGGAACAGCTTGCCGATTAAATCTATGTTGCGCTGTACGCCGTCAAGGCTGTGCATTTTTAGAGTTTCCATCAGATAACCTCTCACTTTTTATAAATAGAATTTAACGTCTTCATGTTCATATAGTGGCAAATCTTTTTCTTCAAATTCTAATCCTTTGCAGATGCCACGATAAAGAAGGCAACAAATCGAATCGTAGTATAGTTTTCGCTTCTGTACAAACATTCCTATCGACATGCTTCCAGTTGCCGACATAAGTCCCTCTGGGATATCCCCATTTGGGAAATCCAACGAAAGAGACGGTTCCATCTGTATACTGAATTTTTTTGCCTGATAGCATTGAGACTCTATCCCTAAATATTTTGAATTATCGAGGCTGTCACAAATCAGCTTATAAACATATCTATTTTGAAGAAGATATTTATTTGTGTCAAAGATATTATGATACGTTTCTTCGTACAAATCAGGCAACTTAGAAAACAGTTTTCCGCATATATCATTGCATCTGGAAATATAATCAGGTTTATTGAGTTGAACCAAATCGTACCAATGATATCTCCAAACAGGAGCAATCTCTTGCACCTTCCGTTTTTCAAGTTCAAGAATTGCCAAAAGCCACCGTACACTTTCATCTGTCAAAAGCTCAAGCATACTTCCTCGAAAACGGTTTTCATCATCCCTTCCAGAAGCACAATATTTTTTGAAATCTTCCGGACATGAACGTGCGCACTCAAAGATATCGTAGAAATTTTTTCTTCCATGAGAGAGGATTTCATTTGTCCGTTTTACATATGCAATTTCCTTATCTGAAGATGCATATCCTGAGAGGACAAAGCACATGTAATTATGCAATAAAACGAATCTACGGCAAATATTCGATGGCAAGTATATATTCGATTTTGATTTTTCAAAGAAACAGTTGCTTTTTTCAATAAAGTCCTCCACCTGTTCTAACAGCACAAGTGTCGGTAAGCAGTCGTTCTGTATTCCGATTCTAAAATAGTTTTGAATAATTTCATGCAGTGTGTTTTTACTATATTTCTTCAAATCGGTTTCAGATATAAAAGAAAAATGTGTAAACATATTTTCTTTTATATTCCAGTCATATTCGTGCACTCCTGTGTCAAGATTTCCACGCATTTGAGGATACAACGCAACACACCCAGCAACTTGAATCGTTCTATCATTAACCTGAATATCACGGTTCGAGCTATACTTAATGCCAATCCTCCACAAATCCGGAAAAACACGTTCCTTTATCTTCTTCAAATCACCATTCAAGTGCTGGTTAAGGTAATCCACAGCATCTTGAAGTTCCGAAATCTGCTGAGATGTTTTATATACAAAAAGTCGATTGCGTTCTTGAGCGATATGCCTCATTTCTAAAATGAAAGAGTTGATATCAGATATAGATTCGGTCTCCGAAAAATGATATTTAACCGTCTTCTTCCCTTCAAAATTCAACTGCATCAGCATCTTATCCGAAAGATATATCCAAAAGACTTTTTTCGTTGAAAGATCTATTACAAAGTAAATTGCCGGACATTCCGTCACCTTGTCTTTAACATACTGCAAGAAATTTGTTTTGAGTGAATAATCATATTTCCCAATATTTTTTCCTTTTGTGTTGCGTACCAATTTGTCAACCTTTTTTATTTGGACGATAAATTGTTTGACAGGTTCACATTCATTGTTTACAAGCTCAAACGTTCCATCATAATTAGGTGTTCGATCATTTTCGCCGAAAAAAGTTTTAATTTCACGCGTTGATTCCAAAAGACCTTTTAGAATTGTGATAGATTCAGACTCGTCAAAAGCCGATTTACTATGCTTTGAAATCATAGAATTAGACATGTTTCAGCCTTTCTTTTAACATTTTAGCTTTTTGAACCATCTCAAATTTTTTCCTTGGTTGCTTTTCCTTACGGATTTTGGCTTCCAGTGCCGCAATCTGCTTTTCCAGCTGCTCTCGTTGCTTCTGCTGCTCCACACTGTCTTTCAGGGACGCACTTTCTCCTGTGCCAAGCGCATCACCTGCAATCTGACGGACAAAGTTCTCGTATACGGCATCCAGCGTAAGCCCTTCCAGATGCACAGGCAGATTGTCTTCGCCCATCCAGTCCGTAGAATAATAGCGGTCTACCTTAAAGGTTGTCTTGCCCGCCGCAGCTTCCTTGTAGCCGATGACAGCACGATACTTGCCCTCGTATTCCAGCAGAAAGAGGATGTGATACGGAATTTCCCGGTCGATCTGGCGCAGCACACTCTCGTCCAGCTCCGGGGCAGACAGCCGCACCTCGAATACCTCGATCTCCGTCACTTGCCCACCAGCAGCCAGATTCAGGGTGGTGGCAGCAATCTTATTGCGCCAGTAGATGATTTTGATCTGCTCGACAAAGGCTTTCTTCATAGCTGGGGTGACAGCGATGTTCTCATATAACTTCTGCTTCGGGATGCGTTTATTAAACTCGGTAGATACAGGCAAGTCCAGCACGTTTTTCACCTCTATGTGTTCATTTCACGACAAGAAAACAAATCAACTCAAAATCATCCAGCCCAGACACCTGACTGAGTAATGCTGTTGTTCCGCCCGCAGAGAACAGGCTGTCGATATCGCTTTCTTCCTTAATATCAATGATTGAATCAATGGCTTCGCTCAGCAATTCGGACATTTCTGCCATGTCCTTTCCATCGTCTGTTTCCCGGTTGAAGCGTTCATACACCTCTTTGATTGGCTCAGTCTTTCCACGGCACAGCAGCCGGATATCGTCCAACATCTTTTTGGGGTTCAGGTAGTCGCAGATAATCTGCCCATCCATGCCGATGTAAACCATGTAGAACGGATGGATGCGGTTCCGATTGTCCACATTGACGCTGTTATTGATGTTTTTCAGCACGAAGATCACACCCTCCGGCAGTTCATCCGTAGCTGGAACCACCGCATGAAGTCCACGGGGCTTCTTGTCCAGATCACCGTTGTGTTTGATGTAATCCAGCAGGTCGAGCCGAAACTCGTTCAGTCCCAGATCCATGATGGAGATGCCGTCCGATATATCCTCGATGTCAACGACCTCTTCCTGCAAGCGTTTCAACTGTGCCTTGCGGTATTCCAAATCGCCCTTTTCTTCGGGGTTGATAAGGTCATCATCTCCGGTAGAGGTCATAACTGTGATTTTCATGCGGGTCTCCACACGGGATTTCAGGTTGATGTAATCGTCCAGCGTCAGATCAGGCCAGAAATTCACAAGCTGGATGTACTGGTTTCTGCTGCCGATACGGTCGATTCGTCCAAAACGCTGGATAATGCGTACCGGGTTCCAGTGAATGTCATAGTTGATCAGATAATCGCAGTCCTGCAAGTTCTGGCCTTCGGAAATGCAGTCTGTCGCAATCAGTACATCAATCTCCGTGGTACTACCGGGCATCAGAACATCCCGGTCTTTGGAGAGCGGAGAAAAACAGGTCAGTACATTGTTGAGTGTTGCCTTGAAGCCCTTGATCGTGGTTCGCCCATCAATCGATCCGGTAATGACAGCGGTATCTAGCCCATACTTCTGCTTTACGAATGTACTCACATTGTCAAAGAGGTACTCTGCAGTATCCGAAAATGCAGAAAAAATCAGCACTTTCTTGTTGCCGGCATTGATCGGATGCTCAATTTTTTCGGACAGCAGCTGGAACAGTTCTTGTAGCTTGGTGTCGTGCTGCGGTGTGATATCTGCCACCATAAAGGTCAACAGCTCCAGAATTTCTGCATCTTTTCGAAGTTCATCACGCCAACTCTTCCAATCCATATCCGCAAGATCGATTTTGACTTTTTTGCCGACGGTGAAAAAGTCAGTGTTCTCATCGTCCATGTCAAAATCGTCTCCGGCCATGTCGTATATATCCAGATCAGCGTGGCCGGAGCGTTCAAACTGGTCAATGGACTGAATCGTACCATCAATCAGTTTCTTGATGCGCATCAGGGTCAGCTGGAACGAATGTACAGAGCTTTCCAGCCGTTTCAGCAGGTTGATACTCATCAACCGACAAATACCCTGCTCACGGCCTCTCTGGGTCAGATTCTCGCCCTTATTGTGTGTCAGCTCCTGATATTTCTGGATCTTACTTGCGAAGATGTAGTTGGAGGGCATATAGACGCACAAGCTCAACTGTATCAGCTGCTCGTAAATCTCATTGTAGTTGATGGCATTATTCAGGTCTGTCAGGCATGGCCGAACAGAGATCGGCTTCAACCGCTCCGGGAACTTTCCGATAGCGTTGGTGTTATAGTACTTCTCGATGTGCTTACGGGAACGTGCGATGGTCACACTGTCCAGCAGCTCAAAAAAGTCGAAATCCAATGTCCGCAGCAGCGCATCCGTGGTTCTCTCTTCTGGTTTCAGTTTGCTCCATGCGTTAAAGGCTTTTTGCGCCTGCTTAAAGATGTCTTCAATGCTCTTTGAGGTGTTCAGCCTTTCATCCAGATATTCGGAGTTTCCCTCATAGGCAAGGGCCAGCTGATTTTTCAAATCCACAAAGCGGTTGTTGACCGGCGTTGCCGAAAGCATCAGCACCTTGGTCTTAACTCCGGCACGGATCACCTTGTCCATCAGCCGCTGGTAACGGTTGTCCTGCGTCTTGCTGTGCGTACCGATGCCGTTGCGGAAGTTGTGCGATTCATCAATGACTACCAGATCGTAGTTGCCCCAGTTCAGGCGATCCAGATCGAGGCCATTCGATTTTCCGCTGCTTCTGGACAGGTCTGTGTGGAACAGGACGTCATAGTTCAGCCGATCCGATGCAATCGGGTTGTTCACATAGTTGTCCTTGTAGGTATTCCAGTTTTCCGCCAGCTTTTTGGGGCACAGCACAAGAACCGACTTGTTTCGGTTCTCATAATACTTTACGACAGCCAGTGCGGTAAAGGTCTTACCAAGGCCAACACTGTCCGCAAGGATACAGCCGTTGTACTTTTCCAGTTTATTGATGATGGCAAGCACCGCATCCTTCTGGAAGTCGTACAGCAGGCTCCAGATCTTGCTCTGCTTGAAGCCGGTTGCCTCATTCGGCAATTCGTCTTCTGAGATGTCGTCCAAAAACTCGCTGAACACATGATACAGCGTCATAAAGTAGATGAACTCCGGGGAATTTTCAGCATAAGCCGTGCTGATATTCTCCAGAACTACATCTGTGACATCCTGCATTTTGTCCCGGTCGTTCCAAAGAGTATCAAACAGCTTCATGTACTGCTGTGCAAACGGAGCCTCCATGCAGTTGACCATGTTGTAGCTGTTATTTCCACGCTCACAGCCAATATCGACTGTCGTAAAGCCGCCAATCGGCATATAAGCGGTCTGTGCTGCACCGGAATCCACCGTCATGAAGCCAGCCATATTTTCGCCGGTGGTGTTCGATTTGAACGTTGCCTTTTTCCTGATCCAGTCTGCGCATTCCTTTGCGATGGCTCTCTGGGTCATCTCATTGCGCAGTTTGATTTCAAACTCTGTACCGTAAAGGCTTGTTTCCCGGGAAATGCGGGGAATGTAGAACTCCCGCTTCTGCTTTTCAGCCTTTTCTTTCACAAAAGTGGGCGATGTAAAGATAAATTCAAACTCATCTATGGTTTCCAGCTGCTTCTTCAGCTCTTTATAGGCATACATCGAAAAGCAGGCTGCCGCAATAGACACCCTGCTGCCTTTTTTGATTTCCACCCGCAGATCATCTCGAACGGTATTGGTGATGTTATCCAGAATTTTCATATCATCCACCGGTTTTATGCTTATCCGTATTCTTTTATAGTCTTGACTATGAAGGCGCTCTTACAAAAATCTATTTCTATTATACCACCCACTTTTTCCCCTGTAAACGAAAAAGCTGACGGTGTGTAGTGTGCAGCATCCATCAGCTTTTCGTGATACAAAAATCGGCACCCGCTTTTCAGCGAGTGCCGATTTTGTTACCCTATAGTGCGCTTTGATTTTTGGCGTAAGTGGCGTAAGTTTGGCGTAAATCCGCTTTTGCGCGCTCCAAAAATCAAGGATTCATGCGGTTTTTAGGCAGTTATTAGTACATGCCGCCCATACCGCCCATGTCACCGCCTGCAGCAGCGGGTGCAGCAGGGGGTTCCGGCAGGTCAGCGACCAGGCTTTCGGTGGTCAGCACCATCTCAGCGACGGAGGCTGCGTTCTCCAGAGCGGAACGGGTGACCTTGGTGGGGTCAACAATGCCAGCGGCGATCATATCGTCCACAAAGACCTCGTTCTGAGCATCAAAGCCGTAGTTGGGCTTGTTGGCAGAGATGATCTTGTCGATGATGACACTGCCTTCCAGACCGGCATTCTTCGCGATCTGGCGCAGAGGAGCTTCCAGAGCCTTCAGCACGATCTTAGCGCCGGTGCGCTCGTCGCCTTCCAGCGTGTCGCACAGCTCGCGCACAGCGGGGATCGCATTGATAGGAGCAGTGCCGCCGCCAGCAACAACACCTTCCTGAACAGCAGCCTTGGTTGCGTTCAGAGCATCCTCGATGCGCAGCTTCTTGTCCTTCATCTCAACTTCGGTAGCAGCGCCGACCTTGATGACGGCCACGCCGCCAGCCAGCTTTGCCAGACGCTCCTGCAGCTTTTCACGGTCGAAATCGCTGGTAGCGGCCTCGATCTGGCTGCGGATCTGAGCGATGCGGGCTGCGATGGCATCCTTATCGCCTGCACCGCCAACGATGGTGGTGTTCTCCTTGGAGACCTTCACCTGACGGGCATGGCCCAGCATCTGGACGGTAGCATCCTTCAGCTCATAGCCCAGATCGGAGGAGATCACGGTGCCGCCGGTCAGGGTTGCGATATCCTGCAGCATTTCCTTGCGGCGGTCGCCAAAGCCGGGAGCCTTGACAGCGCAGACGTTCAGGGTGCCGCGCAGGCGGTTGACGATCAGAGTGGACAGAGCCTCGCCCTCAATGTCCTCAGCCACGATCAGCAGTTTCAGACCGTTCTGCATCACCTGCTCCAGCAGAGGGACCAGATCCTGAATCACGCTGATCTTCTTATCGGTGATCAGGATAGCGGCGTTGTCCAGGTCAGCCACCATCTTGTCGGTATCGGTGACCATATACGGGGTGAGGTAGCCGCGGTCGAACTGCATGCCTTCCACGATCTCGTTGTAGGTCTCAGCGGTGGTCTTGTTCTCCTCAATGGTGATAACGCCATCGGAGGTGACCTTCTCCATAGCCTCGGCGATCAGACGGCCGATCTCGGGGTCGCCTGCAGAAATAGTGCCGACGCGGGCGATATCGTTGCTGTCCTTCACCTTCTGGCTGTGAGCCTTGATGGTCTCAACAGCCTTGGCAACAGCCTTGCTCATGCCGCGGCGGATATCCATGGGGTTTGCACCGGCGGTGACATTCTTCATGCCCTCGGTGACCATGGCCTGTGCCAGAACGGTTGCGGTGGTGGTGCCGTCGCCTGCTGCGTCGTTGGTCTTGGTAGCGACTTCACGCACCAGCTGTGCGCCCATGTTCTCGAACTCATCCTTCAGCTCGATCTCCTTGGCAATGGTCACGCCATCGTTGGTGATGACCGGTGCACCGAACTTTTTGCTCAGCACCACATTGCGGCCCTTGGGGCCCAGGGTGATCTTAACGGTGTTTGCCAGGGTATCGATACCGGCACACAGTGCCTTGCGGGCATCCTCGCCCTGCTTGATCTGCTTAGCCATAATCAAATCGCTCCTTTAAAGCTCAATTTTCAAATATCAGAGGGGAAACTGCTCAGTCCTCAACGACTGCCAGGATATCGCCCTGACGGACGATGGTGCACTCTTCGCCGTCCACCTTGACCTCGGTACCGGAGTACTTGCTGGTGAGGACCTTGTCGCCGACCTTCACAGTCATCTTGACTTCCTTGCCGTCCACAACGCCGCCGGGGCCGACAGCGATGACCTCAGCCACCTGGGGCTTTTCCTTAGCACTGCCGGTCAGGATCAGACCGCCCTTGGTGGTCTCCTCAACCTCAACAGCCTTAATGACAACACGGTCTGCAAGAGGAATAATCTTCATAGTTCTTGCCCTCCTATAGTAAAAATATAATTTAAAACTTTGCTGTGTCCAAAGGGCCTCGTGCCGGCTCTTTGGTTCTTTAGCACTCCATTTCTCTGAGTGCTAAGTGTATTGTACTCATCTTGACCCGAAAAATCAAGACCTTTTTTGCTTCTTTTTGTTAAGAATTTATGACAGATGAAAAAATCAGCCGTACAGCGAAAAAGAGACAGCTTTCTTCTTGGACAAAAAAGCTGTCTCTTCTTCTGGTTTTTCATGTTCGGTCTGCACTCTGTGCCGTCCTCTGCGCTGCAAAGCGCTCAAAAGCAGGCTTTGGCAGAAGGATGCGCCCTGCCAGCGGCTGTACCTGTACAGTGATCTGTTCCTTGGGTGCGCATTCACCGTCTGCCGTGGCAACGATCGGCCCGCGGCCATCCGCAGCGCGCAGGCTCACCTGCTTTGCGCGGCGGTAAATGAAGTACGGCTCTGCAGCCCTGACGAGCTGACCGTTCTGGAAGTGCTTGCCGCTCTTGTACATTCCCAGCAGCTTTGCAATGGTCACGCGGCTCACCTTGCGGATGATATATACATCCAGCCAACCATCGTCGGGCTGTGCTTCCGGCGCTGCATAGAAACCGCCGCCATAGGTGCGGCCATTGCAGATGGCACACATCAGGCAGTCCACATCCAGCGTTTCACCATCGATGGTGTACTCCACCCTGCGGCCGATGTGTCCGCACAGCTGTTCCACAATGGAAAGCACATAGGCCATCTCGCCGCCGCACAGCGGGATGCGCCGGAACTTCGGGATGCCGTAGGCAACCTGCGCATCCAGACCGGCAGCGCAGATGGTGGCCGAAAGGCCAAGGCTGGTCTGCATCAGATCGATGCTCACCGGCCCACCGGCCAGCTGGGCATCCAGATCCAGAAACTCTTCCTTTGTACCAAAGGTGCGCAGAAAATCGTTGCCGCTGCCAAAGGGCAGACAGCCCACGGCTGCATTTGCATAGCCATAGATCCCGGTGAGCGCTTCGTTGAAGGTACCGTCGCCGCCGGCAGTGAAGACCCGCAGTTCTTCCCCGCTCTGCCGGGCCTGCTGCGCAGCGGCATTGGCCAGCTCCCGGGCATGACCGGCGTGATTTGTGACCTGAATGGCATATTCTTCCGGCGCAAGCCCTGCACGCGCGGCGGCAGCATTGATCTGCTGCGGCAGCGTACGGGTGCAATCGGCCTTACCGGCAGTTGGGTTCAAAAGAAACAATGTGCGCATGGACTTCCTCCTGCAATTCTGTTGCTTCTATGATAACAGAAAACCAAAAGGATGCAAGAGCCAATCTCACAATGTCCCTGCCCCGTACGCACAAAAAAGGAGCGGATGTCTCCGCTCCCTTCGGGGGGATGTTTACTGTTTGGGGAATGCCTTATTCCATGTCTGGATGACCTTGAATTTCGGGGTCCATCTGTCGGGATCGAAATCCGCATCCAAATAGCCCTGCTCCACGCACCACTGTGCAGCTTTGGCTGTTTCGGGGTCCGTCATATTGGCAAAGGCAGAAGCATTTTCCGGTTCCGGAAAACCCGCCGTCTGCCAGACCAGTTTTGCCAGCTGGGCCTGATTTTGGGGGATCGCCGCGCCCTCGGGCAGAAGATCCTGCAGCATCAGTTCCGTGATGATGGTGTAGCCGCCAAAGACAGCAGCACCCGCAACAGCTGCTGCCACAAGAGCCCCTGCGGCATCGGAGCTGTCGCCGCCCGCACTGGAATCATCCGGGATGGGGTCCGAGATGTCAGGGATGATGGTCAGGCTCTCGTTCAGGCTTACGGCGGCATTTTCATAAGCAGGCGTTTCTTCCAGTTCTTCGCCGTCCAGCACCACAGTGTATCCCGCGCCTTCGGCCTGCTTATAGGTCAGTTTCAGTTCCAGAGGAGAGTTCCCGGTATTATTTTTCAGTCTCAGCGTACCGGCGCAATCCACATTCAGGTCTGTTCTCCTCTCCTGGGAATCAATATCGATGCTTACATTGTTTGCACCGGAAATATGGACGGAATTTCCCAGTTTACCTTTGACCTTGATGTTCGGATTTTCGTTGCCTTTGAAATCCACCGGAATCTCAAGATCGCCCTTAAGATCGACCGTGTATGTCTTGCTTGCAGAGTCATAGGAAACGGTCATGTTTGACATGCCAGCCGGATCCTGCGGAGTATTATCCGGGGTAAGCAAACCGCTATGGGTGTAATATTCCCAGAACACCGTCGGTTCGCTGCCGGTGTAAAGTTCCCAATTTGCCGTCACTTCCACCGCATGGTCTGGCATGGTAAAGAAAAAGGCCGTTTTTGTCGGGTCACCGATAGTTTCTACGTCAGCCGGAAAAAGCCAACGGTTGAATTTCAAGCCCTTTTCTGGCCGGGAGGTTTTCACCCATACAGTTTCACCTTTGTAAAAGGTCGTGTTATTCTCAGAGTCCTCGAGTTTTCCTCCATGCACTGTTACCGGGTAGGCAGGTGCTTTCCGGACGCTGATATAAGCTTCCGAAGGCTCCCAACTGCACGATACGTAATGATGACCGATACGGCTTTTAAACTGTTCCGTTTCTCTGTTGCTGCCGACATAAATCGCCTTTTCGCCACTACTAGAAGAAACGCAGACCGATATCCAATCACCGATCGCCTTGCCACCCTCACCCGTTGCGATCAGGGTCAGATCACCGCTGATATCGTCAATATCTGCTTGATCTGCCACCATGGTTTCACCGGTTATGGTCACGTTGTGTGCACCGGCCACGGTCAGGTTTCCGCCGACAGCTGCACCGCTTGCTGTTTCCATCACTACATCAACATCGCCCGCAGCGGTGGGGACATTGATCATCAGATTGCCGGCAACTGCCTGCAGGATCGTCAGGGTGCTGACATCCGTGCCGCCTGTAAACCGAATCCGGATATTATCGACCACGGTACTGTTGACAAGCACCCTCTGGCCGTTGACGGTGATACCGGTATCTCGCCCTTCGTCTTCCTCGCTCAAAGCGGCAGTACCGTTCGTCAAACTTACCATATCTGCCACAGCGGCATTGCCCGTTCCGTCCGGGGCCGCAGCCAATGTTGGCAGTGTCACCGACAGTATCATGGCCGAGGCCACAACTGCCGCCGAAGCGCGCTGGATAAGCTTGTGCAGTTTCATACAGTTTTCTCCTTTTTATTCCGTTTTATTTACGGGGGGGGGTATGCTTTGAGGGAAGTATACCATATTTTTGCAAAAAGTAGAACAAAACCTGCGTGAATCGCGCCAAAAGCTGCGTGAATCGCTTCCGCCCGCCCCCTGCAGACAAAAAAATACCGCCCCGGGTCTTGTAACTCAGGGCGGTCCTTTTTGAGCTTCCGATGCTTTAAAGTGTTGCGGTTTCGTCCTCCCGCAGGACGATAGCACCATCCGCCGAGCAGTCCGCTGTCCAGTGCTGGCCCACGCAGGCCGTGCCGGATGCGATCTGATCCGCAAGTGCCTGCTCCACTGCCCTGTCCACTGCGCGGCGCAGTTCTCTGGCCCCGTAGGCAGAGCGGGCCTTTGCTGCCAGCGCCTGCCCTACCCGCGGTGTGTGATGCAGCTGGTAGCCGCTGCGGGCGGCACGCTGCTCCAGCTGGCACAGCATTTTTTCGGCAATGGCGCACAGGCTGTCGTCGGCCAGCGGACGGAATACGATCATCTCGTCCAGACGGCCTGCCAGCTCTGGCCGAAACCACTTTTTTGCCTCCTCAATGGCCTGCGCAGACTGCTTTTCAAACACGGCTTCGCTGCCCGCCGCAAAGCCCAGCGGCGTGCTCTGACCCGCCAAAAAACGTGCGCCGAGGTTTGAGGTGAGCAGTACGATGGTGTTGCGGAAATCCGCCTTGCGGCCCATGGCATCGGTCAGCTGGCCATCTTCCAGTATCTGCAAAAGGATGTTTTGAATGTCCGGGTGTGCCTTTTCGATCTCGTCAAACAGCACCACACTGTAAGGGCGGCGGCGCACTGCTTCGGTCAGCTGTCCGCCCTCGTCATGGCCCAGATAGCCCGGCGGCGCACCCAGCAGCCGGGCAGCGGTGTGCTGCTCCTGATACTCCGACATATCAAATTTGAGCAGGGCTTTTTCGCTGCCGAACCAGCTGACCGCCAGCGCCCGGGCAAGAGCCGTTTTGCCCACTCCCGTGGGGCCAAGAAACAGCATGGCACCCATGGGCCGGCCCGGCTCGCCAAGACCGGTGCGGCTGCGCCGGATGGCACCTGCCACTGCAGCCACAGCCCGGCTCTGGCCCACGATCTCGGCGTTGAGACGTTCTTCCAGCTTGTCCAGTCGTTCCCGCTCCTGCTCACCTACCCGCTCCACCGGCACACCGCTGGCCTGCGCCACCACATGGGCGATATCGTCCGGCATCAGCGTGGGCTTTGACTGCTTTGCCTGCTCGGCCCGGATGCGTGCCGCCGCACAGGCTTCGTCCACAAGGTCGATGGCCTTATCCGGCAGAAAGCGCCCCGGCAGATACCGCACCGAAAGCTCCACCGCAGCCTGCAGCGCTTCCGGCGGAAGGCAGACATTGTGGTAGTGCTCATAGCGCGGCGCAAGCCCGTTGAGGATATCCAGCGCCTGCGCAGGCGTAGGCTCCTCTACCTGCACCTTGCCGAAACGGCGTTCCAGTGCGGCATCCTTCTGGATGTGGGTGCGGAACTCTTCGGTAGTGGTGGCACCGATAATTTGTATCTCGCCCCGGGCCAGCACCGGTTTTAAGATGCTGGCTGCATCGATGGCACCCTCCGCTGCACCGGCACCCACGATGGTGTGGAACTCATCTACGAACAGGATAGAGTTGCCGTCCCGCACCAGCTCTTCCAGCAGGTTCTTGAACCGCTCCTCAAAGTCACCGCGGTATTTGGTGCCCGCCACAAGGCTGGCCATATCCAGTGCCAGCAGACGGCGACCCTTGAGCGCACGGGGCACACGATCCGTGGCAATGCGCTGGGCCAGTCCTTCGGCAAGGGCGGTCTTGCCCACGCCCGGCTCCCCCACAAGGCAGGGGTTGTTCTTCTGACGGCGGCATAAGATCTCCACCATGCGGTCCAGCTCTGCTTCCCGGCAGAACACCGGGTCCAGTTCCCGTTCCGCAGCACGGCGGGTCAGATCCCGGCAGTACTTATCACTGGCGCGGCTGCCGCGCGGCGCACTGACCGTGGCCCGCGTCTGATACGGCAGTACGAACTGCCCGGACAGCTGGCGGCATTCCCGCACGGCATCTGTGAGCTGCACGCCCATGGATGCCAGCAGGATGCCTGCTGTGCAGCCGTCATCCTCCAGCATGGCGCAGAGCAGATGCTCCGGCTCGGCCCGGTTCAGGTGCGCGTTCTGTGCCCCGATGATGGCGTAATCCATGGTGCGCTTGAGGTCCGGCGCAAGAGCGTAGCGATCCAGATGCAAAGCCGGTGCGCGGCGGCTCTCGGCCAGCTGACGGCGCACCTCCGGTTCCCGGATCTGCTTGCCCTCCAGAAACCGTGCTGCCGCCCCGTGATCCTGCTGCAGGATCGCCAGCAGCAGGTGGCCGGTATCGGCTTTTTCGCAGCCAAGGTTCCCGGCAAGCTCCACCGCACTGCGCAGCAGCTGATCCGACTCGTGCGAAAAGCCCTTGTACCCGCCAAAGCCAAGTTTTTCCCAAATACTCATTTGCCCGCTCCTTGCTGATGAAATTCGTTTTCACAAGAAGTATAGCCCCGAAGCACAGAAAAAAAACATCTCTTTCTGTCGGGATGGGAAAACAAAAAGGAGATACCCGCAGGCATCTCCCCTTCGCTGTTTGATTTTTTCAGTCCATTTCGGCCAGAGCCTTTTTCAGGTTCTTGGCGATCTGATCCGGGCAGCTGGTATTGCGGAAACCGCAGAGCGTGCCCTCCATGCGGTCGATCACATCTTCGGCCTTCATGCCCTTGACCAGACGGCAGATGCCCTTCAGGTTGCCGTTGCAGCCGCCAATGACCTCCATGGACGCAATGGTGTGGTCATCGTTCAGCACAAAGTTGGTCTGCTTGGAACAGGTGCCGCTGTTCGGGAAGCTGAATTCCTTGCTCATAGTTCAAAATCCTCTCTTTTTGACAGAAATCCCGACGAAGATCGTCTGCTTCTATTATAGAGCAGCGTGCCGGAATGTCAATGTGACCGGGTCACACATCAATACCGCGGCGCTTGTGGGCCAGCTCCAGAATGCGGGCCACCTGATCGTCTGCCGTGGTACAGGTACCCACCGGGTGCGGCACCTTGTGGTTTGCACCGTGGAAGTCCGTACCGCCGGTATGGATCAGCCCATACTGCTCACACAGAGCAGCACACTCGGCCCTGTCCTCCGGGCTGTTGCGGGGGTGCTCCACCTCAATGCCATCGATGATGCCCTCTTTGGCAAGCTGACGCACCAGCGGCATGCTCTTGTAAACGGTCGGGTGTGCAAACACCAGCACCGCACTGGCAGCTTTCGCCGTGGCGATCACTTCCTGCACCGAGGGATATTTTACCTGATGCAGCACCACACCGCGCGGCTCCCAGCCAAAGAGATAACTGTACAGCTTGCCGTACACAGCATCGCACAGCCCCAGCTGGTGCAGCGCTTCCATAATGCCGCTTTTGAACAGCACACCGCTGTCCTTTGCATATTCCAGCGCCTGTTCCGTGCGGAACTGCGGGTACAGCGCTTCGATCTCCTTTGCGCTTTGCAGGCCGCACTCGTTGCGGCGCTGTCGCAGGATGTCGCAGTGCTCCTTCAGATCCCGGCTTTCCGGGTCCGGGAAATAGCACAGCAGGTGCACGCGATGCTTATGCTCATGGTCATAGCCGGTCAGCTCGGTGGCCGGAAGCAGGCGCACGCCGTCCTGCACAGGGTGCTCATAGCAGTAGTTTACGCTGAGCAGGGTGTCGTGGTCGGAAATGGCCATGGTGTCCAGCCCCGCCCGCGCCGCCATGAGCGGCAGGCGGTGGATGGGCACAGAGCCATCGGAACAGGTGGAATGGTTGTGAAGATCGCCGGGCATGGAAAATGAACCTCCCAAGAAAGCCAGAGAAAGGCTTCCCCCAAAGAGGAAGCCTTCTATCATATCAGTGCTTATAGAAATTGATCAGGCAGCCGTCGGCCAGGATCTTGCGCTCGTCGGCGGTCAGCGGGGCCATGTACAGGCTGAACTCTTTTGCGGTGTCGCCCAGCACATAGGCCTTGATGTCCTGCAGGTCGCCCTTGAGGGCCTCGCGGACATTCGGGATAAAGACATAGTCGCCCAGACCGAAGGGCGTTGCGCCCACCAGCTGCAACGGCAGCATGCCCCAGTTGATCAGGTTGGAGCGGTAGCGCTTGGTGGCGTACTCGGTAACGATGTTGGCACCGGCCCCCAGCACACGCTGGCAGCTGGCCGCCTGCTCACGGGCAGAACCATCGCCGGGCTTGACGGCAAAGATGGTGGATGCGATCTGCACATCGTTCCAAGTCAGGTTTTCGCAGCCGGGCACCTTGTGCAGCTGGGCCAGCACCTCGGCGCTGCCCTCGCCTGCACGGCGGGCCTTTTCTTCGGCCTGCACGGCCTTGGCACGGCCCACATACTCCGGGTCCTTGCGGCTGAGGGTGAACTCGGCCAGGCCCAGAGGATTGGAACGGTAAGACGAAGTCTCACCGGAGGGGATCAGCTCATCGGTGGTGGTGACAGGGTCGGTGATGTAAGATGCCACCTTCAGCAGCAGGTTATCGCCCAGCGGTGCAATTTCGGGCCAGTCCTTGATGTTGGGGCCAAGCTTGAGCAGGGCATCGTAATCGCCCTTGCCAAAGCCCTGATACACGCGGGTATCGTAGCTGGAAGGATCGTACTGATACTCCGGCACGGTGGGATCATAGTCGATATCGGTAGCCGGGGTCAGAATGCCGCCGTTGGCCGTGGTGGCCGCAATGCTGCGGGCATCCATCAGTGCCACACCGGAAAGCTGGCCGTTGCCGGGCTTGGAGCCTTCGCGGCTGGGGAAGTTGCGGGTGGTATGGCGGATAGACAGCGCGCCGTTGGCGGGCACGTCGCCTGCGCCGAAGCAGGGGCCGCAGAACGCAGTGCGGACGGTGGCACCGCTGGCCATCAGGTCGTGGATGACTCCGGTGCGCACCAGTTCCATCATGATGGGCTGGCTGCCGGGATACACGCTCAGGGCGTAGTCACCGCAGCCGCCGGTGTGGCCCTTGAGGATGGAGGCAGCTTCATAAATGCTGTCGTACAGACCGCCTGCGCAGCCTGCGATCACGCCCTGATCCACACGCAGTTTACCGTTCTCGATCTTGCTGCACAGGTCAAGGCTGACATCCTTGCGGCCGATCAGCTTCTGCACATCCTGCTCGCAGGCATGGAGAATATCCTCAAGGTTTGCGTTCAGCTCTTCAATGGTAAATGCATTGGAGGGATGCATGGGCAGTGCGATCATGGGGCGGATGGCAGAAAGGTCTACCTCTACCACACCGTCGTAATAAGCAAGGTCGGCCGGAGCCAGCTTCTTATAGTCGGCGGCACGGCCATGCACTGCAAGGAATTTCTGCGTCGTTTCGTCTGTTTCCCAGATGGAGGACAGGCAGGTGGTCTCGGTGGTCATGGCATCGATGGCGTTGCGGGTATCCTGACGCAGGGACGCAACGCCGGGGCCGACAAACTCCATCACCTTGTTCTTGACGTATCCGCTCTTGAACAGCTTGCCCACCAGCGCAATGGCCACATCGTGCGGGCCGCAGCCTGCAGGCAGAGAGCCGGTGAGATAAATTGCAACAACACCCGGACGGGCCACATCGTAGGTGCGGCCCAGCAGCTGCTTTGCCAGCTCGCCGCCGCCCTCACCAATGGCCATGGTGCCCAGAGCACCGTAGCGGGTGTGGGAGTCCGAGCCAAGGATCATCTTGCCGCAGCCCGCAAACTTTTCGCGCATGTACTGGTGGATGACCGCCAGATGCGGGGGCACAAAAATGCCGCCGTATTTTTTGGCGGCGGACAGGCCGAAGCGGTGGTCGTCCTCATTGATGGTGCCGCCCACGGCGCAAAGGCTGTTGTGGCAGTTGGTGAGCACATACGGAATGGGGAATTTCTCCAGACCGGACGCACGGGCCGTCTGGATGATGCCCACAAAGGTGATGTCATGGCTGGCCATGGCATCGAACTTGATCTTCAGGTTTTCGGCATCGCCGCTGGTGTTGTGGGCCTGCAGAATGCTGTAGGCCATGGTGCCGGTCTTTGCGTTCTCGATGGCTGCGGCATCAAAGCCCTTTGCTGCCAGTGCGGCGCTTGCTTCGCCGTCTGCAGGCACCCATTCACCGCGGGCATAGTATGCGCCGCCGGTGCTGCACTTGATCATATCCAACATCTCGATTCGCCTCTCTTTTTGTATTTCCCGCCCGCCCTATCTTGCGGGCACTGCCCCAGCAGAGCGGTACGCTGCCCGCTCTGCCCTCTTCTGCCGCGCTGCCAAAGCACGCGGCTACGGCCCGGAAAACCGTATCTGAAGGTTATTATACCATGAAACCACGGAAAGAAAAAGCACTTTTTACAAATGAATCGTGAACGGAGGATGAAGAGACGGGCTCCGTGCTTTTTCTTGACAAAGAAGCCATTCTATTGTATTATTATTAGCGTTGTATGCCGCTGTGGTGAAATTGGCAGACACGAGGGACTTAAAATCCCTTTCTGGAGACAGAGTACGGGTTCGACCCCCGTCGGCGGCATAAAAAGACCCCCCAAGCTTACGCTTGAGGGGCTTTTTATTTTGCTTATTTTACACCTTGCCGCCGTGCAGCTCTGCATACATCTTGGAACGGCACTCGGCCACAGCCGGGGTCATGTTCACATAGTGCTTATGCGGGCACTCCAGACGCAGCTCGCTCTCCCAGGTCTCCTCGGTGAGCTGCTTTGCAATGTAGGCCTTCTTCTCTGCGATCGAAGGCAGCTCAATGGCCAGCTGACCCTTCAGCACATGCGGCACCAGCAGCTTTTTGACCTTGGTGGGGGTAATGGTGACGGTGCGCTCGATGGCATCGGAGTCCAGATTGACCATCGTGACGGGCTTGCCCGCTTCGATGACTTCATCATCCATGGCGATCAGGTCACACTGGGCCTGACCATTTTCATCGTAGAGGCGCCACGGCATCTTCTTGCCCGGAATGATGGCCTTGCTGGCGGAATCCGAGCACTTCATCTTGGGAGTGTAGCTGCCGTCCGGCTGCTTGACCGCCACCAGCTTGTACACCCCGCCGAACACGGGGTCGGAAGCAGAGGTGATCAGGTTTTCGCCCACGCCGTAGGAGTCAAAATGAGCGTGCTCATACAGCTCCATGTTGGCGATCTTCTTTTCGTCCAGACCATTGGAAGCCACCAGCTTGATGTAAGGCTTACCGGCCGCATCCAGTGCCTTGCGCAGGCGCTTGGAGCCGCGGGCCAGGTCGCCGGAGTCGATACGGGCGCTCTTGACGCGGCGGTTCGGGTCGTTGGGGTATTTTTCGATGAGGTAATCGTCCAGTTTAATGAGGTTGGGCAGACCGCTCTCCATGATATTATAGGTGTCCAGCAGCAGACTGACCGAATCCGGGTAGGTATCGGCAAAGGCTTTGAAGGCATCAAACTCCGTGGGGAAGAACTCGATGAAGCTGTGCGCTACGGTGCCCACCGCCTTGACCTCCGCGCCGAACTTCATCTCTGCCAAACAGTTGGCAGTGCCCACGCAGCCGCCCAGAACAGCAGCATATGCACCATCGTTGCCAGCGCTTTCGCCCTGCGCACGGCGGGTGCCGAATTCCATCACGCTGCGGGGCGTGTGGGTGTTCAGGCCGGTGACGCGGGTAGCCTTGGTGGCGATCAGACTGTGGAAGTTCATGGTCTGCAGCAGGTAGGTCTCGATCAGAATTGCGCCCACGAGGTCGCACTCGATGCGCACCATCTGCACATGCGGGTATGCCACCGTGCCCTCGGGCAGAGCGTACATGTCGCCCTTCCACTGATAGGTGCGCAGATACTCGCAGAATTCCTCACTCATGCCCTTGGTGCGCAGCCACCAGATATCCTGTGCATTGAAGTGGTAGTTCAGCAGGAAGCGGGTCAGCTTGCGCTGGCCGGCGCTGATGGAGTAGCCCTGAGCATCCGGGTTCTTGCGGAAGAACATATCAAACACCAGCGTGGTGTCCTTGAATCCGTGCAGGAACAGGCAGTTTGCCATTGTAAATTCATAAAAATCCACGACCATTGCGGGGTTGTCGTAGTCCTCATCTGGAATATAAGGCACAACCTTGATTTCGTCCATGAATAGTATCCTCTCTTCTTTACACCCGGCAAAGGCTCCTTGCTGTCCCCTGCCGTTCTGACCTGTGGGAAGGTTTGCGCGCCTGCCTGTCTTGACAGTGCGTTTCTATCATGATATCACCAAACGCAGAGCGGTGCAAGCATTTTTGGAAAATCCCGGTCGATTTCCGGTAAGAAAAAGCCGCCCATGCACAAACAGCACAGGCGGCTTTCAGAACAAACGTGTTAGCCGTTGATGATATTGGGGGTAGCATTCTTCAGCACAACGTCGTGGCTGCCGCCCTCAACGATGGAGGTAGAGGAAACCACGGTCAGCTTTGCTTTCTGCTGCAGCTCCGGGATGGACAGAGCACCGCAGTTGCACATGGTGCTCTTGACCTTGTACAGAGTGGTCTGCACACCGTCAGCCAGAGGACCGGCATAGGGCACGTAGCTGTCCACGCCTTCCTCAAAACTCAGCTTGCTGGAACCGCCCAGATCGTAGCGCTGCCAGTTGCGGGCACGGTTGGAGCCTTCGCCCCAGTACTCCTTCATATACTGGCCGTTGATGCGCACCTTATTCGTGGGGCTTTCGTCAAAGCGGGCAAAGTAGCGGCCCAGCATCACAAAATCCGCACCCATGGCCAGTGCCAGCGTGATGTGGTAATCGTGGACGATGCCGCCGTCGGAGCAGATGGGCACGTAGATGCCGGTTTCCTTATAGTACTCATCGCGGGCCTTTGCCACCTCGATGACAGCGGTAGCCTGACCACGGCCGATGCCCTTGGTCTCGCGGGTGATGCAGATAGAACCGCCGCCAATGCCGATCTTCACGAAGTCTGCACCAGCCTCGGCCAGGAAGCGGAAGCCCTCGGCATCCACAACGTTGCCTGCGCCCACCTTGACGGTATCGCCGTAGTGCTCACGGATCCAGCCGATGGTGCGGCTCTGCCACTCGGAGTAACCCTCGGAAGAGTCGATGCACAGCACATCCACACCGGCATCCACCAGTGCGGGCACGCGCTCAGCGTAATCGCGGGTGTTGATGCCAGCACCCACCACATAGCTCTTGTTCTTATCCAGCAGTTCGTTGGCGTTCTTCTTGTGGGAATCGTAGTCCTTACGGAACACCATATACTTCAGGTTGCCCTCGGCATCCACCAGAGGCAGGGTGTTGATCTTGTTATCCCAGATGATGTTGTTGCAGTCGTGCAGGGAGGTGTTCTCCGGTGCAGTGACCAGCTTTTCAATGGGAGTCATGAAGGTGGTGACAGAGGCATCATCCGGAGTGTGGTTGATGCGGTAGTCACGAGATGCAACAATGCCCAGCAGCTTGCCGCTCGGAGTGCCATCGGCAGTGATGGCAATGGTGGAGTGGCCGGTGCGTGCCTTCAGCTCCAGCACATCGTGCAGGGTGGCAGTGGGGGCCAGGTTGGAATCGGACACGACATAACCGGCCTTGAAGCTCTTGACGCGGCGCACCATGGCAGCCTCGTTCTCAATGCTCTGAGAGCCGTAGATGAAGGACACGCCGCCCTGACGGGCCAGTGCAATGGCCAGCTTATCGCCAGAGACCGCCTGCATGATGGCGCTGATCATGGGAATATTCATCTGCAGGGGGCACTCCTCCTCGCCCTTGCGGTACTTGACCAGCGGGGTCTTGAGGCTGACAGCTGTGGGGATATTCTCTGCAGAGGAATAGCCGGGGATCAGCAGATATTCACCGAAAGTGCGGGAAGGTTCTTTATAGAAATAAGCCATGTTCAAACTCCTTTTCTCTTAACGCATCAACATCAATCGGATTCATGTTTGCAACCTGTAAATTGATTGTATATACTGTACCACAAAGCCAGCCGGAATACAAACCCCCGCCGCGCCAAACTTTGTAAATGTCCTTTGCAGAAAAACAGGCAAATTGCCCACCAAAATGGCGTAAGGTCATACTTTCCCGCATGAGAAGCCGGTTTTTGCGTGATTTATGGATGCAAAAAAGCTCGTCCAGAACGGACGAGCTTTTTTGCACACGAAGCGGGATACCGCCTGTGCGGCACATGGATCACGACTGTGAAGGAGAACAGCCGGAGGAGGAGAACCTGTGCCCGATATCCCAAAAAACAAGAAGAAAAAGATTTCACACTCAGCAGGGTCGTTCACCCTTGCTGTAACCATATTGTAACTCTTTTGAAACCATTTTGCAATAGGGTTTTGTAATTTTTCTGTAATTTCTTTTGTTAACTTTTTGTAGACACATACAAAACCCCTGCCAGAGAATTTCCGGCAAGGGCTTTGCAGATCATTATTTATTTTCTTAATAGCACTTTTTGCAAGCAGTGAAGCCTTCCGCTTTTGCTTTCGATAATGTAACCTTTTCCGGGTCTTTCATATTGCTGCAGGTAGACTTGCTGTGATATTTTTTGCCGCCGTGCGTTGGGACCCAGACCATCTGCTCCGTCTTTTTGCCGGCAGAAATGGTCTGAACGGCTGCAGTGGACGGCTTGCAGGCCGCAGTCTGTACACTGGCGGCAGATGCCGCCGGGCACAGCAGGCTGAAGCACAGTACCAGAACGGCCGCAAGGACTCGGAGATGTTTTTTCATTTGTTTTATCCTCCTTTGGACAACGAGAAGATCCTTCTAATAAAAGAGTACTCCCTGTTCCTCAGAGGATGCAATTCTCAAAATGCGCCGTTTTTTCTGCACAGGTGACGTTTTTTGCATTGCTCGCTTATTTTCAGCTAAAAGCGGCGCAGCGGTTCTCTTGAGAGATCAACGATTTACACGTTTGTCTTTCCCACCTCCAGATAGCACTCAAAGCTGGTCTGGCCGTTGTGCTTTCCGATCACATACCAGCCATCCGCCGAAGGGGCATAAAACACCTCTGCCGTTTCTCCCATCGGGATCTCGCGGTGGTAGTTGATAGAAGCAAAGGTCACGGGGCCTTTGCGCATCACTTCCAGCGGCAGCGCATCGCAGACAAGGTCCAGATAGAATGCGTTGTTCAAATGGCCGTTCAGATCGCACTGGGAATAATGCACCGTCCACTCCCCTGCGCTGGTCAGACCATCTTTGCACTTGTGCAGCTGCAAAGGCAGCTCGTCCTCCACCGTATCGTTCCAGAAATTCTCCACCGTCCAGCCCGGCTCCCGCAGGATACGGCCCTCGGCAAGGCTTGCCACGATCCAGCGGCAGTCCACCATAGCCACCTCTTTGCCCTCGGCATCGGTCAGGGTGGTGATGCGTTTGACGGAACCGTGTTTGCTGACCTGCGCCCGGGAGGTAAGGGTCAGCGTTTCGGCACGCTGCGGCACACGGTCAAATTTCAGGGCCTGCTTGCCCACCAGAAAGGTCACACCGCGATCTTTGAAGAACTGGTCATCCATCCCAAAGGCGCGGGCGTGGTCTGTCGAAATCTGCTCCACATAGCGCAGCAGGGCGCTGGGCTTGAGCAGACTGCGGAAGTCAGCATCTGCGTTCATGACTGTCATGGTCTCGGTGTAAAAGAACTGTTCCATGGTTTTTCCTTTCTATAAAAAGAGACCACTGCACGTTGTTCTGTGCAGCAGCCTCCTTTGCGTTTAATACTGATTGCGGTTGCGCCTGCGGACCTTGCGCCAGATGTTGAAGCAGGCCAGCGCTACCATGGCTGCCAGCAGCGCAAGGAACAGCAGACTGCTGCCACCCTCGTCGTAGCTCTTCATTTCGCTCCACTTCACGTCCAGCTCGCTGTTCACATCGTCGCTCAGGGCAGTGAACACCTTTTCCTTGGCGGCTTTCTCTTCGGACGGATAAGCGATCTCGCTCTCCTTCAGATCCTCGTCCAGCACCTCCCACACATCCTGCATGGGGGTGGTGTAGCCGATGTACTCGGCGTTTGCCTTGCCGATGTCCGTCTCACACATGAAGTTGATGAACATTTCCGCAGCTTCCTGATGTTCACTGGCAGCAGGAATGGTCATGCAGTCCACGGAAAGCACGCTGCCTTCCTCCGGGAACACCCATGCAAGGTCGGGATTATCGTCGATCATGGTGATGGCATCGCCGGAGTAGTACACACCGACGGCTGCCTCGCCGCCGATCATCTTATCAAAGATCTCGTCCATGACGTAGGCCTGCACCAGCGGTTTCTGAGCCTTCAGCTCTTCCACCACCTCATCCACCTCTTCGGTGGACTGCGGGTTGATATCGTGGCCGCTCTTAAAAGCAGCAATGGCGTAGGCATCGCGGCTGTTGTTGAACATCAGGATATTGCCTGCGTACTGCTCGTCCCACAGGTCGGCCCAGCTGGTGGGCGCTTTGTCCACCATGGTGGTGTTATAAATGATGCCGGTGGTGCAGAGCATATAGGGCACGGTGTAGGCATTCTGCGGATCGTAATCCGGATCCACGTATTCCTGATCGATCTTTTTGAAGTTCGGGATATTGTCGTAGTTCAGAGGCTTGAGCATCCCCTCGGCGATCATTTTTGCCACCATGTAATCCGACGGAATGACCACATCGTAGTTGGCTGCGCCGGACTTGAGCTTTGCGTACATGGACTCGTTGGAGTCGAAGGTGGTGTAGTTCACCTTGATGCCGGTGAGCTTTTCAAAGGCCGCCACCACGTCCACGCTGTTGTCCGAGCCATTGGAGATGTACTCGCCCCAGTTATAGACATTGATGGCCATGTTCTGGCCCTTGAAGCGGGTCCAGTCGTAATCGTCCGACACCGAGACATCCTCGGTCACCTCAATGGTGCCGGCGGCAAAGGCGGGCATTGCACAGCAGACCGTCATTGCCAGCGCCAGCAGCAGCACAGAAAAACGTTTCATCACACGCCCTCCCCTCTCAGCGCCTTCTGGTCGCGGCGGTAGCTGCGGCTCTCCATTGCGTTGGAGATCAGAATGATGCACAGAATGACCACGAACATGATGGTGGACAGTGCATAGATCTCCGGGCTGACCTTTTTACGGGTCATGGAGTAGATGGCGATGGGCAGCGTTTCCACCGTGCCGCAGTTGAAATAGGAGATCATGAAGTCGTCGATGGAATAGGTCAGGCAGATGAGGAATGCCGACAGGATGGCCGGGCTGATCTCCGGCAGGATGACCTTGAAGAAGGCCTGCCTGGGGTCGCAGCCAAGGTCGAGCGCTGCCTCATACAGCTTGATATCCAATTGCTTGAGCTTGGGCGTGACGTTGAAGATGACATACGGCACATTGAACGCAATATGCGCAATGAGCAGCGTCGGGAAGCCCATGATGGTATCCGGTAGCCAGGAGACACCCCCGGCAAAGCGCTGGTAGGCCACGAACAGCAGCATGAGCGAAATGCCGGTAATGATCTCCGGGTTGACCACCGGGATATAGGTGATGTTGGTGACGACAAGGCGGCTCCCGCGGCCCATGGACGCAATGCCCAGACTTGCCGCTGTACCCAGCACAGTGGCAATGACCGCAGAGATCAGAGCCACTTCCAGCGAGACCAGCAGCGCATGCAGGATGGAGGAGTTGTGCAGCAGGCTGGAGTACCACTTGAGGGTAAAGCCGGTGAAGAGCGAATAGCCCTTGGACTGGTTGAAGCTGAATACGATCATGTATGCAATGGGCAGGTACATGAAGCAGAAAAACAGCACGATATAGACGCGCTGCATCAGGCGCAGATGTTTCGTTTTCATCAGGACACGCCCTCCATTTCATCTTCATCAAAGCTGGAGGTGAAGCTCATGCACAGCAGCACAATGATCATCAGCACAAGGCTCATGGCAGAACCCACGTTCAGGTTGTAGCTGTTGCCCAGAAACTGCATCTCGATCAGATCGCCAATGAGCAGGTTGGAGCCGCCGCCCAGCATACGGCTGATAACAAAGGTGGACACCGCCGGGACGAACACCATGGTGATGCCGGTGCTGATGCCGGGCACGCTCATGGGGATGAGCACCCGGAGAAGGGTCTTGGTGGTGGAAGCGCCCAGATCCTGCGCAGCTTCCACTAGGCTCTGGTCGATCTTGGTCATGCTGGTGTACAGCGGCAGGATCATATAGGGCACATAGTTATACACCATGCCCAGCACCACCGCGCCGGAGGTGTTGAGCATGTTATAGGGGCCAAGGCCGAACACGCCCAGAACAGCGTTCACCGGGCCGTTGATGCTGAGCAGGCCCATCCATGCGTAGGTGCGCAGCAGAAAGTTCATCCACATGGGCAGCATGACCAGCATGAGCATGATGTGCTGCTTGTTCACCCGCAGGCGGGAAAGAAAATAGCCCACCGGGAACGCAATGACCAGACAAATGACCGTGGCAATGAGGGCCAGCAGCAGGCTGCGGGCAAACACCGAGCCGTAGCCGCTGATGGAGGTGAGGTTATCCAGCGTGAAAGCTCCGTTTGCATCCGTAAATGCATAGTACACCACGATGATCAAAGGCACCACTGTGAACAGCGTCATCCATACAAAGTACGGATAGGCCAGCTTTTTATCGTAAATCTTCATCATTGCGGCTCACCCCTCTGAACGCGCCATAATGTGGATCTCGTTGGGGCCGATGCGCATACCAATGGTCTCACCGGGGGTGCAGGCGCGGGTGGAATGGATCAGCCATTCGCGGCCCTCGCACTCCACATGCATCTCAAAGTGGACACCCTTGAAGATGACATCGTTCACAACGCCGACAAGCTGGCCTTCCACAGGAGAGACCACCTCGATATCCTCGGGGCGCACCACGACCTGCACGCTCTGCTCACGGGCAAAGCCGCGGTCCACACAGGGGAAGTCCACGCCGGAGAAGGACACCAGAAAATCCCGGTGCATCACGCCGTCCACAATGTTGGAATCGCCAATGAAGTCTGCAACAAAGGCATTCTTCGGCTCATTGTAAATATCCTCCGGCGTGCCGATCTGCTGCACCTTGCCGCCGTTCATGACCACGACGGTATCGGACATGGTAAGGGCTTCCTCCTGATCGTGGGTAACATAAATAAAGGTAATGTTCATTTCGCGCTGCAGGCGCTTCAGCTCCAGCTGCATCTCCTTGCGCAGCTTGAGGTCCAGTGCGCCAAGGGGTTCGTCCAGCAGAAGGATCTCCGGCTCGTTCACCAGACTGCGGGCGATGGCCACGCGCTGCTGCTGGCCGCCGGACATCTGGCTGATGCTGCGGCGCTCGAAGCCTTTCAGGCCAACAACTTCCAGCATGTTGCGCACCTTGCGGCGGATGGTCTCTTCGTCCATCTTTTTGAGCCGCAGACCGAAGGCCACGTTCTCGAACACGTTCAGGTGCGGGAACAGTGCGTATTTCTGAAAAACGGTGTTCACCGGGCGCTTATAGGGCGGCACGCCGGTAATGTCCTCACCTTTCAGCAGCACTTTGCCGGAATTGGGTTCCAGAAAACCTGCAATCAGACGCAGGGTGGTGGTTTTGCCGCAGCCGGAAGGGCCCAGCAGCGTTACGAACTCTTTGTCATGGATGTCGAGGTTCAGCCCATCCAGAATGCGCTGACCGTCAAATTCCACTACGATATCCCGCAGTGAAACGATCACCGAGTTGTCCATTTTTTACTTTATCCTCCTTGTAACTCAGATACGAAAAAAGACAGGGCCATGCCCCATCCCTCGTACCAGGGCGACCCAGCCCCGCACAACATCCATGACGACCGGAGAACCTGCAAAAGCAGGCTCTTATATTGCGCAGTTATTCTGCCCTGTCTCGTCTATCTTAATCAATCTTTGCTGAAATGTCAATCACTCTGCCAATGTTTGCCGAAGCTTTACACGCCGCAACAAAAAAACATGCGCCGCAGCGGGCTTTCCGCATACGGCGCACAAAGGTTTTTATTCAGCTTTTAAGGCAGCGGCCGTTATCAGAAGGGCCTGCACAGTGTCAAGGTCAACCGCATAGACGGAACTGTCCCCCTCCACCATCATCCAGCAGCCGTCTGCATTTTCGGCGTAGTGGAGGGTCACGGTCCCATTGGCAGAGACGGCCCGCACCGTTGCAAGCGGTGCAGCAAAGCCATAGGCCGAAGGGTCGGCATCCGTGATTTGTGCGGTCACATAGCCTGCCAGAGCAGAGAGGATGCTCTGCACCTTGCTGTCGTCCAGATCGGCAGAGGGTTCATCGGCCAGCCGCCACACGGTCTGATAGGGGGTGGAATCGGCCGCACTTTCCGAGGAATCGCTCTCCGCTTCAGCAGGCTCAGAGACTGCATTCAGTGCAAGGGTGCCGCTGCCCGTCGTAATGGAAACACTTTCCAGCGCGGAGGCCGTCAGTCCCGCCGGGTTGAACGCGCCAAAAAGGTCCGCTTTGGTCAGCTCAAAGCAGGCCGCCTTGTTGCCAGAAACGGTGTACATGGCATCGTCCCCTGCCTTCTGCACGTACAGATCTCCTGTGACCGGGTTCTCGGTGCCAAAGGCAAAGGTGTTCGTCTCGCCTGCCGCCGTCACCGTGACCGTAACAGCCGGATCGGCAAGGCCATAGTCCTCGCCGGGCTGAGCCGTGAGCTGACGTTTGGCGTTCAGGGATGCCAGCGCCGTGACCATGGTATTGCAGGCAGATGCATCCAGATGATAGTCCGGGTCATCCGCCAGCGTCCAGCTGCCGGAATCGTAATTCAGGGTAAGCGTTTCGCCGCCATAGGCATACTGGATGCTGGTCACATCGCCTGCCGCAAAAGAAGAAAGCAGGATGCTGCCCTCTGCGGCGGCGCTGGAAGCAGTTTCTTCTGCGGCATTGCTGCGGCTGACAAACCACAGCAGCCCGCCCAGCACAAGCACCAGCACCAGAAGCACCGCAAGGGTGCGCTGTTTTGTTTTCATGGCAGTGCCCCCTTACCTGCGGCGGCGCAGCAGCACCACCACAGCACCTGCAATGAGCACTGCTGCGGGCAGCACGAATACGAACACCATGCCCAGCGTCATGGATGCGGAAGCCGGGACCGTGATGGGTGCAGCTTCCAGTGCTTTGGTGTCGATGAGCAGGCTCTGCCCTACCAGCGAAGCGGCACAGCCCTGCAGGAAGGTCAGGTTGCCCGGAATGGACTGGTACACCTGCTCGTTGTCCATGTTGGGGCAGCCGATCCAGATCACCTCGGCACCGATGGAGTCATTGCGCGCCCATACGGCCAGCGAGAACGGGCCGTCGGTATCGCCGGCTTCCTTTGCGGAAGAAGAGCTGGCATCAAAGTCCTGCTTGCTGTAGGCATCCTCGGTGGTGTTCAGCAGAGCTTCTGCCGTAACGCCGTCCGTCTCGGAAATGGTGATGCCCTGTGCCACCGAGAGCATCACATGGGTGCTCTGGTTCACGCCGTCCAGCGCGGTGCTTTCGTCGGCGGCCGCGTAGTCCGGGAACAACGAGTACGGGTAGCCGTACAGCGCGTGGCCCGCATCGCCCTCCACCACAAGGCCCGGCTCACGTGCAAGGCCGAACTGTGCCATCACTGCATCCAGATTGGGCGTTTCGGTATAGCCGCTGGTGGTCAGCAGCACCTTGCCGCCGTTTTCCAGATAGGCCTGCAGCTGCGCGATCTCATCCACAAGGCCGTCAGCTGCAAAATCCGAAGCGGGGTCGCTGATGATGAGCAGATCACAGTCCTCCGGGATGGTGCCGGTGAGCAGATCCAGCGGCTGGGCATCGATATTCTGCGCCTTGAGCGCCTCGGTCAGCGAGGAGGTAAGCGCCTGCTCGCCGTGGTTGGTGGTGTAGTAGGCATGACTTTCTGCTGCGGCAGTCAGCTTGTAGATGGCAGAGCTGATCTGCTTTTCGCCGCCAAAGGTCACATTGGCAGCGCCGGTGGTGTAGTAATCGGAGTAATCGTACTCGTAAAGTTCGGCAGCGTTCAGCACTTCGCTGTTCTCACCGCTGACCACGATCAGACTGCCGGTGGATGCATCCTCTGCGCCGTACTGCGCTGCAAAGGTCGGGTAAAGCGCCGGGTCCTTCTGCTCCCAGTGGAAGTGACCGCTCTCGTCGGCGTAGTGATCCAGCAGCTTGGTGATAATGGCATCCTCGCTGCCGGTCTCACAGAGATAATAAACGGTCACGTCCTGATTCAGGCTCTGCATCAGCTGCCTGGAGCTGTCGCCCAGCGTGTACATTTTGGCGGCAGAGAGGTCGAACTCGGTGTATTTTTTCGGGATGGCCCCCACAAGCAGGTTGATCAGCACGGCCAGCACGATGGCTGCTGCCAGAATGGCCGTGGAGTACAGCCCATTGCGGAACACCTTGCCGTTTGCGGAGGAAGAAAATTTGAAATTTTTCATGTTGTTCCCCTCCCCTCAGTTCCAGCGGCGCTTTTCCAGCCCCTGCGCCGTGAAGAACAAAAACAGCATGGTCACGGTGAGGTAGTACACCAGCGTCGGGATGGAAAAGCTGTTGTTGACAAACTCTTCAAACGGCGTGAACAGGCACAGCCCGCTGAGCACCGCGCTGAACGCTTCGGTCAGCCAGCTGCTCTGCAGCAGGAACAGTGCCGTCAGCACCACACAGCAGCCCGCAAAGGTCAGGCAGCCCAGCGTAAAGCTGCGGGTACGCAGGCCTGCCACCACACTGAGCACTGCCGCAATGGCGGTGAACAGGGCCAGCGCCACTGCGCTGCCTGCGGTGAACATGCTGCGCAGGCTGGGCATCATGTAGGCCAGCAGCAGTGCGGCAACACCTGCCACCGCAGCAATGATCTGATTCTCGGTCAGGCTGGAAAGAAACACGCCAATGGCAATGGCGGCGCAGCCCATGAGATAATAGCACAGCAGAGCGGCCAAGTTTGCCAGCGTGGCCGTGCCGGTGGCACCCAGTGCGGCCAGTACAAGGATCATGACCGCATCGGCAAGGCACGGCAGTGCAAAGATGACGCACAGGGCAAAGAATTTGCCCAGCACGATCTCCCACACAGACACCGGGCTGGTAAGCAGCAGCTGATCGGTGCGGGTGCGGCGTTCCTCTGCAAAGGAGCGCATGGTGAGCACCGGGATATACAAAAGCAGCACAAATGTGGTGCGGTAAAGCGTGTAATAGCCAAAATCCGTCAGGCCGTAGCCCAGATTCAGGGCAACAAAATAGATGGCCGTTGCCGCCAGCATAAAGGCGGTGAGCACATAGCCGATCATGCCATGAAAGCTGCTGCGGACTTCGCGTTTGAAAATGGCGGTCATTCAGCCTTTCCCTCCTCTTCTTCATCGTTTTGATCGGACTCGCCCTCGGTCAGTGCAAGGAACACTTCCTCCAGCGTCCTGTTTTCCGCTGCCAACGCCAGCACCGTGCATCCGGCCTGCGAAAGGGCGCGGGACACCTCGGCGCGGCGGTCAGAAGCATCGGCACTTTCTGCGGTAAAAGTCACCTGTCCGTCGGCCTCGGATTCGATCTCCACCTTGCGGATGCCCGGAATGGAGCCGACTGTTTTCAGCACGGTCTTCCCCCCGCCCAGAACGGTAGCGCGCAGACGGCTGCCGGGGTTCAGCTTTTCGGCCAGCTGTTCCGGCGCACCCACCGCCACCAGATGTCCCTTGGAAAGGATCAGTACCTGACTGCACACTGCCTGCACCTCGCTGAGGATGTGGCTGGACAGGATGACTGTGTGGCTTTTCCCCAGCTCCCGGATCAGTCTGCGGATCTCGATGACCTGTGCAGGGTCAAGGCCCACGGTAGGCTCGTCCAGAATGATGAGCTGCGGCGCGCCCAGCAGTGCCTGCGCAATGCCCACGCGCTGGCGGTAGCCCTTGGACAGACTGCGGATGAGCCGGGGCAGCACCTCTTCCAGCCCGGTGCGGCGGGCAGCTTTGCGCACCTGTTCTTTGCGGTCGGCCTTCTTTTTGATGCCTTTCAGCTCTGCAGCAAAATCCAGATATTCCTGCACCGTCATTTCCGGGTAGAGCGGCGGCTGCTCGGGCAGGTAGCCCACACAGGCCTTGGCCTGCTGGGCCTGCTCCGGCAGGCTGAAGCCCGCCACCTTCACTTCACCGGAGGTGGCGGCAAGGTAGCCGGTGAGGATATTCATGATCGTGGATTTGCCCGCGCCGTTGGGGCCGAGCAGGCCGAAGATCTGGCCGTCGCCCACCGTAAAGGACAAATCTTCAATGGCAGGGTGCGTGCCATACTTTTTGCTCAGATGCGATACTTCGATCACAGCAAACGCTCCTTTTTCATCTAGTTCAATGCTGGTATATTTTAGACGGAAAATGTGTAAAAATTAAGACAAACCTGTGGTGGGATGCAAAAAGAATTCTTAAGAATGATTAAGGCCGCCCTTTCATATGCCAAAAAGGCAGCAAAAAAGCACCGTCTCCCGAAGGAAACGGTGCTCAGAAAACCATAATTACTTACGGCCGAAACGCTTGTTGAAGCGCTCAACACGTCCGCCGGTGTCAACCAGCTTCTGCTTGCCAGTGTAGAAAGGATGGCACTTGGAGCAAACTTCGACGTGGATCTCAGGCTTGGTGGAACGAGTCTTAATGACGTTGCCGCATGCGCAGGTGATGGTGCAGTCAACGTAGTTCGGATGGATACCCTGTTTCATTCTTTTCACCTCATTTCTGGTTCTGACTTATCGGGGCCATATTATGAATGTATGTGCCCATCACAACCTTCAATATCGGCTACCCCGTCGAGCGGCCTTGGAAACGATTGCCTTACTATTATAGCACGATTCCGACAGAATGCAAGAGGGAAAATAAAGTTTTTAGCATACAAAAAGCCCCCTGCACTTTCATGCAGAGGACTTTAACGGTTTTACCTTACACCGTCAGGCCATCAGTGGATGAACACAGGACCCAGCGGGTTGGTGATGGGGCTGACGTAGCCGCCCAGCAGCTTGGGAATCGCCAGGCTGATGTCGGGCACGAAGGTCAGCAGCAGCAGTGCAATGAACATGCACAGGTAGAACGGCAGGGTCGCCTTGACGACCTTTTCCATCGGGCGCTTTGCAACGGCAGAGCCGATGAACAGCACAGCGCCGACAGGAGGAGTCAGCAGGCCGATGCCGCAGTTCAGAACCACGATGATACCGAACTGGATGGGATCGATGCCGATGGAGGTTGCGATGGGCAGCAGGATGGGAGTAGCGATCAGGATGATGGGAGCCATATCCATGATGCAGCCCAGAACCAAGATGATCAGGTCGATCAGCAGAGCGATGATGTAGGGGTTATCGGTGACGCTGGTGATGGCATTTGCAGCCAGATCCGGCACATGCAGCATGGTCAGGCAGTTGCCGAAGACTGCAGAGGTAGCGATCAGGATCAGCACGATGGACAGAGTGTTCACGCACTCATCCAGCGCATGCCAGACACCCTTCCAGTCCAGACCCTTGTAGACGAACACCGACACGAACAGAGAGTAGATAACTGCAATAGCTGCAGACTCGGTAGCGGTGAACACACCGCCAACAACGCCGAACACAACGATGACAACAGCGGCCAGTGCCCAGATAGAAGTGCCCAGCTGCTTAACGAAGCCCTTGATGCTGAACGGAGAGCCCTTGGGGTAATTTTCCTTGACCGAGATGATGTAGGAACCGATCATCAGGACGATGGCCAGCAGAGCGCCGGGCAGATAACCTGCCAGGAACAGGCTGCCGACCGAGATGCCGCCGGCAGTGGTGGCATAAATGACCATGTTGTGGCTCGGAGGAACCAGCAGACCCTCGCAGGATGAGGTGATGGTAACAGCAGTGGAGAAGTCGGCATCGTAGCCCTGATCGACCATCATGGGGATCATGATGGAGCCGATGGAAGCGGTATCTGCAGATGCAGAACCGGAAATACCGCCGAAGAAGTAGGAAGCAACGATGTTGACCATTGCCATGCCGCCGCGCATCCAGCCCACGCAGGCATCAGCCAGAGCGATCAGCTTTTCAGAAATGCCGCCGGAGCCCATGAGCACGCCCATGGTGATGAAGAACGGCACGGCCATCAGGCTGAAGGAAGAAATGCCCTTGACCATCAGACGGCAGACATCGGTCAGTGCCTGACCCTGCACCATCATGCACAGCACGCTGGAAAGACCAACGGCGTATGCAATGGGGAAACGCAGGAAGATCATTACAAAGAAGCTGACAAGAAGGACAATGATTGCCAGTGTCTGAACTGTCATATTACACTTCCTCCTTTACAAAAATGCTCTTGATGTGGTTGTACAGTGCCTCGATCTCGAAGATGATCATGGCAACACCGGCCAGCGGCACCGGGAAGTACATCCAGAAGCGGCTCAGCCAGGGCATGGACACGTAGAAGCCGCGGCCGCCCAGAGTGGTGGCATAGTTCCAGCCGACCACCATCATGATGACACCCAGAATGCACACGGCAAGATCGGCCAGAATATCCAGCACCTTGACGGCGATTTTGGGCAGATACACGTCAAACGCAGTCATGCGGATATGAGCACCGCGGCGGATGGCCAGAGCAGCACTCAGCACGGCCATGTAGCTCATGCAGGTCAGCACAACTTCTTCCGACCATGCCGGGTCCGGGATGAACGAGACGTAACGACCGATGACCGACATGGTAGTGATGAGGATATCTGCGATCAGCAGCAGCTTGCAGATAAACAGGACCACTTTGTAGGTGATGTCGTACGCCGGCTTGATCTTATCCAGAGTGGTAAAGATTTTCGGCATATGAATTCCTCCATATAAAAAACCCGGCAGGTCTGCGGGCGTATCCCGTAGTCCCCCGCCGGGCTATGTACTATCTCAGAACAGGAAAGGCTTTTTCAATTATGCCTTCATGTCCAGCAGCTGCTGATACAGCTCAGCCTGATCGGAGGTGTTCTCGCTGATGACCTTAGCGCAGGCCTCCTGCCAGGGTGCCTTGTCGTCAACATCCACAACGTTGCAGCCGGAGCTTCTCAGCTCCTCCAGAACCTTGTTCTCAGCGGTCTCGGACAGGTCTGCATTGAAGGCCTGCGTATCAGCACCAGCCTCCATGATGGCAGCCTGCTGGTTCTCGGTCAGCTTGCCCCATGCGTTATCGGTGATAACAGCCTGAATAGCACCCAGAGTGTGGCCGTCCAGGATCAGGTTGTTGGCAACCTCGGGGAATGCATTGGACTTGTAGTTTGCGATGGGCTGCTCAGCACCATCCACAACGCCGGTCTGCAGTGCGCTGTACAGCTCACCGAAGGAAACGACGGTGGGGTTAGCGCCCAGACCCTCGACCATGCCGTTCATAACGGGGTCGTTGGACACGCGCAGCTTCAGGCCCTTGAAATCAGCGATGCCGGAAACAGGCTTGACCGTGAAGAAGTGACGGAATCCCTCTTCGCCGTAGAAGACACCACGAACGGGCAAGCCCAGCTCCTGAGGCTCGTTCAGGAACTCAGGTGCCAGATCGCTGTTGGCGAAGTTCCAGAAGTGTGCGCGGTTCTCGAAGGTGAAGGGGATGGACAGCAGCTTGGACTTGTTGCAGCCATAGCTGGTCAGTGCGAAAGCGGAGATACGGCTCATATCGATGGAGGTAGAACCGCCCAGAATTGCGTCCAGAACGTCGTTCTCAGAACCCAGAACGCCGGAAGCCTGCACGTCGATGACGACGGAGCCGCCGGTCAGCTCCTCGACCTTCTCCTTGAAGTGGGTAGCGGTCTGGCCAACGATGGTATCCAGCGGGTTGACCTCGGCGTAGACCAGAGTCACCTTGGGATCGTTTGCAGCAGCAGTAGCATCACCAGCAGCAGAAGCTGCGGTGGAAGAAGCTGCGGTAGAGGTGGAAGCAGCAGAATTGCTGGAGCCACCACATGCGGTCAGAGCCAGAGCAGCGGCGGAAACACCGGCTGCTGCCAGAAAGCTGCGACGAGTGATCTTTTTCATAATAAATCGTCCTCCTTAAATCTCCCGAACGGCCCGGTCTGCACAGGACCCGCATGCCGTTCATTTACTGTACACACTTTAGCAAATTTTTTTAAACGAAACAAGGGCTTTCAAAAAATGTCCTGCTTTTTGAAAGAATGTCAGAATTTCTTTTGTGAAAACTGCCAGTTGCTTTACTTTTTGTTTGTGCATCTTCGCCTAACAGATGGATACATTTCTGTATTCCAGATAGAAGCAAAGCGCTGGATGCCCTTCCCTTTGGGGTTCAGAGCACACAGCGCTTTGCCGGTTCTTTATTCTGTTTTCCTGATTTCTTTGCCCATCTTTTCCGGGCTTTGCTGTGGGGCTTATGCCTGCCGGATGCGGGCGATCAATTCGCCCTGCTGGGCAAACCGATCATACATCGGCTGCACAGCAGCACGGAACCTTGCCTTTTCTTCTTCGTCCAGCTCTGTCACCTCAATGCCTGCTGCACGCAGATCACTTTCCGATTCCGCCTCCTGCTGCGCCCAGAGCCTGCGCTCCACCTTGGCGCTCTCCCGGGCACACAGGCGGATGATCTCCGGGTAGCGCTCGTCCAGTGCGGCCAGTTTTTCCATCACAGCAGGGCTTGCAAGCTGCACCTCCGGCACGCGGGTGTGCTCATCCTTTAAAAAGTAAGGTGCCACCTCGTAGTGACCCATGGCTTCGTAGCTGGGCCAGTTGTTCTCTGCGCCATCGATCTCACCGTTGTGCAGAGCGGCATACACCTTGCTGTACACCACCTTTACCGGCTTTGCGCCGAGGTCGGTGATCATTTCGCTCATCATGTCCGATTCCTGCACGCGGATGGTCAGGCCCTGCAGATCTGCAAGGCCTGTCACCTTCTGCCGGGTGTAGATGCTGCGCACACCGGCATCGAACCAGGAAAGGCCGGTCAGCTCCAGCGACTGCAGCATGGAAAGGAATTCGTCGCCGATGGAGCCGTCCAACACCCGCCACATCTGGTCGGCATCGGTATAAAGATACGGAAGCTGCAAAACGCTCAGCGCCGGTTCATACTCAGCCAGCTGGCTGAGGGACACGCGGGAGAAATCAATGCCGCCGAACTGCATCTGCTGGATCACGCTCTGCTCCGCGCCCAGTTCTCCCCCGCTGTACACCAGCACTTTCACGCGGCCATCGGTGCGCTGGGCCACAAGATCCGCAAAGGCCAGCGCTGCCTGCGTAGTAGGATAATCCTCCGGCTGGTTCTCCGCATAGCGCAGGATCAGTTCCGCCCCCTGTTGCTCCTGCACCGGCTGATGGCCGCAGCCCGCCACCGGCAGTGCCAGCACGGCTGCGCCAAACAGGGCGGTCAGCATCTGGCGGCGGGTCACAGGCGGGCCTCCCGTGCAGCCTTGGCCGCTTCCCTGCGGTACTGGGTGGGGGTCATGCCGGTGCGTTTTTTAAAGGTGCGGGCAAAATAGCTGGAATCCTCGTAGCCCACCATGGAAGCTACCTCTGCTGCCGAACGGAACGGGTCGGTGAGCAGCTCCTTGGCAGCGTTGATACGCAGCTCGGTCAGGCAGTCCAGAAAGTTCATCTTCTGGTACTTCTTGAACTGTGCCGAGAGATACGCCGGGCTGATATGCAGGATCTCGCTCACACTGTCCAGCGAGAGGTCGAACATATAGTTATCCTCCATATACTTGCGCACATGGGCCATGACCAGTGCATTGCGGTCGTTCTCCCCTGCTTCGGCGGCATCGCTCTCCGGGTCAGCTTCCGGCTCCGGTTCCACCGGAGCCAGCTCTGCAAGGCGGCGGCCCGCCTCGATCTGACGGATGGCCTTGCGGATGGAAGCTTCCACTTCGTCCGGGTTCACCGGCTTGAGCAGATAATCGCAGGCCCCCAGATGCATGGCCTCGTGGGCGTACTGGAACAGACTGTAGGCCGTAACAAAGATCACCTTGCACTCCGGGCGCTGTTCCAGCACGGCGCGGGCTGCATCCAGACCGTTCATACCGGGCATCTCAATATCCATCAGGATCAGGTCTGCGCCCCACAGCACCGCCGTATCCGCTGCCTTGCGGCCGTTCTCGGCAGTCTCGATGGTCACTTCGTGCTCAAAGCGGCGGGCCACGATGTCCGCCAGCGTTTCCCGTTCCAGTGCTTCATCATCCGCGATCAACAGACGAATCATTCCTCAAACTCCTCCTCATTCTCCACCAATGGCAGGTACAGCACCACCGCCGTACCGCGTCCCGGATGGGACCGTATCACAAAGCGGCTGTTCCGATCCAGCAGACGCAGGCGGGCCGCAACATTATAAATGCCGATATGCTCCCAGCGATCACCGGGCTGACTGAGCGCCCCGCGCAGCTGTCGTAATCGATCCGGCTGGATGCCCACGCCGTTATCCACCACGCGGATGCACAGCATTCCCTTCTCCCGCAGAGGGTTCACGCGGATGCGCACCACACCGCCCTCCTCTTTGGGGCAGATGCCGTGCTTGAAGGCATTTTCCACGATGGGCTGTAAAATAAAGGACGGCACCATGGTCTCGGTAAGATCCAGCGAATCGGAAATGCGCCACTCCATACGCACCCGCTCACCAAAGCGGACATGGTAGATGGAGTAATATTCATCCACGATGCGCACCTCACGGGAGAGCGGCACCTGTTCATCGTTGCTCATCAGGCTGTAGCGCAGCAGGTGCGAAAGCGCCATGATGAGCGCCTGCGTACGGTAGGCCGTCTCGGTACCGGCGGTCTGCTGGATTACATTCAGGGTGTTGAACAGAAAGTGCGGGTCGATCTGGCTGCGCAGCTGCTGCAGCCGGCTGCGCTCCATGCGGTTCTGCAGCTCCAGTGCTTCGGTCTTCTGGCGGTGCAGCTCCCGCTCGATCTCGTTTTTCTCCTGCAGGGTGGTCACCTGCTGGGCCATGGAGTGCTTCATGATGTTGAAGGACTCGGCCAGCTGAGCGATCTCCGGCTGCTTGGGCAGCGGGATATCCGGGGTGTCGAACTCACTTTTGCCAATGGCGCGGGAGGCAGCGATCATCTGCTGTACCGGCGTGAGCAGACGCATGACCATCAAACCGGTAACGCAGCCCAGCGCCACGCACAGCGCCACCACCACCGTCTGCAGCATGGTGATGCGCTCGTTCAGGGCCGAGATGGTGGTGTAGGTGGTCTGGGAATCCTGAATGGCGGTTTCCAGCAATTGCAGGGTGTACTGGCTCAGGTAATCGCCGCAGGGCACCACCTTTGCATAATACAGCTGGGAAGCTGCGGCATCGTTGCCGCTGAGCAGGTCGTTTTCCAGCTCATCCAGCAGGCCGGTGTAGGTCTGATAGACCGTATCCACTGCGCTGTAGAGCACCCACTGCTCATCGCTGACGCTTTCCAGACTGTTCAGGCTGGTACCGATGCGCCAGAGCCATGCGTTGCAGGTGGAAGATGCCGACTGCAGCCGGTCAATGATCTCCTCCGGCTCGCTGTTCTCCCAGCGGTAGTTCTCCAGCACGGAAATAGAGCTTTCCACACCGCCCTGAAAGCGGCTGATGGCGTTGAAGCAGCCCATCTGCGCGTCCTGTACTGCCTGCACTGCTCTGGACTGGTAGCCATTGAGCGTGAGCTGCATGGCAAAGGCCGCAAAAAATGCTGCCAGACACAAGCCCATGCGCTGCTTGAGGGTGATCTGCCGCTTGCGGTGCTGCAAAGCCTGCCGCCTCCTTTCGTTTGGTAACGATTTATTGTACCACGCTTTGGGCCGGATTGGCAAGGTTTGCATGTTTTTCTCTTGCCTAAACCGCACAATTGTGGTACGATGCCTATAAATATAAAGGAGGCGACTTTATGTCCCAGACCATCTCCGTTTCCACCACCATGGGTGAGCAGGGCTTCCGCGATTTTGCCGTGTTCGATGCATTCCATCACCGCAAAGCATGGCTGCGTCCCGCTGTTTTTGCCGCCATCATGCTGGCTTTTGCCGCCGTCTGCCTTTCGCAGCTGGGCAAGCGCCCGGGTGCCGGGCTGCTGGCTGCTGTGCTTGCCATTGTGGGCATCGGCCTGCCGGTGAGCTACTTTTACTCGTTCTTCCGCAGCGTTTCCCGGCAGATCAAACAGATGCACCTGCCGCGTGCCTTCTACCGTGTGGAGCTGGCCGACACCGGCATTGCTGTGTGGATGTACGGCCAGCAGGACAAGCCCGAACCCACCAGCCGCCACGCATGGGACAGCTTTTACTGCGCCTACCGCACGGACAATGCGGTGTACCTCTACGTAGAAAAAGAGAAAGCTTACTTACTGAACGACCGCATGGAAGTGGTGTGGAAGTTTTTGGCCGGCATCCTGCCCAAAGAAAAGCTGCACGACTGCAGAAAAGGTTAAACCCAAAAAATATGCACACGCAAAAAAAGAACTGCTGACATTTCGTTCAGCAGTTCTTTTCTTTTATAAAGACCCACGCTGCGGCAAAGCAACGCGCAGCGTGGGTGCGAAGATAGCTTATGTTATTGCGTCAGCCGATCAGCGGGCAAGCGTATACTTGTGCAGGGTCTTGCGCACAGCGCCGGGGCCTGCAAACAGTTCCTTGGCCATTGCCTCGATCTTCTCGCCCAGACCAACGGCATACAGATCCACGCCGAACACGTCAACACGGCTGTACAGCTTCTTCAGGCAGCTGAAGTCCTGCTCGCCTTCCTTGACCTCCAGCGGAGCCACAATGGCCTGCAGCTCAGCCAGCAGCGGATCGGTGGAAGGCTCAAAAGCCTGACCATTGTCATCGATGCCCTTCAGGTAGCGGGCGTAGCCTGCCAGCACCAGCGGGATCAGGATCAGGTTGCTCTTGTCCAGACCGCGTGCCTCGTAGGCCTTGACGGTCTCGCCAAAGCGGATGGCCAGCTTCTGGGAGGTATCGGTAGCGATACGCTGGGGAGCATCCGGCATGAAGGGGTTGGGCAGGCGGCGGTTGATGACAGCGCCGATGAACTCGTAGGGGTTCAGAACGCCGGGATCGACCACGACGGGCATTGCCTCGATGTAGCCGATCTTCTGGATGAAGGCACGCAGGTCTTCATCGGCCATCTCGGCGGAGATCAGGGTGTAGCCCAGCATGCAGCCATAGATGGACATTGCAGTGTGCAGCGGGTTCAGGCAGGTGCACACCTTCATCTTCTCGATCTTGTCCACGGTCTCGCGGTCGCAGTACAGCACACCGCCCAGCTCCAGCGGAGGACGGCCATTGGTGTAGTGATTCTCGATGCACAGGTACTGGGTCTCTTCGGCGTTGACGAAGGGAGCGGTGAAGGTGTGCTTCTCGGTGACGATGGTGTAGTTGTCCTCAAAGCCGTCGTCGGCCAGCATCTGCTGGACCTTGGCATCCGGGCGCGGGGTGATCTTGTCGATCATGCTCCACGGGAAGGTGATCTTGGTCTCGTCCTGCACATAGGCCAGGAACTCGGCGGGCACCAGACCCTGCTCCACCCACTTGGCAGCATAGGCGTGGACAGCGTTCTTGACCTTATCGCCGTTGTGGGAGCAGTTATCCATGCTCTGGACGGTCAGGGGCAGCTTGCCGGCCTTGAAGCGCTCGTACAGCAGAGCAGTGACCTTGCCCATGGCCAGCACGGGGGTCAGGCCGCGCTCCAGATCAGCAGGAGCAACGCCGTAGCCCTTCTCAGTGATGGTGAAGGAGATCATCTGCAGGCTGGGGTTCTGGAAGATCTCCACCAGACGTGCCCAGTCCTCGCCGAAGGAGTAGTCAGCCTTCAGGCTCTCGGTAACGGAAGCCACCACCTTCTTCTCGATCTCGCCGGTGGACTTCAGGCAGACCAGCAGGCTCATATTGTCGTAGGGACGATAAGCCTTGTCGATGATCTCGTAGTCAAAGCTCTCGGCCACGATGACACCGCGGTCATACTTGCCGGTGTTCAGCGCATCGTTCAGGATGGCAGCCGGGAATGCACGGAAGATATTGCCTGCGCCGAAGTGCACCCAGGTGGGTTCGGCGTGGGTCTTGGCCTTGACAGCCTCGATATCGAATTTGGGCAGCTCATAGCCCTTCTCTGCCCACTCGGCGGACAGATTGCCGTTTTTGATCTCAGACAGCTTCATATTTATCAGCCCTTCTTTTTCTCTTCATCCAGACGATCCAGCAGATCCCAGACACCCAGCATGTACTGAACGCCCAGAGCACGGTCATACTTGCCGTAACCGGGGCGGCAGCTGCCGGGGCCTTCCTCCCACAGCTGACGGCCGTGGTCGGGACGGATGTAGCCCTCAAAGCCGCAGTCATGGTAAGCACGCAGCACCTCGATGATGCCGGTCTCGCCGCAGCAGTCGCGGTGAGCAGCCTCGGAGAAGTCGCCGTTGGGGAAGTGGTGGATGTTGCGGATGTGACCAAAGGCAATGCGGTCGCAGTGCTTGCGCACGATCTCGGCACAGTTGTTGTTGGGGTTTGCGTTCAGGCTGCCGGTGCACAGGGTCAGGCAGTTGTACGGATCATCCACCATGCTCAGGAAGCGGTCGATGCTCTCAGCATCCACCAGCAGACGGGGCAGGCCGAAGATATCCCAAGGGGGATCATCCTGATGGATGGCCATTTTGATGCCGCACTCATGGCAGGTGGGCATCAGTGCTTCCAGGAAGTACTTCAGGTTTTCCCACAGCTTTTCCTTGGTGACAGGGGCGTAAGCCTTGAACAGCTCGTCCAGCTTTGCCATGCGCTCCGGCTCCCAGCCGGGGAAGGTCATGTTATACTTCTCAGTGAAGGACATGATGTACTCAGCCATAGCCTTGTAATCGCCCTTGATCTTGTCCTTCTCGTAGAACAGTGCAGTGGAGCCGTCGCCCACGGGGTGGAACAGATCGGTACGGGTCCAGTCGAACACCGGCATGAAGTTGTAGCAGATGACCTTGACACCGAACTTGGACAGATTGCGGATGCACTGCTTGTAGTTCTCGATGTACTTATCGCGGGTGGGCAGGCCGATCTTGATGTCATCGTGGACATTGACCGACTCGACCACGTCCATGTCGAAGCCGTAAGCGTGGATCTGATCGGCTACCTTCTGGATCTCGTCGATCTCCCAGATCTCGCCGGGCATCTTGTCGTGCAACGCCCAGACGATGCTGGTCACGCCGGGGATCTGCTTGATGTCGCTCAGGCTGATGGGATCGTTGCCCTCGCCATACCAGCGCCAACCCATTTTCATAGGCATAGGAAAATCCTCCTGTTTTATATTTTCTGCTTTGCATTTTCCGCGCAGCCGTGTGCCGCGCTCTTGTACTTATATTCTAGTATATCAGTTGCGTTTTTTCAATGGTCGCTTTGCCGGTTTTTTATATTTGTTCTTGTATACTTTAGACAAAAAGAACAAAAATCCGTCGGACATCACCCGCCCGACGGATTTTTACGCGATTCAAAATGCCGGTTTCAGCGTTTCAGCTTCTGCCGGATGGACGGAGCCATCACATCCTTGAAATATTCAAAGGTATCCAATTCCAGAATGGCAGAGCCTGTCAGATAAATGCCCAGACCAACCACCACCTGAATGATCACCGTCAGCAGATCCGGCAGGTGCAGGAAAATGACCAGATACATGCACAGGCCCGCGCCCGCTGCCAGCAGCAGGGTCGGCAGGATATCGCGCATCTGTTCCAGATAGCCATAGTCGATCAGCTTTTTGCTGGGCTGTGCATCCAGGATCTGGGTCACGACATTCGTGATCAGCACACCATATGCAATGGCCTCGACGCTGATACGGAATGTTGCCAGCAGAAGAAGGATGCACACCGCTTCGTTCATAAGCTGACGCTTCAGGTAAAGATCGCTGCGGCCCACTGCCTTGGCTGCATTCAGGTTTGCCGTGATGATCGGCCAGCATATATAGCTCAGGCAGAACACCCTGAGGAACAGCACACAGGGCAGCCACTTCTCGGTGAGGATCAGGCGCACCAGCGGTTCGGCACAGAATGCAGTGCTCATCATCACCGGCGCAATAATATAGGTACAGGTCTTGATGGAGCGGCGGGTCATGTTCTTGACCTGCGCACGGTCATCCTGCAGTGAGGACATGACCGGGAACAAAACGCTCTCAATGGAAGTATCCACGCTTGACGCGATATTATAAGTCAGGTTATCGCCCTGATTGTAATACGCCAGATCCGCCGAGGTGTACACCTTGCCGATGATCAGGCTGCGCAGGTTGTTGTAGATGACGCTGCTCAGCGACGAGGCCAGCAGCTTCCAGCCATAAGAGAGCAGCCCTTTCAGGTGCTGCCACGAAAACTCCATCTTAGGCCGCCAGGAGGACAGCTTCCACAACACCAGCGTGTCCACCGTGATATTGGATACCTGCTGCACCACCAGCGCCCAGACTCCAAAGCCCATATAGGCAAGGCCCAGGCCCAGGACCGTGGATACGATCGCGCCCGCAAAGGCGGAATAGAAAAAATACTGGAACTTCATGTTCCGGGTCACATGCGCCTGCTGGATCGTTTTGATGCCGCAGACCGCCACTGTCAGGCTGATGCCGCGAAAGATCGGGGTCATGCTGGGGTCATTGTAGAACGCAGCCAGATACGGCGCCGCCACGAACATTCCCCCATACAGCACAAAGCTGATCACAATGCTGAAAAAGAACGCCGACGAGTAATCCAGCTCGTCCACTTCCTTCTTCTGCACCAGCGCGGTGCCAATGCCGCAGTCCAGCAGGACATACATGATATTGTTGAACACCGTCACCAGTGCCACCTTGCCGTAATCATCGGGTGTAAGGATGCGCGCCAGAAGGATGGACACCACCGCTGAGATCAGCTGCACACCGCACCGCTCTGCAAAGCGCCAGAAAAAACCGTTTACAATAACATTTTCTTTTTTCTCGTTCATTCCTGCGTCCACTCAAATTCCTTTCAAAAAACCGGCCGGTCTGCACCCTGCGCAGAAATGCATTTCCGCCGTATCCTTATCATCTTCTTCCCTGCTGCCAAAACAACTGAGCAGAGATAGTTAGTTATATAGTATCACACCCATCCATGCATTTCAACCAACATATTCTTAAGGAATGACGGCCCGAAAATTTCATTTAAAAAGAGAAAAAGCGCTTGACTATCTGCCAGGAACGTGGTAATATATTCAAGCAGTCCGCATCACGGTCTTTCACCTCAGAGATTTCAGGGCTGCGAAAACAATACGGTATGCGAGGGTGGCGGAACTGGCAGACGCGCACGTTTGAGGTGCGTGTGGTTTATCCTTGGGGGTTCGAGTCCCCTCCCTCGCACCAAACCATGAAAATCCGAACCTTTTCTCGATAGGAGAAGGGTTCGGATTTTTTGTTTTCTTCGGAAACGAAAACAAGGGCTCTTCCCTGACGGCTGTGTGTCCGAAACCTTATCAGAAAAAAGACCGCGTCACAAAGGTCACAACTGTAAAGGTGCCGTAAGGCGGAAAGGACATAAACATGAAGTACGATGCAAGAGCTTGCCATTTCAACATGGACACCGGCTGTGTGGAACTACTGCTCCGGGATGGGCGCAAAATTTCCATTGACTGCACCGGGGTCGAGGATGCGTTGGACGTGACCATGGCCCAGAGGTCAGAGTTAGACTACCTCATCTACAATGACCCACTGGGCTATGCCGATTTGATTTTGAACGGCAATCCGAAGGAATATTTGAAAAACGTAACCGAGAGCCATGGCTTAGAAGATTAAGAATAGCAAAACAGGGCGTATCTCTTTTTATGGGATGCGCCCTGTTCTTTTATGCCTGTTTTTTCTGTGCTTCTGCAAACATCCGGGCAATCTCCGTGCCGGATTCCTGCATTCCACGATTCATCCACTCATGTACCCAGCCATATAGCATATAACCGATGGCAGAATTCAGATAAGCCAACCCGTTGGGAATCTCCGGCGAACGGTCAAAATAGCCGAGGATCGTTTCCAGCATAATATTGGAAAGCCCTGCATGGTACAATGCAAGGTAAAATTCAGCATGGTCCTTGTAAAAATCCAGCAAACTGACGAGCCATAGATTATCCTGACCCGGTGTGCCATCAGGATGCTCATGGTCAAAATTTGTCTTCCATTCATTGGTCAGACGCACAGACTCCTGCTGTAATACGTCCTCTTTGCTTGCGAAATTACGGTAAAAAGATGCCCGCCCAACACCGGCAGCATCCACCAGCGCCTGAATGCTGATGGACGCAAAGTCCTGTGTGTGCATCAATTCCAGCAGCGCAGACAGAATGTGCTGCCGCACATAGGTGTTCTTTTCCTGATTGTTCATGTTCTTCATGGGATGATACAAACGCCCTTCTTTGTCTCATTTTGGCTGAGACGATTGACTCAGCACTGTTTTGATGATACACTCGTCCCATTGAAAAGTCAAGAAGAAAGGAGTTCACAATGAATTTGACGAAAAAGCGATTGTTGATTTTGTTCATCGTCATCATTTTCGGAGCAGTCTTAGGGCGGCTGGCTGTTCGCGCTGGGCTGAATCTGCTGCTGGGCGGCACGCTGTTTGGAGGGAATATTCTGTGAAAACACTGAAATGGGGATTGCTCTATACTGCTGCGTTTCTTGCGGCTTTTGTCGGCTCTGCTTTACTCAAAATAAACAGCGACCCGACCCACGGCAAATACAACACCCGTTGGGATGAAACGATCGGCAAGGCATACACCGATTTGCCTTATGGAGAGGGTGCCGCCAACAAGTTTGATCTTTATGTACCGGCTGACAAAAGTCAGGATGCATACGGTCTTGTGGTCTATCTTCACGCCGGTGGATTTACCGGCGGAGACAAAGCCGGTGATGCCGAGATGCTGAAATGGCTGTGCAGCAAAGGCTATGTGGCGGCAGGAATCAACTACACATTGTTTACGGAAGAAAACCCGGATGCCAGCGTATACAGCCAGTCGGAGGAGATCAAAGCCGCCATGCCCTCTGTGGTTGCAGCAGCCGAAAAACTGGGGTATAAACTTGACCGGATGGCTATTTCCGGCGGCAGCGCAGGTGGATGTCTTGCGCTGATCTATGCCTACCGGGATGCCGACACCTCGCCGCTTCCGGTCAAAATGGTATTTGAAGCAGTCGGCCCCGGCAGCTTTCATGTGGAGGATTGGGGTATCTTCGGTCTCGACCAAAGCCCGGAGGCCGCCGCAGGACTGTTCAGTGTAATGTCCGGTCAGGCGCTGACCCCGGAGGATATCACATCCGGTGCCTATCTGGACGCAGTCAAACCGATCTCTGCTGACCGCTGGGTCACAAAGGATACGGTGCCCTCTGTCCTCTGCTACGGCGCACACGACAAGATGCAGCCCTTTGCCGCATCTAAACCGTTGGTCGCCGCACTGGAAAAGAACGGAGTAGATTACCGGTATTTCGTAGCGAAGCATTCCGGCCATGGGTTGCAAAACGACAATAAGGTCTATATGGAGTATCTGGATGCCGTAGTGGAATATCTGGACAAGTACATGAAGGACTGACCTTGTGTGAAAGATAACCGTTCAGGAGGCTGCCATGCAAAAGAAAGATCTTCTGGTAATGGCAATTATCGTGATTGCCGCCATCGTTTTGGGGGCAATATGCGGTAAGCTGCTATTGGATAACGTCATATGAGACGGAAAGCAAAAATAATCGTGTACACCGGAATATTTGTTCTGGTGTTTCTTGCTGCTGCACTGGCAAGGGTCTATCTGCTGGGAAGTGCACCGGAACGACTGGTAAAATCGCTGGGGCAGGATCTGACCGGCACGGTTTTCAGAGATCAGAACTACGAAAACGAGAATGGAAACCGGTACGACCTTTATATTCCCGCCGAACTGGACAGGATGCAGGATCAGAATCTGATCCTCTATATCCACGGGGGAAGCTTCAATTCCGGTTCAAAAGCTGACGGTGAAACATGGTGCAGATACTATGCCGCACAGGGGTACATTACCGCTTCCGTAGATTACACCTTGCAGATGCACGGAAAAGATGCGTCCATTTATCAGATGAACAAAGAAATCGAAAATGCAGTTCGGGCAATTCGGCAAAGGACGGAGGAACTGGGGTATCATATTGCAGGAATGGCTCCGTTTGGGGTGTCCGCAGGCGGGACCTTGGCGATGAATCTGGCTTATAGTGGAAATTCTGCGATCCCGGTCAGATTTGTTTTCCAAGTGGCTGCCCCCACATACTTTGAGCCGTCCGAGTGGCCCCTGCTCATGAAGGTGGACAAACTCACATCGGCGCACGACTTCTGCAGGATGATGACCGGAAAGGAATTGGAGGATTATACACAGGAGATTCGGAAAATCTCTCCGGCAGGCATCGTGAAGGATGATTCTGTGCCGTCGTTGATCGCCTATGGTCGAATCGATCATTGTGTCCCTGTGAACCAAAAATATTATCTAATGGGAGCGTACATTCTGCACAACGTTCCATACGACTATATTGAATTTCCGAAGTCTAACCATGGGATGTATAATGATCCGGATAAGCTGCAGGAATTTCTGGAAAAGTCTTTGGAATATGCCGAGCGTTATTTCACCGATTGATCCGCATGGGCTGAGGAGGAATTGTGTCAATTTGACACAATTCCTCCTCGTCCGTTCTAAGCAGGGTTTGGGGCAGGCACGCCCCAACAAGATCACATCAAAACTCGCTAGAGTTTGAGAAGTGAAGTCCCGATGGAGCACAAGATTTTCAAGAATTGAAAATTTGTGGCCACGGGACGGTTCTTGCCCTCTACCGCTGCGCTCAAAACTCATTTTCAACAAATGTTTCCGAATTGTTAAGACGCAAAATTTTTTTGAACACTTTCTTTTACTGAAGTGGTGGTGCTCATCATGAGCACCACCACACCTGTGATTTTGGATATTAAGGGCAGACGAAATCTTACCTATGCTTTCAGCAAAACAATTGCTCAAATTTCCCCTTGCAATCTCACCTAAGTTGTGGTATATACATTATACGAAAGCTGCTTTTAAAGAACGTTCCACCGTTCAATGATGTGTAAAGTGAGGTGCCTGCCATGACCGCCGTAATCTATGCCCGCTATTCATCGGATAACCAGCGCGAAGAATCCATTGAAGGCCAGATTCGTGAATGCACAGCCTATGCGGAAAAGAACGGCATCACCATCGTCAAGCACTACATTGACCGTGCTATCTCTGCCAAGACGGACAACCGCCCGGAGTTCCAGCAGATGATCAAGGACAGTGACAAGAAGCTGTTCGACATTGTGCTGGTCTGGAAACTGGACCGCTTTGCCCGAAACCGTTATGATAGTGCCCGGTACAAGACCCAGCTGAAGAAGAATGGTGTCAAGCTCATGTCTGCCACCGAGATCATCTCCGAGGGGCCGGAGGGCATCATTCTGGAATCGGTGCTGGAAGGTTATGCCGAGTATTATTCGGCAGACCTTGCCGAGAAGGTCGTGCGTGGACAGACCGAGAACATCCTGAAAGGCCGCTGCAACGGTGGACGTGGAACTTTTGGCTACACGCTGGATCCCGAGCGGAAGTTCCACATTGACCCTCTCACCTCGCCTTTTGTGCTGGAATCGTTCAAGAAGTACGATGAAGGCTCCACCATGAAGGAGATCCGGGACTGGCTGAATGAAAACGGCATTAAGAACCCGGTGGGTGGTGCGTTTACTTATAACAGCGTCGAACATATGCTCAAGAACCGGCGGTACATCGGAGAACTGAAGTTCCGGGATGTGGTTGTGCCAGATGCGATTCCGCCCATCGTGCCGCTGGAACTGTTCGATGATGTGCAGGAAAAGATTGCCAAGAACAAGAAAGCCCCTGCCCGGAGAAAGGCAGAGGAGGATTACCTGCTGACCACCAAGCTGTACTGCGGTTACTGCGGTGCACTGATGTTTGGTGAAAGCGGAACGAGCCGGACGGGAGAAGTCCACCGCTATTATAAATGTGCCACCGCCAAAAAGAAGAAGGGCTGTAAGAAGAAAACCGTCCGCAAACAGTGGCTGGAAGATCTGGTGGTCAATCAGACCATGCAACTTGTCCGGGATGATGCCGCCATGGAATCCATCATCGCCAAGGTCATGGAGCTGCAAGACCGGGAGAACACTAATCTTCCCCTCTATGAGAAGCAGCTCCGGGATGCAGAATCGGGTATCCAGAATATGCTCAATGCGATTCAGGCCGGAATCCTTACCAGTTCCACCAAGGAGCGGCTGGAGCAGCTCGAAGAAACCAAGCGTGAGCTTGAAGCCCGCATTGCGGAAGAAAAGCTGGCAAAACCCAAGATCAAAGAGGAATTTATCCGCTTCTGGTTGCTGCGGTTCCGCAAGCTGGACATGAGCCTGAAAGACCAGCGGCAGGCATTGGTGGATACGTTCATCAATGCGATTTACCTGTATGATGATAAGGTTCTCATTACCTTCAACTATAAAGAAGGGACACAGACCGTCACCTTTGGAGAAGCGTCAGAAGTTGCATCCGAGGGAAATGGTTCGGATTTGGATTGCATTCCTGCACCAAAAACCAGTACACATTGTGTACTGGTTTTTCTTTTTGTGCGAGGGAGGAGACCTCGAACAACACTATTTATTATATAAAAGAAAGCGCGATGAATTCTGAGAACTCATCGCGCTTTTTCTCTTATGCGGGTAGTGGGGGTCGAACAACAAAAAATGATTGAGTGATGTCAAAAACATATCTGCAACGCGTCTAAGCACTTGCTAAAAAGGTAGTGGGGTTGGTTTGTAGCCCATGTATTTTGCTACGTTTACAAAAAAGAGTGTTACCAAAACTGTTACCAGAGTCAGGCCTGTGCCTTTTTGAATGCCGCGGTGGTAGCGGCAGCAAGATCTTCCCTCTGACCGTCAAGCTCGTGCCGATACACTCCGGCAGTGTCCATGTTCTTGCTGTGACCGACCAGCATTTTCAGCTGGCTGTCGGTCAATACGCCGGATTCAATGCTGACGAAAGTGTGCCGCATCTCATACAGCGTGACCTGAGGCTCAATGCCATTGTCACTCTGGTACTTCTTCCAGCGCTTGAATAAAGCTCTCTGGTTCGGGATCTGGAACAAAGGGGTGGTATAGTTCAGCGGGATATCGGAAGCCTTCAGCAAGGCCACCTGCGCTTCGTAGGCCTCATGGGCTTCCTCGCCCATGTCAAATGAGCGAATGGCGTTTTCGTTCTTGCCGGTGGTTTCCTCATCCAACCGGTTGATGCTGCGGCGCAGATTGACCGTGTTCCCTTTGATGTCACCATACCAGAGCCCCACAAGTTCACCCGGGCGTACACCTGTAGCAACTGCAAACCGGTAGGCATAGATATACTCGTCAAAGACCAGCTTGCCATAGTAAAGGCGAGTGTCCACATCAAACAGAACTTTCAAAGCGGTCGGCTGTAAAATCTTTTTCTTCCCCATGCGGGCATTCTTCGGGATAGACAGCTCAGGGAACATCGTACTGTACCTGTTCCGGCGGCACCATTTCAAAAAGCTGATCTCCGTTGAGCGGATCGTCATAATGGTCTTGCGGCTCAAAGGCTTGTCGCTTGACCTACGCTGACGCTCCTTTTTAAGGCATCGCTTTTTGAAAGACATATTGATGGCCTTTTGCAGATCGCCTTCGGTCAGCTCGTCAATGCGGATGTCCCCACAGACAGGCAGAATATAGTAATCTCCGTATTTCTTGCACTGCTCAACATAGGATGTGCCGCAGGTGAGCTTCAGTTCTTCTACCCACTGGGCATAGAGGGCAGCTACCTTCTTCTTGCCGTCCCGGATGCTGTCGTCAAGCCATGCATCCGCTTTTGCGTTTGCTTCCCGTTGTCCTGTTCGGCCCGGCGTACTGCTGTAAAAGCGCTTGCGGGTGCCGTTCTTCTGCACCGCAATGCACCAACGCTTTTCCTTCTCGACCCAAAATGCCGTGTTCGTTCTCTTTTTCATTGTTTTCACCTCCAAAAGGGTACACTTTGACAAGCCTGCCCGGAGGTGGTATCATTACTATGCAGGGGTCGCAATCCTGTATAGAACTGTTTTACCTTCGGTCAAGCGGTTCAGGAACCTCCTTCGGTGCTGGTAACGCCGGAGGAGGTTTTCTTTTTTTATTCGGTCATTTCTTCCTCTTCATCATCTGCCGCTTCCGGGTTCTCCGACACGTGCGTGATAGAAAGGCTCTGGCGGTACTGTTCTGCCAGAACAGTGCGTTTAAACTCGGCTGTCGGTGCGATTTCACCCACCAGCTTTTCAAGATCATCCAGCGAGACACGGAAGAACTCCTTGCGCAGGTTGACCTTGTTCACGCGCTGATCGTTCAGGATGTGGTGCAGCTTAGTTTCCAGACTGACTGCATCATCCGAGAAGATCATCGAATGAACATCAAACGGGAACGGCACGCTTGCGCTGCCCAGTTCGTTCACACGGTCCATAGGCTCCAAACGGCGGGTCATGCCGATTTTGAACACGTTCTCTCCAAACGAACCGATGTTGCTGATAACATACACATTGCCGGCCTTGCCATTTTGCAGCTGGACGATTTTATCACGCTGCTCTGCCACTGCACCCAACTGGCGCTGCAGCTCCTCGATACGTGCCTGCAAGAGCTTCGTCTTTTCATCATCCGCAGACTGCATCTGCTCTGTCAGCTGACTGATCTGGTCGTGATACTTGCTTTCTTCCTTCTCGATCTGTTTGCGCTGGCGCTCCAACTCGCGGCGCTCTTCCGCTTCCTGCCGCATCTGTTCACGGATAGCACGCTGCTCCTCACGGGCGCGCTCTTTCTGAACATAGTATTCATACTCGATTTTAACGGCTTCCTGAAAATAATAATCCAGCTCACCAATAAACTTCTTGACAGTGGGAGCAATACTCTGGTTGCCATCCGCTGCGATCACATAATATTTGTTAGTGATCGTTTTGATATCGTTCAGTGCATCATCCAGTTTGCCAAAACTGATATTATTCAGCACATTCTGCAACTCTGCCGACAACGCAATGACCATCAGTCGGTAGATCGTGATGTTAGCTTTTGTTGTATAACGATCCTTGTATTTTTCAAAGGTCGCCTGAATACTCTTTTCGTTTTCTCTATACCGCTTCCGCAGTTCCTTCATATCCAGACACTGGAGCGTGAGGGTCACAGTAGGCTGCATCAGGGAGTCTGCATCCTTCAGCAGGTCATCCACAGACGACAGCTCGTCCTCAGTACCAAAGACTTCACTTGCGTGCTGGATTGCCTTGATCAGTTCCTTGCTGCGACGCACCTTCTGCTCTGCGTTTTCAGCACTCTTGCGACTCTTTTCTTCTTTCTTGGCGAGCTCGTCAAGATGATTTTTACTTTGAAGAATCCACTCTTCAAGTTGAAGTTTCGTGGTTGTCAGCTCTGCATTTTCCGTTCTGGCCTTTGCCGTTCCATCTGCACGAGCTTCCGCAGAGATTTTGTCAAACAAAGCCTGCTGGTCAGACAGCTGCGCATTTAGCTTATCCAGCTTATCTTGCAGTTCTGCCTGCTCCTGTTCCATGCGGACAGTAGATGCACAGTTCGCACACAGGCCATTGGTCAGCTTCAGAAAAAAGCCTTTCCGGCCGCATCGGTTACATTTTGGCATTTTACAATTCCTCCTCGTTTACACCTTCTTTGTCCTTATGTGCAAGTACACTCGCTGAAGCAATTGATATGCTTTTCAATTTTAGACAAAAGCAATTCATTGGAACTGCGGCGAATATGAAATACAAAGTAAGACGATTTCTTTCCCTGATGCTTCCAGCAAATCACTTCTGCCTTACCAACATTACCGTCCTGCAAATAATAAATATGCCCAAAAATTTCCTTGCCTTTCCCGCTTGATACCTTCCACTGTTCATCGTGAGACATTAAGCAAAAGCTCATTTTCAATGGATACTTTGGCTTCTTCCCTGTAGGAGTTGGCGGCATCATAAATAATCGGGTGTAGTCATCGCCCCCACGTTCAGAAGGTTCAAAGCGAATACTATCTGCTTCGATATGAAATTCCGGAACATCTGTTTCTTTTTTGTAGCCTTGTGAGAGAAAAGCGTTTAGCTTCAAAATATCTTCTTTTGCAATTTTTTGATTTTTCCCATCGATAAAGATAGAAATCCGGTTATTCTCCATTCCAAAGTCAAAGCCACGAACTTTTGAAAAATCATATCGAGTCTGGAAGGTCAGCTCCGGCATTTCAAGATTTATAATTCTTGATGGCTTCCGGTTATTCCATTTCTCAAGATACGGGTCGTGGTTAGGATTTGGAACTTGAGAGCACTTTGCACTGCTTTTCTCTTCAAGCGGTTCTTCGGCAGCTTCTTCTGCCATCTTTCCAATAACCTTTGTGGCTTTTTTCATCCAATTCAGAAATCCCATAGTATCATCCTTTATCGGAACACCTTCCGGCACTCCACAACCAATCCTGCAATCCGCACAGGCACCCTCTTCAAATCGTAAATCTGCGTTTGATGCATCGGATTAAAGCTCTTCGGGGTCAGGATCACGAGATCACCTTCCCGCCGAAAGTATTTTACAGTCGCTTCGTTGCCGTTGACCATCACCACAGCCAGCTGGCCGTTTTCCACTTCCGGCTGTTCACGTACAAGGATCTGGTCGCCTTCATCCATGCCGGCAGCATTCATGCTGTCCCCGCGAATGTTCAACCAGAAATACTTTGCACCATCGGTCTGCCGGATGGGAATGTAATCCTCTATGTTTTCCTCGGCATACATTGGCATCCCTGCACGGACAGCGCCCAACAGAGGGGCAACGTTCTGGGCATTAAATGGCGTAGCTTCAGCTGGAAGTTCTTTATCAACACTATCCCCTGTCATAATAAAGCTTGGGGTGGTTTTTAGTGCCTTCGCGTAAGCTGCAATGCGGTCACGCCGCATATTAGCAATTTCACCGCTTTCCCAGCGGGAGACTGTTGCTTCCGAAACGTCTACCATCTCTGCGATTTCCTTTTGCGTTAACCCAAGAGCTTTTCGGCGGTCAGCTAAATAATTCCCCATGATCTGACGCTCCTTTCTGCCTTTATTATATCATTGTATTGCGTTTTTGCAATGTGTTTTTGCAATTTCCCAAAGAAAACTTGCATTTTCGTATTGACTTACGTATACGCAAGAGTTATACTGTTCTTGCGCAAAGGAGGTGAGCAAATGTTCAACCGCGATTTATTTCGTGCCAAATGTATCGAGCATGGCATAAGAACTCAAGACGCCGCCCAGATTATGGGCATCAATCCGGCAACTCTGTCCCGTAAAATGGGTGGTCAGTCCGACTTCACCCGAAATGAGATTCAGTTGTTCCGGGCCGCACTGCATCTTACTCCGCAGGAGACCGATGCTATTTTTTTCGCGTAAACTTACGTTTACGTAATTTCAAAGGAGGTGAACCACATGGACAACAACAAAAAGTCCAGCCGCAAGCACGACTGGACTCCCAGGACGACAACCAAGATTCTGATTGCTACGATTTGTATGCAGCTTGTCACCCTCGTCGCTCTGATTATCCGAATCGTTCGGGATTTCATCTGACAATCGCGATGATGGCCGCGACCATAGAGACAAAAGCGATCAGCAGTGACGCAACAGTGAGCCAGCGGTTCACTCGGTTTTCTTTCGCCTGTTCTTTCTGGTCGGCTTCGTATCGTTCCACATACTTGTGCAGATCTTCAGACGATCGCACCTGTGCATTTTCCACGATGCGTTTCGAGCCTTGAGATGCTGCCACAGTTTTAGCTGCATTGACATTGCCGCCAAGAATCACCTTGCCTGCATCGCGGATCGCATCTTCCAGTTCCGACATTTTCTCATCTCCCTTCTGCCCTCTATTCTACCGCAGAAGGGAGCCACCAACAAGGAGGTATATCTTCACCATGACCGACATCATCTTATCCACCCAGAACGGCGAACCGGTAGCATCCAGCCGGGACGTCGCCAAGCGCTTCGGCAAAGAGCACAAAGACGTACTCCGCGCCATCAAGAGTATCACAGCGCAAAATTGCGCCGTGACCCAGATGTTCTACCAGAGCGAGTACACCGCAGGCACTGGCAAGAAGTACCCCATGTACCTGATGAACCGTGACGGCTTTTCCCTGCTGGCCATGGGCTTTACCGGCAAGGAAGCCGTGCAGTGGAAGCTCAAGTACATCGAGGCCTTCAACCAGATGGAAAAGCAGCTGGCCGCGCAGCACAAAGAGCAGCAGGCCGTGCAGGATGCCAACATTCAGAGCGCCATCGACCGGGTGATCGAAGCCCGGAAGAAACTGGACGAGAACACCGCTTTTCTGGACGAGTGCCGCAAGAACCGCGAGGACAGCAAGGCCAAGTACATGCAGGTCAAGGCCCTGTGCGGCGAGTTCAAGGCCATTTACGGCCAGCATTGCGACACGGTGCGCACCATGGAGAACGTGGTGCGCGGCTCCCAGAGCTACCTCACCAGCGCCATTGACAGCCTGACCATCGTTGCCAAAGGCTACCCGTTCTACGCCGCCCTGATGGACAGCCTGCTGGATGGGCTGCCGACCGCCAAGAAGGAGGAATAAAATGTTGAACACATCAACCATTCGCGGCACCTTCCGGCAGATTCCGTACTGGAAGCTGCGGGGCCGGTTCCACAGCTGCGGGTTCCGGGATCAGGAGATTGCAAATGCAATCGGCATCGGAACTGACACAATGAGCAAGCGGATGAACGGGAAGCAGCCTTGGACAAGCACTGAGATCGCAGAAATTTGCAAGACGCTTGATATCCCGCAGGATGAAATCGGGGAGCTGTTCTTCCCTACTGTTGAGAAAGGAGAATCCGCATGAGCAAACCTTACACCCTTGCATCCGAGCGGGCCGACGCGCCCAACGGATGCGCGTACGTGGCACCGACGTTCTGGAACAAGTGGTTCCGCTGGGATGGAAGCCGGGCATCCGGCTGCTATCAGCTGGGCGGGCAGGTCAAGGACGAAAACCACACCGGCCTGCAGATTTTTGCAGATGGCGAATGGCACCCGGTCATTGGATGGACATTGGACAGCTGCGGCCCCGCAACTGACTATCAGGAGGTAGGAGCATGAAAATCAACCCGAACGCTCAGTTGAAAATCCAGCTGGGATCGGATGGCAACCCCAAAATTTACGCCTGCGGCACACAGATGGAACAAGCGGCTCTTTGCACCGCATTGGTCGCGGGAATCTGTATGGACAGCAAAGACCCAGCAGAGACAATCATCAACATCATGACAGCCGCCGCCGATCTTATGGACAGAATGGAGGAAACCCACCAATGAAGATCAAATCCGGCGTATGGTACTGGCTGGCCGTGGCCAGCGGGGCTGTGGGCCTGCTGTACGGCATGGGGCTGGAGGGCAGCTTCCAGACCGGCGGCACCGTCTCGGACGGCACGTTCATCACGGCCATGGTGCTGATCCTGCTGGCGGTATTCTTTGCCCGTCTGGGCTTTGCCGCCGAAGCACGTGAGAAACGCCGCCGCAAGGTGCACCAGCAGCCCCGCAACACCGTGAAGAGCGGTAGGAAGGCGGGCTGACACCACCCATGAATAAAGGAAAGCACTTTACCCGCGTTTGTTGGGACTGCGGCAAGGTGATGGAAAATGTTGCTGGCAACCTGCGCTTTTGCGCTTCCTGCCGCAGAGAGCGCCACAACCAATATTGCAGGGATTACAGGGCGCATAATGAAAAACCTGCCCGCGTCATGTGGTACACCGTCTGGGACGCAAAGACCGGCGATCTGCTGGCATCCGGCACGTCCGAGATGTGTGCCCGGCGGCTGGGCTACAAGAGCGCGAACAGCTTTGCGTCTGCCGTCAGCCATGGGCTCAGCGGCAGCCATCGAACTTACAAATACACATTTGCGCGGGAACGTATCGACCGCAGCGAGGTGGACAGCCTGCCGCCGGTACGCACTATACGAAAAAAGCCCGCCGGTGCGCCAACACCGACGAGCTGCAAGGGATGATGAGTTTGAACGACTTCATCACCCCGATGATATCACAAAATCGGAGGTTTTACAATGAAAGGAATTTTGATCGAACCGGGCAAAGAGCCGGTAGTCACCACCCTGCCGGACAGCCTGTGGGCCATTGAGAACCGGCTGGGCACCCGCAGTGAGATGATCGTACTGCCCCGCACCCCGGCGGTGCTGTTCGTGGGCCGGTACGATGGCCCCATCCAGCCCGCCAGCCTGCTGAATCGGACGTACCGGGGCCGTCAGCTTTACGGACCCATCCTCTGCTACGGCTGGAAAAGCAACAACATCCAGCCCCTGAACAAGGCCCTGCAGGCCGAGATGCTGGACCGCCTCAAGGACACGGAGGTGAGGGTATGAGCGAAGAACTTGCCGCAGCCCATGCCTTTGACTTTTCCGCTCTGGGCGACCTGTCCGAACAGGCCGTGGAGACCGATCAGCAGTTCGATCTGCACTACGGCATCGCACAGGATGAATACCTCATTTCCTGCATCTACGTTGCCAAAATGCACGCCCTGACGGCCAAGGCTGGCCGCTATGGCGGCGGCACATGGACAAAGTGGTATGAGAGCAAGGGCATGAGCGAGGGCAGCGCCCGAACCATGACCCAGAACGGAGATGCTTTTAAATCCGCAACAGTTGCGGATTTAAAATTACTGCCGTCCATCTCCCGCAAAGACCTGAACCTGATCGCCCGCTCCGGCTGCGCTGAACAGCTCACCGCAGCCGCCGGAGACAGCCAGCGGGTGCAGGAGCTGCTGGCCCAACTCAAAGCCGAGAAAGACCGCGCCGACGCCGCCGAGAAGTCCGCTCAGAACGCCCGCAAGGAAAATGCCTATTTCAAGGAGCTGGTAAAAAGCGCCGAAGCCCAGACCTCTAAGGACGCGGAAAGGCGGGAAGAAGCAGAAAGCCGCTATGAATCCGCCCTTGCCGACATCAGCGGCCTGAAAGAGCAGAACGCCAAGCTCCAGCAGAGCTACCACGATGCAGACGAGAGCCGCATTGCGGCCAACCTCCAGCGCCAGAAAGCCGAAGCGGAACGCGACAAGGCCGAAGCCCGGGCCAAGAACGCCGAGGGCCAGCTTTCCGGCTCCCGGCAGGTGGCCGAAGCGGCCAAGCTCCGGGCCGACAAGCTTCAGGAAGAAAATGCGGCCCTGAAAAAGCAGCCCATCGCCGCCGTGGTGGATGAGGAAGAGGTAGACCGGCGGGCAGGCGAAAAAGCTTACGAGATTGCGGCCGGAATGACTGCGGACTATAAGGCACAGCAGGAACAGGATGCCCGCGATGCCTACGACAGCATCATTCTGGCCGGGCGCTCCATCACAAGCATCGTTCAGTCCGCCAAAATGCAGTTCCGCAAACTGCCGAACGACCAGCGGGAGACCGCGATCAACCAGTTCGTTCACACACTCGCATCCGCTCAAGGGGAGGTATCCGCATGTCTGTAAAGATCATGGCCTTAGAGGCCGAAAACGTCAAACGCATCAAGGCCGTTGCACTCACGCCGTCGCCCACTGGCCTGACCATCGTGGGCGGCAACAACAATCAGGGCAAGACCAGCGTGCTGGACGCTCTGGCATGGGCCCTCGGCGGCGACCGTTTCCGCCCGGACGCTGCCCAGCGGGACGGCGCAGTGGCTCCGGCGCATCTGAAGGTCAAGCTTTCCAACGGTGTGGTGGTGGAACGCAAGGGCAAGAATGCCAGTCTGACCGTCACTGACCCCACCGGGCGGCGCAGCGGGCAGCAGTTGCTGAACGCCTTTGTGGAGCCGCTGGCGCTGGATCTGCCCCGCTTCATGGAAGCATCCGACAAGGAGAAAGCCGACATCCTGCTGCGGATCATCGGCATCGGCACCGAGCTGCACACCCGTGACATGGAGATCAAAGCCCTGTACGACAAGCGCACCTTCACCGGCCAGCTGGCCGCGCAGAAAAAGCACTTTGCCGAAGAGCTGATCTCCTACCCGGATGCCCCGGAGGAGCCGGTCAGCGCCTCCGACCTCATCCGCCAGCAGCAGGAAATTCTGGCCCGCAACGGCGAGAATCAGCGTCTGCGGGCACAGTACACAGAGCTTGAGCGTCAGGAGCAGCAGTGTGTGGCCGAACTGAAACGCACCCGTGAACGCATTGCCGAGCTGGAACAACAGTATCAGGAGCTCGACGCCAAGCACACCCGTCTGTTCAATCAGCGGAAAACCGCTCAAAAGACCGTCGCCCAGCTTCAGGACGAATCCACCGCCGAACTGGAAGCGTCCATCCGGGACATCGAAGAGACCAACCGCAAAGTCCGCGCCAACCTCGAAAAATCCCGCGCCGAGGACGAAGCCGCCCAGTATGACAGTGAATATAAGCGCCTGACCGAAGCCATCACGCAGAAGCGTGCCGACCGTATGGCCCTGCTGAACGGTGCCGACCTGCCCCTGCCGGGCCTTGGCGTAGAGGACGGTGCCCTTACTTATAACGGTAAGCACTGGCGGGACATGTCCGGCAGCGACCAGCTGCGGGTGGCCGCTGCCATCGTCCGCCGCCTGAACCCGGACTGCGGTTTTGTGCTGCTGGACAAGCTGGAACAGATGGACATGACCACCCTGCAGGAGTTTTCCGCATGGCTGGAAGCAGAACACCTGCAGGCCATTGCCACCCGGGTCTCCACTGGCAGTGAATGCCAGATCATCATTGAGGACGGCATGGTGAAGGATGCCGAAACTTCCCTGCCGCCCGTCACCGAAAAGCCCCAGCAGAAAAGCTGGACGAAAGGAGCGTTCTAAATGAGTAAGTATGCAGTCACTGCCGGGGTGCAGGATTCCCCGGTCAAGACCGTGCTGTACGGCCCGGAGGGCATCGGCAAATCCACCTTTGCATCCCATTTCCCGGATCCTGTTTTCATCGACACCGAGGGCGGCACCAAGCGGCTGAACGTCAAGCGCCTGCCCCAGCCCACCAGCTGGGCCATGCTGCTGGATGAGGTGGCCGAGGTGCGCAAGGGCAGCATCCCCTGCGGCACGCTGGTCATCGACACCGCCGACTGGGCTGAACGCCTGTGCATTCAGGCCGTGTGTGCCAAAGCCAAGGTGAACGGCATCGAAGATTTCGGCTACGGCAAGGGCTACACCTATGTTAAGGAAGAGTTCGGCAAGCTGCTGGACGCTTTGGAAGAGGTGCTGCAGGCCGGGCACAACGTGGTGGTGCTGGCCCATGCCGCTATTACCAAATTTGAGCAGCCGGATGCCGTGGGCAACTACGACCGCTGGAGCATGAAAACTTCCAAACAGGTGGCCCCGCTGCTGCGCGAGTGGTGCGATATGCTGCTGTTCGCCAACTACAAGACCGTTGTGGAAAAGGTGGGCGACGGCAAGAACGCCAAGAGCAAGGCCAGCGGCGGCAGGCGTGTACTGTACACCGCGCATCACCCCTGCTGGGATGCCAAAAACCGCTTTGACCTGCCGGAGGAAGTACCCTTTGACTATGCCAGCATTGCCGCCTGCATCCCCGGCGCAATGTCTGCACAGGCACCGAAACCGGAACCGCAGCCGCGTTCCCAGCCGGAAGCCGACATCCTGCCCAGCCCGCAGCAGGAAGCAAAGCCGATGGCTCAGCCGCAGCCCGCACCGCTGCAGGAAAGCTACGAGAAAAATGTTCTGCTCAGTCTGGGCGTGCCGGAAAAGCTGGCCGCTCTGATGAGCGCCAACAAGGTCAGCTGTGAAGAGCTGCAGGGCGTTGTGGGCAAACGGGGCTATTTCCCGGAGGATATGCCCATCAAGGACTACCCTGCTGACTTTGTGGAGGGCTGTCTGATCGCCGCATGGCCGCAGGTGTTCCAGATGGTGCTGGATAACCGTGATATCCCGTTTTAACAGGCTCCCTCACGGAGGGAGCTGGCACGTGTAAGCGTGACTGAAGGAGTTTTATAATAAAGGAGTAATTACTTATGAACGACATGAATACCACCGACCGCGCCCTGAGCTGGGACGACGAATTTACCAACGAACAGCAGGAGTTCGTGCTCCTGCCCGAGGGCGATTACCCCTTCGAAGTCACCGGCATGGAGCGTGCCCGCTTTGATGGCAGCGCCAAGCTGCCGCCCTGCTCCATGGCAAAGCTGACCCTGAAGATCTTCGGCGGGGCCAAGGGCGACACTACCGTGACCCACCGCCTGTATCTCCACACCAAAACGCAGGGCCTGCTGGGCGCTTTCTTTGAGAGCATCGGTCAGTGCAAGCGCGGCGAGACCTTCCGCCCCCGCTGGAACGAGGTCGTGGGTGCCAAAGGCATCTGCAAACTGGGTGTCCACGAGTACACCAAGCAGAGCGGCCCCCACGCGGGTGAGACCGGCCAGAGCAACGAGGTGGCGCGCTTCCTGCCGCCGCCGGAACCCAAGGCCGCACCCACTCAGGGCTGGACGCAGGGGGCATTCTGATGGGGCAGGAACTGAGACCCTACCAGCAGCAGGCCCGCGACCACATTCATGCCGAGTGGGAGAACGGCCACACCCGCACCCTGTTGGTGCTGCCTACCGGCACCGGCAAGACCATCGTGTTTGCATCGGTAGCTGCCGATCAGGTGCGCGCCGGTGACCGGGTGCTCATTCTGGCCCATCGCGGTGAGCTGCTGGAACAGGCAGCGGACAAGCTGCAGCGCTCCACCGGCCTTGTCAGCGCGGTGGAAAAGGCCGATGCCACCTGTCTGAATACATGGTTCCGCGTTGTCGTGGGCAGCGTGCAGACCCTGCAGCGCACCGCCCGGCTGGAACGCTTTCCTCATGATTACTTTGGCACTATCATCATCGACGAAGCGCACCACGCCATCACCGACGGCTACCGCCGCATCCTCGACTACTTCGGCAGTGCCAAGGTGCTGGGCGTCACCGCCACGCCGGATCGCGGTGACATGCGTAATCTGGGCGAGGTGTTCGACAGCCTTGCCTTTGAGTACAAGCTGACTGATGCCATCAAGGAGGGTTATCTGTGCAGGATCATGGCCCAGACCATCCCCCTGAAGCTGGACATTTCTTCTGTCACCATGAGCGGCGGGGACTACGCCGTGGGAGACCTCGGCACGGCGCTGGACCCCTATCTGGAACAGATCGCCGCCGAGATGGCCCAGCGCTGCAAAGGCCGCAAAACAGTCGTATTCCTGCCCCTCATCAAGACCAGCCAGAAGTTCCGCGACCTGCTGAACTCCCATGGATTCCGTGCCGCCGAGGTCAACGGCCAGAGCACCGACCGCAAGGAAGTGCTGGCCGATTTCGATGCAGGCAAATACAACGTGCTGTGTAACTCCATGCTGCTCACCGAGGGCTGGGACTGCCCCAGCGTGGACTGCGTTGTGGTACTGCGGCCCACCAAGGTGCGCAGCCTGTACAGTCAGATGGTAGGGCGCGGCACCCGGCTCTCCCCGGGCAAGAGCGATCTGCTTTTGCTGGATTTTTTGTGGATGACCGACAAGCACGAGCTCTGCCGCCCGGCAGATCTGGTCTGTGAGGATCGCGCCGTGGCCCGGCAGATGACCGAAAATCTGGCCCAGACCGGATGCCCGGAGGACATCGAGGAAGCAGCCGTGCAGGCCAGCGAGGACGTGGTGGCCCAGCGGGAAGAAGCACTTGCAAAACAGCTGGAAGAACAGCGCCGCAAAAAAGCCCGTCTCGTGGACCCGCTGCAGTACGAAATGAGCATTCAGGCTGAAGACCTTGCCGGATATGTGCCGGCCTTTGGCTGGGAAGCAGGCCCGCCCAGCGCGGAACAGACTGCTGCTCTTGAAAAAATGGGCATCCTGCCGGACGCTGTAGAATCTGCTGGTAAGGCTTCCCTGCTGCTGGACCGGCTGAACAAACGCCGTGCCGAAGGGCTGACCACACCCAAGCAGATCCGCGTGCTGGAACGTTACGGTTTCCAGAGCGTGGGCACGTGGAGCTTCGATGCAGCCAAACACATGATCGACCGCATTGCGGCAGGCGGCTGGCGCGGCGTGCCCAAGGGCGTGAACCCAAAGACTTACACTCCTGCACAGGAGCCGCCCACATCAGACATTGACTTCGGATGGTAACGCGAATGGAACATGAAAATGAACTCAAGGAAGCATTGGACTTCGTATCCCCGTCCGCCCTGACCTATGACGAATGGCTCATGGTGGGCATGGCACTGAAGGATGCTGGTCTGCCCGTTACCATCTGGGAACAGTGGAGCACACGCGATGCGGGCCGCTATCATAAGGGCGAGTGCGTCAAGAAATGGGAAAGCTTTCACGGCGGCGGGGCCAGCCCCGTCACCGCAAGCAGCATTTTCCAACTGGCCTACTCCCACGGATGGAGCGGCCCCGCAGGCCACGCTCTGGACTGGAACGATGATATTTCTGCCGGCACCAGCACACAAACCGAGGGCCGTCTGGTAGACCCGCGCTGGGTGGAAGCCCACGAGCTGACTTTGCCCGCAGAGTGGCACCCCGCCGACCAGCTCAAGCGCTACCTGCAAGCCCTGTTTGAGCCGGATGAATATGTGGCCTATGTGACCGAAAGCTTTATGGCCGCCGACCGCCGCCGCCCTGCAAAAGGCAGCTGGACCCGCACCGCAGGGCAGCTCATCACCGAGCTGGATGCCTGCGGCGGCGACCTCGGCAAGGTGGTGGGCGACTGTGATCCTGAAGTAGGTGCATGGATCTGCTTCAACCCTGTGGACGGCACCGGACGCAAGGATGCCAATATTACTGCCTACCGCTATGCCCTCGTGGAGTGCGACAACATGGAGCTGGGCAAGCAGCAGGCTATCATCAAGCAGCTGGAACTGCCCTGTGCGGCGCTGGTCTACTCCGGCGGCAAGAGCGTCCACGCCATCGTGAAGGTGGATGCCCCGGACTACGCCGAGTACCGCAAGCGCGTGGATTATCTCTATGCCGCCTGCCAGAAAAACGGCCTGACCATCGACCAGCAGAACCGCAACCCTTCCCGCCTTTCCCGGATGCCCGGCATCCTGCGCGGTGACAAACGGCAGGTGCTGCTGGAAACCAACATCGGCAGATCCTGCTGGGATGAATGGCGTGACTGGCTGGAAGCGGAAACGGATGATCTGCCCGACTGGCACACCAGCAACGATTTTTCCAATATCCGCCCGCTGCGCGAACCGCTCATTGAAAATGTGCTGCGAAAAGGCCACAAGATGATGATTGCAGGCCCTTCAAAAGCCGGCAAAAGTTTTGCTTTGATCGAGCTGTGCATCGCCATTGCTGAGGGCACCACATGGCTGGGGCATTTTAACTGTGCACAGGGAAAAGTTCTGTATCTAAATCTGGAACTCGACCCGGATTCCTGTATGCACCGGTTTCAGGATGTTTACAATGCACTTGGCCTCCCTCCAGCACATTTTAACCAGATCGCCATCTGGGACTTGCGCGGCATTCCGGTGCAGCTTGACAAATTAGCTCCAAAGTTAATCCGCCGGGCAAAAAAGCAGGGCTTCACGGCAATCATCTTCGACCCTATCTATAAGGTGCTGACCGGTGATGAAAACTCTGCAGAGCAAATGGCGAAGTTCTGCGGCCAGTTCGATAAGGTATGCCATGAACTGGACTGTGCTGTAATTTATGCCCATCACCACAGCAAAGGTGCCCAGGGCGGCAAGCGCAGCATGGACCGCGCATCCGGCTCCGGCGTGTTCGCCCGCGACCCGGATGCCATGCTGGACATGACCGAGCTGGTGCCCACCGATGCCATCCGGGAGCAGCTCCATAACAAAGCCGCCTGCCGCGTAATCAAGGCCATGTTGGACAAACGCGGTCATGCGGATGCCTACGGCTTGGATGATACCCTTAGCCGCCACCGGATGCTGACCATCGCAAAGGAAAAACTGGGCCTTGCAGATCTGCGGGCCATCGATGCCGAGGTCGCGGCTGCTGAGAAAAAGGCCGACGGCATGACCGCATGGCGCATCGAGGGCACCCTGCGCGAGTTTGCCCGCTTCGACCCGGTGAACCTCTGGTTCGATTACCCTGTGCACAAGCCGGACAGCGGCCTGCTGGAGGACCTGCAGCCGGACAGCGATTTCAAAACGCTGGGCAGCCGCGGTGCCGCCAAGCGCTGGGGCGATAAAGGCAAGGTGACCAAGGACAAAAAGGCCGAACTGGACACCGCCTTTGAAGCCTGCATGATGGATGGCGAAGTTACCGTCTATGCGCTGGCTGAATACATGGATCTGAAGCCCCGCACCATCAAGACGCGGCTGAAAGATGACGGACGGTTCTGGATCGATGGCGAGAAAGTGGGCCGCAAGGAGCCCGGCAGCGCAGGTTAAACAAGCCGTAATAAGCCTAATTACAATTTGTTGTAAAAATGCAGAAATAGCCGCTATTTTGCACGACACGAAAAACTGCAATTTTGCAGTTATAGCCGCTATAACTGCAGATTTTGCAGTGCAAAATAGCCTATATATAATAGCTAAAACTGCAACTGCAATTGTGATGGGGTCTCCCGAAGGATGGGGCGTACACAGCCCCCATCCATTCGGGGACCCTCCCCATCACGTTGGCGCTAAAACCTGAAAAAAAGAAAAAACGAGGTGAACCCCATGTACATGCAATTCTTTATCCCCATGCAGCCGCCCACCACCACACACAACGCAAAGCAGCTGCACGCCTACATGAAGGGCGGGCAGCCGCACGCGGTGCTCCACGACAGCCCGGAACTGAAACAGACCCGTGCCAAGCTCCACGCCCATCTGGCACCCCACGCGCCGGAAAATCCCATCTCCGCAGGCCGTCCGGTGCGTCTGCTGGTCAAGTGGTGCTTCCCCGCCGAGGGCCGCAAAAGCGGCAGCTGGCGCACCACAAAGCCGGACACCGATAATCTGGAAAAGGCCCTCAAGGACGAAATGACCCGCCTGCACTTCTGGGCCGATGACGCGCAGGTGTGCAGCGAGATCGTGGAAAAATTCTGGTCGGACCCCTGCGGCGTGTTCGTCCGGGTGGAGGAACTGTAATGACAATTGGAATGGCAATTCTTATCAGCTTCTTGGTTCTTTGTGTTATCGGCGCAGTTGTCGCCGCACTCTATGGCTTAATGATTTTGCTGGAAAATCATCCGGTCATTCTGGGCGTGCTGCTTTTTCTGCTACTTTGGACATTTGCCGCCGTGATGATTTATGTGAGAGGATGATGCCCAATGACCTACGAAGAGAAAAAGGCATGGCTCTGGAGGTACCGGGATGCTCAGAAGCTGCTGGAACAGCTTTGTAACCGGTTAGAAGAAGCACGGACCGCTGCCAGACATACCACACAGAATTTCAGCCTTACCCCCAGCGGCAACGGTGACGGCCAGAGCCTTGCCCGCGCGGTGGAGCGGACGGACGATCTGGAGCATCAGGTAACTTTTCAGCTGGCCGAGTGTGATGCCCTGTATGAAGAGATCGACGAAGCTTTGCAGCAGCTGGAGGATTTCTGGAAATACCACATTCTGAAAGACTACTACCTCGAAGGCAAGACATGGGAACAGATCGCCCATGATACGAATTACTCTCTCAGCATGATCTATGTTCTGCGGCGCAAAGCAATGGCACAGCTGCCCCTTTGAAAAACATTACACTGTCATTGCATTGCGATTGCAGTATTTCATGGTGTAACATGGTACCATCGGCAAAGCCGAAAGGCTCTCCGATACCCTACGCAGTCTCCGCACCGTGTCCCCGCTGCTCGACAGCACGGTGCGCGGGCTGCTTCTATTATGCCGCCTGAGCGCAATTTGGAGCGCGGCGCGTGTGTGTAGACACGGCTGGTTCGATTCCAAGGGCGGCTCCACAATGCCGTGCCCCGTCACGGCAAACGCCTGACGCATGGGCCGACATGCCCGCTCGTGGCTGTGTGCAGAGTGGTGGTTGACCTCCTTACCAGCCCGAGCAGACTCTGCACACAACGGAGGTCACAGAATCCGCAAGCCGGTTTGTGAAGTTTCCCGGCAGGATGTGCGTCAACCGCCAGCATGGAAACGTGCTGGCTTTTTTGATATTCCCAAGCCGTCCATCCGGGCGGCTTTTTGATTTTACGGCAAGAGAGGTGGTGAGGATGACCGACAAGCAGGATCGTTTCTGTGAAGAATATATGATCGACCTGAACGCCACTCAAGCGGCCATCCGCGCCGGATACAGCCCCAAAACCGCAAGAGAACAGGCACCCCGGCTGTTAGCAAATGTTAGCATTAAAAATCGCATTGCCCAGCTGCAGGCTGAGCAGAGCCGCCGGACCGGTGTATCTGCTGATCGTGTCGTTCGAGAGCTTGCCAAGATTGCATTTGCCAACGCCAGCGACCTGATCGACCCGGAGACTGCTTCTGTCAAACTGGATGCCTCCCGGGATGATCTGGCCGCAATCCAGTCCATCAAGGTCAAGAGCTTTGGCGAGGACGGTTTGGAACACGAGGTCAAACTTGCAGATAAGCTCCGAGCACTTGACCTGTTGGGCAAGCATCTGGGCATGTACAAAGACGCATCCGAAAAAGAAAATGCCGCTGCTCAAAATAACGACATGCAGACCCTTGCTGATCTGCTGCAGCACCCTGTGCCAGACCGTGACATCAAGGACTTTGAGACATGAACATACCTGCACCTTTTTCACAAAACCAGATGCGTTTCTTCTGGAACTGCTTCGACCACTGGTTCAATGTGGCTGAGGGCGGCAAACGCGGCGGCAAGAACGTGCTTATTACTATGGCCTACTGCACCATTCTGGAAAAGCATCCCAGCAGAATACACCTCATTGCGGGCGTATCCACTGCGACGGCCAGGCTGAACATTCTGGACTGTGACGGCTTCGGCCTGAAAAACTATTTTGAGGGCCGCTGCCGTGAGGGCACCTACCAGAACCGCGACTGTCTGTACATCCAGACTGCCACCGGTGAAAAGGTGGTGCTGGTGTCCGGTGGTGGCAAAGCCGGTGACGAAAAGTTGATCAAGGGCAACACCTACGGCACCGCGTACATCACCGAAGCCAATGAATGCAGCGAAACTTTCATCAAGGAAGTATTCGACCGTACCCTGTCCAGCCCGGACAGAAAGGTATTTCACGACCTGAATCCCAAGGCAGAGGGTCACTGGTACTATGAAAATATCCTGAATCTGCACGAAAAGAAGCAGAACGAGAACCCAGAATACGGCTTCAACTATGGGCATTTCACAATTGCCGATAACATGAGCATTTCGGACGACCAGCTCCGGGCTGTGCTTGCAACCTACGACCGCAGCACGGTCTGGTATGCCCGTGACATCCTTGGAAAAAGGAAAGCTGCCGAGGGCCTTGTATACCCTTTCTTCTCCGCCGGGCAGGACACCTACCTTTTTCACGGTGATGCTTCCCACATCGATGGGCAGTTTTACGTGTCCATCGACTACGGCACCCACAACCCCTGCAGCATGGGCCTGTGGGTCATTCATGATGGCAAGGCCCTGCGAATCAAGGAAAGCTATTTTGACAGCCGTGCAGAGCGTGTGCAGCGCACGGACGAAGAACACTATGCCGAGCTGGAACGCCTGACCAAGGGCTATTACATTCAGGCGGTGGTGGTTGACCCGTCCGCCGCTTCCTTCATCGAGACCATCCGGCGGCACGGCAAGTATCTTGTGATCCCCGCTGATAACGACGTGCTGAACGGCATCCGCTGCGTGGCATCCCTGATGCAGGCCGGGCTTGTGACCATTCACGAGAGCTGCGCGGCATCCCGCCGGGAGTTCGGCCTGTACTCGTGGGACGACAAAGCCAAAGAGGACCGCGTCGTGAAGGAGAACGACCACGCCATGGACGACATCCGCTATTTCTGCTATACGATACTGGCCCCGCTGATCCGCTGGGCAGACTGGAGACGAAAATAATGTTTGATAGACTGCTTTTCTGGCTGCGGGAGAAAGCGCGGCTGCTGTTCGGTGAAAATACCACCGTCAGCGCCAGCGTGTCCTACAGCATGGAGAATGCGATCATCCTGTGGGCGCAGATGTACGATACCGGCGGGCCGTGGTGCCACGGCGGCAAGAACGCCCTGCACAGCCTGAAGCTGGCCCAGAGTGTTGCATCGGAGCTGGCCCGTCTGACCACGCTGGAAATGGAATGCCTTGTTTCCGGCAGCGCCCGCGCCGACAGCATCAACACCATGCTGCAGCCTTTCATTGCAGATCTGCGCACCCCGGTGGAATACGGCTGTGCGCTGGGCGGCATCCTGTTCCGGCCTTTCCTCGATGCAGAGGGACGCATCCAGATCGATGCTGTGCAGGGTGACTGCTTCTGCCCTACCCGCTTTGATAGCTCTGGCCGCATGACCGGGGCTATTTTTTATGACCATCTGGTGCGCGGCAACCGCATTTATACCCGTCTGGAAGATCACGAGTTTTCCGGCAGCACGCACAGCATCACGGTCAAGGCATTCCGCTCCATGACCAGTACAGATCTCGGCATCGAGGTCCCGTTGACCGATGTGCCGGAGTGGGCCGCGATTTCCCCACACACTGAGTTTTCCGGTGTAGACCGCCCGCTCTGGGGCTATTTCAGAGTGTCCAGCGGCAATTCCACTGATCGGCACTCCCCGCTGGGCGTGAGCGTCTATGCCGCTGCTGTTGACACCATCCATGATACCGATGAACAGTATGGGCGGCTGCTGTGGGAGTATGACGGCGGGCAGCTGGCCCTTGACGTTGACCAGACCGCCCTGCGGCCCGGCATCAACGGCGAGAGCGTTATGCCGCAGCGTGAGCAGCGCCTTTACCGCAACTGGTTGAACGGCAGTTCCGGGGCCAATGGCCGGAACCTTTATGAGGTGTTTGCCCCTGCCCTGCGCGATGAAAGTTATCGTCGGGGGATGGATGCCATGCTCAAGCGGGTGGAGTTCCAGTGCGGCCTTGCCTACGGCACCCTGTCCGACCCGCAGAACGTGGACAAGACCGCCGAGGAGATCAGGAGCAGCAAGCAGCGCAGCTACACTACCGTCAAGGATCTGCAGCGGGCGCTGGGCAATGCGCTGACCGATCTGGTATACTCCATCAGCAAGCTGCTGGATGCCCAGTGGAACAGCGGCGCAGCCGTTTCCCCGCCGGGCGACTGCAACGTGACCTTTGACTTTGACGATAGCATCATCTCCGACCCCAAAGAGCGCAAGCAGATGTATTGGGGCTACGTTACCGCAGGCAAGTTCCCGTTCTGGCGGTATCTGGTGGAGTTTGAGGGCTACAGCGAGGACGATGCCAAGGCCATTGCCGCCGAAGCGGATGCCGAGAACCGCAGCCCTGAAGCCCTCACCTTCGGGGGTGCCTGATGCTGCCGCCGAGCTATCTTGACCGGATGCCGGATGCCTTTGTGCAGCTCTGGCAGCAGGTCGAGGATGATATCCTGCGGGACGTGGCCCGGCGCATCGGCAAGATGGACAAAGTGACCCCCACCGCAAACTGGCAGCTGTGGCGCTACCAGCAGACCGAGGCGCTGCGCAACGACGTGGTGAAGCTGCTGGCGAAGTACACCGGAAAGAGCGAAACGGCCATCCGCAAGCTGCTTTTGCAGGCCGCCACCGAAGCCATGGAGCGGGAAGATGCAATCTATTACCACTACGACATGGAGCCGACCCCCTTTGAAGAGAGCGCCGCCCTGAACAATTTGCTGGATGCCGGTGCGCGGCAGACCTGCGGCACATGGCAGAATCTGACCGCCACCACGGCAAACACCGTCACAGGGGCCTTTGAGCGCACGCTGGACGCTGCATGGTTCAAGGTGAGCACCGGTGCCTTTGACTACAAAACCGCCGTGAAACAGGCCGTGGACAGCCTTGCAGACGACATGCCAATGGTCACATACCCCAGCGGCCACAAGGACAGCATCGAGGTGGCCGCGCGGCGTGCCGTGCTCACCGGTGTGAACCAGACGACTGGCAAGCTGCAGGTGGCCCGCGCCGACGAGATGGGCGTGGAGTTCTTCGAGACCACCGCCCACGGCGGGGCACGACCTTCCCACGCTGAGTGGCAGGGACGGCGCTTCCATCGCGGTGGGGCAGTGGATTACAAGGGCAGGCGCTACCCGGATTTTGAAGCCGCCACCGGCTACGGCACCGGCGCAGGCCTGTGCGGCTGGAACTGCCGCCACACCTTTTTTGCGGTGTTCCCGGGGCTGGGCGACCCGCCCCAATGGACGCAGGAGCAGCTGCGGGAGCTGAACGCTAGGGACATCGAGTGGAACGGCAAAAAGTACACCGCCTACGAGATATCCCAGATGCAGCGTGCCCGGGAGCGGAACGTCCGCCGCTGGAAAAAGCGGTATCTGGCCGAGGATGCTGCCGGGCTGGACACCACCGACAGCGCTATGCACCTGAAAGCGGCCCGACAGAGCCTTGCAGAGTTTGCACAGGCCACGGGTGGCCGTGTGGACAGCGCCCGTGTCAGCGTGCCGAAGTTCGGCAGGAGCGAAGCCAGCAGAGCAAGCGCACAGGTGCGGAAGGCATCCTCTACATACAGCAGCTTGAACACAAAGGCGAAACCTGTTACAATGCAGTCAATCGCAAATGTTAAGGCGTTCAGCTGTGACACACTGGATGCCGCCGGGCAGCAACAGCTGAAAAACGCCCACAAGCGCCTTCTCATGGTCGCTTCAAAGCAGCCGGAAAATGTTGAAGTGGGCAGGGTGTTCGACATCAAGATGAAGCCGCTGACGAAAGATATCATCGGCTTGCCGGATGGTCATTCTGTTCAGCTACCAAACCCGGATGTACCCTATATTGCGATTCATACCCATCCTGCATGCGGTAGCTTTTCAAATGGTGATCTGCGGCAATTTACGCGAAACGCAAATTTGAAGTTGCTTACTGCTCTTGGGCATGATGGGCATATTTACGCAATCGAAAAGACTTCTACTTTTCAAGAAAGCTCCGCGAAACAGGCCATTCGGAAAATGGATTGCGCAATTGATGAATTGCTCAAGTCCACGCTGACGGATGAACAGGTTCTTGAAAAGGCAGAAGGGGTTATTTCGGACTGCATAAAGGAGTTGCAGAAAAATGGTGCCAAATTCTACGAATAAACCTTCTTACACAGAACAGGAAGTCAGGGAAATGCAGCAGGTTCTTCTGGAAACTCCTATAGACCCGGCATATGACGATATTTGCAACTCATTTTACGATGGGTGGGACAGAACTGTACACCGTCAGATGTATGCTCGTGACTGCTACAGTATTTTGAAAGAACTTGGAAAGCTCCCGCCCGGCATCGAATAACCTTAACCACCATCCACCCGGACGGTGGTTTTCTTTTGCCCATTTTTACAGAAAGGAACGAACCATGAAAAAGATTCTTCTCGCCCTTGCGCTGGCCACATCCATTCTGCTGTGTGGCTGTTCCAGCGAAGCCGAAAAGGCCAACTACAACATCTCCAAGCAGGCAGATTACTTCGAGAGTGAGCGCAAGATCACCGTCTACAACGCCCGCACCGACAAGGTGATCATGGAAGCCGAGGGCTACATGTCCATCTCCAACAACTCAAACAATGAGCTTGTCTGCACGGTGAAGGTCGGCCCGGATTCCTACCGCAAGAACTACATCTATCTGAACGACTACACCATGTATGTGGTGGAGGACATCACCGGCACCCATACCGACCCCTACCACTACAAGCTCTATTTCCACACGGACGTACTGCCGAGCGTAGAGGTCAAGCCGTAAAAGTCATTCACGGAAATTCCCCATTTTAACCACTATGTGCCCCGAAAAAAGGCTTCATAGTGGTTTTTTCATGCCGTTTTAGCTCATGTTGGCAGAGCACCGGACTTTTAATCCGGGGGTGGCGGGTTCAACTCCCGCAAGCGGCACCACAGCGGAAGGCGGCGCGTACCCCGTCTTGTCCCGTGCGGAATGAGAACCGCGATACAAAACAGCAGGGACTTATCCACCCAACAGACAAAAGAAAGGAGCACATCGCAAGTGAAACGCGAAGATGTGAGCAAGATCATTCCGGGTATCACCTCGGACCAGCTGGACAGCATCATGAACCTGCATGGCGCGGATATCACGGCCAAGGTGAACGAGATCACCACCCTCAAGGCCGAGAAAACCACCCTGACCGAACAGCTGTCCACTGCAAACAGCAAACTGGAAGGCTACGACCCTGAGTGGAAGGCCAAGGCCGAGCAGGCCAAGGCCGATGCTGCGGCTCAGATCGCTGCCCTCGAAAAGGGCTACGCTCTGGAACGCAAGGCATCCGGCCTGAAATTTTCCAGCGAGAGTGCCCGCAAGACATTTCTGACAGATGCCAAGTCCCAGAATTTTGCCATGAAGGACGGCGAGATTCTGGGCTTTGATGATTATGTCAAGGCTTTCAAAGAGAGTGATCCCAGTGCTATCCTGCCGGACGGCGGCATGGCACGTTTTTCCGCATCGGCGACCGGCGCACCCGGCCAGCCCGCAAACACACATGAGGCCGCAAATGCTGCATTCCGCGCAGCGTTCGGCCAGAAAGGTTGATTCTTATGGCTATTGATGCAATCGCTCGCAATAAGGCTGAGGCCCTGATCCGGGAGCAGCTGGTGAACACCATCCAGCAGGACGTGCCCAAAAGCTCCACCGTCATGCAGCTGGGCACCCGCCTTGCCAATATGACCTCTAACCAGACCAAGATCCCCGTGCTGTCCATGCTGCCGCTGGCTTACTGGGTCAACGGTGACACCGGCATGAAAAAGACCAGCAAGCAGGAATGGGACAATGTCTATATGACCGCCGCAGAGCTGGCCGTCATTGTGCCCGTGCCCGAAGCTGTGCTGGCAGATTCCAGCTTTGACATCATGGGCGAGGTACAGCCCCGCGTCCGGGAAGCCATGGGCGCAAAAATCGACAACGCCATCCTGTTCGGCGGCGAGCGCCCCACCGAGTGGACGACCGATGTTCTGACCCTTGCGGCCAAGAACAAAGTCACCGGCCCCATCGACTACGCAAAGCTGCTGGGCAAGGACGGTCTGTTCTCCAAGGTTGAGGCTGGCGGCTTTGGTGTGGATGCCGTGGTCGGCGATCTGACCGCAAAGGCAGAACTGCGCGGCCTTGTGGATACCACGGGCCGTCCTCTGTTCCGTTCCGATATGCAGGGTGCAACCACCTACGCGCTGGACGGTGCCCCGATGTACTTCCCGGAGAACGGCGGCTTTGATGCTTCTAAGGCCCAGCTGATCGCAGGCAACTTCAAGAAGCTGGTGTACTCCATCCGTCAGGATGTCACCGTGAAGCTGCTGGATCAGGGCGTTATTCAGGATCCTTCCACCAAGGAGATCGTTTACAACCTCGCCCAGCAGGATATGGTGGCCCTGCGTGTGGTCATGCGCATGGGCTGGGCACTGCCGAACCCTGCAACCCGCCTGAATGCCGACCGCTCCAAGGTTCCGTTCGCGTTCCTGACCGCCGCTGCCGTCGCAGCGTAAGGAGCCGCCATGCTGTACTGTACCTACGACGAATACCTCACGGCGGGCGGCACGGTGCCGGAAGCGGCCTTCGGGGTGCTGTGCAGCCGGGCTTCCCGCATGATCGATGCCGCCACCTTTGGCCGGGCGGAGAACCATGCCGCCGGGTGTGAGGCCTGCCGGGAAGCATTGGCGGATGCCTGCACGCAGATCATCGGACTGTTGGCCGCTGCGTCTGCGGCGGGCGCTGTGCCGGGTGCTGCAAGCGTCTCCAACGACGGCTACAGCGTCACCTTTGGCAGCAATGCCAGTGTGACCGCGGCCACCCGGCAGGAAGCCTATGAGATCATCCGTACCGCGCTGGGCAGTGACCCGCACGGCCTGCTGTACAGGGGGATTCTGTGATGCAGACAGCCGTTACTGTGGTGAACCTCATCCACGACACTGCCACCGAGACGGACAGGCCGGTGTGCTGGGTGTTCGCCGGGTGCAGCTGGCGGGAATGCCGCTCCACCTCCGGCTCCGGCACCGCCAAGGACCCGGAGCGCACTACGCACATCCGCATTCCGGCCAGCGTGTGCACCATGGGCTATCTGCCCTACGCTCAGTGGGTGGCTCTGCCTGCTGCCGAAAAGGCCAAACACTGGACCCTGAAACGCGGCTGGAAGCTGGTGCAGGGCGCTGTGCGCACCCTGACCGCCGAAGAGTACGCACACCTCGAAAAAACGCACCTGTGCTGCACCGTGTCGGCTGTCTCGGATGACCGGGAGCCGCTGTTGCCCCACTGGCACGTGGAAGGGAGCTGAGACTGTGAGCAAGCCCATTTTTGAACAGCCTGCCGGATATCGCTTCCGGGCAGACGGCGTGCAGATGTCTCTGGACTGGCGGGCAAATTTCGGCGCAGAGAAAACCGCTGCTTTGCAGAAAGCACAGTTCGCCACCGCGCAGAAAGCCGCCGCTCTCATCGACCAGTACGTGCCCTTCGATACCGGCATATTGAAAAACAGCGTGAATCAGGCCAGCAAGTTTGACGAAGGCTTGCTGGTCTATAACACGCCTTATGCACGCAGGCAGTTCTATCTTCACCCTGAAGGCGAATGTCTGCACGGTGAAAATGGGCTGCGCGGCTCTTACTGGGGACAGCGTGCTCTGGCCGATTACGGTGAAGCCATTGCCTACATTGCCACACAGGCCGTCACCACATTCTGGGGAGGTTGACCATGTCCGAAGTAAAGCCCACCATTGCCGCCCTGCGGGCGTGGCTCAAGACCTGCCCGCTCATCGCCGAGGAACAGGAAGCCACCGGCGCGGCCTTCCGCATTGCCGGACTGGACGAAGAGGCCACCGCCTTTTCCATCGAGGACAGCCCCGGCGACCCGGTGCTCACCGAGTATCTCTCCGGGCGGGACATGGCAAAGAATTACCTGTTCCTCTCCCGGCGGGAGTACGGCGAGGCGGACGTTCTGGCCATCCAGAACAGCGGCTTTTTTGAGCAGCTGACCGACTGGGTGCTGGCGCAGAATGACTGCGGCCATCTGCCCGATCTCTCGGAATGCGGCAGGGACAAACAATCCCTCAGCGTGTCCGTCACCTCCACCGGCTACATCGTCACCAGCAGCGCGGGCAGCTGCCGGATGCAGATGCAGCTGCGCCTGACCTACTACATGCCCAAATGAAAGGAGTTTTGATATGACTGTTTCTGAAACTCTGGCTAAGCTCAAGACCGATAAGGGTATCGAGCCGAAAGCCGACTACACCGGCGTAGAGCGCGCCGATGACTTTATTTTTGCCATTCAGACCAGCGCCGAGCAGAACAAGGTCGGTGACTGGATCGTATGTGCAGAGCGAGTCAAGGAGCACTCCGGTGCTCTGAACGCCACCACCGAGGACAACTCGTATATCCGCGCCGGCACTGTGACCGAGAAGGGCGAGGTTCAGCGCACCTTTGCCCTGAACGGCAACCGCTGCGTGGGTGACGCTGCGCAGGATTTCCTGCTGAGCCACAAGGTCAAGTTCGGCTCCGGCCAGAGCGTGATCTTCCCCTACGTCTACTTCAGTGTCAAGACCGGCAAGGGCGAAAAGGGCCAGGCATCCTTCATCGTCACCAGCGATTCCAGCGGTGCCGCCGGTGCCGCTGCAGGCTTTGCCTGCGACGTAAAGGGTATCGGCACCCCGTCGGAGTACGATTACCTGACCGACCCCGACATGCAGACGCAGGCAGCTCCCGGCAAGGCTGTCAAGGCCTGATATCCGCTTTCCCGTTCCGCCCCGGAACGGGATTTTTCATGCCGTGAAACAGGTTTCTCCGGGGCAGTACCGGGGCACGGCGCAACGAAAGGAGCCAGAAAATGGTTATTTGTGGACAGGAATTTGAGTTTTCCATTCTGAACGCCAACGATATGGACCGCTTTGAAGATGCCAACGAGCAGATGCAGCAGGCCGGCAGGGCCGAAACTAAGCGCTTCAACCACGGCGGTGTGCGTCTGGGTGATTATATGCGTGCACAGGCAAGGATCGTCATGCACTGCATCGACGAGATCCTCGGTGCAGGCGCATCCGACCGTCTGGGTCTGGACGAGAACAACGCAGCGCCTATCTACGATGTGCTGGATGCCATCAACGAGGCCTGCAAGGCTGAAAAACAGCACTACGCCGACCGTATCCCGAAGCCGCAGCCCATGAACCGCGCCCAGCGCCGGGCCGAGAAGAAAGCACGGCAGCGCACCCAGACGGCAGGCCACATCGTCGGTCAGCAGCCTGTGAGCTTCCCCGCACAGCCGCCTGCCGCTCAGATGGTGAAACGTGTGGACAAAGCTGCCCGCCGCAAGGCTCTGTTGGCCGAACTGGCTGCTCTGGAAAATGACTGACCTGCTGACGGATGCCCTGCCTACCATGTGGGAAGGCAGACGCATCGACCCGGATTTCCGGCATATGGTCTGGCTGCTGAACACCTACCGCCGGGCAGAAACTGACGAAGAAAAGGTCCAGCTGATGCGCGACGCAGCAGAGCGGTTCTTTGCAGAACCGGTTTCAGACCCGCAGCTGCCGGATGCTTTTGCGTCCCTGATGCGCTTTTTCCGCGGTTGTGCGGACGACGCTCCCGGTGGAGAGCCGCCGGAGGCCGATGCCGGTGCCGGTGAGATCACGCTGGACTACCACTGCGATGCAGCCTATGTTCTTGGCGCATTCCAGCAGGCCTACGGCATCGATCTGACCACTGACAAGGTGCACTGGTGGCGTTTTATGGCGCTGATGCAGGCACTGCCTCAGGAGACCGCGCTGTCGCAGATACTGCAGATCCGCACCACGGATACCAGCGAGATGGACCCAGCCACCCGACAGCGATACGAAGCGGCAAAGGAGCGGTACGCCCTGCCGCCGGAGCTGAAAGGAGGTGCGCGCGATGTTACCCCGCAGCAGCATGATGCCGCATTCCTCGCGCGGTTCCGCTGAGGACAGTACCCGCGTGCCGGTGCGCTGCCCGTATTGCAGCAAGCCGCTGCCTGCCTGGGCAGAAGCTTCCGCCAGCGCTCACGGTGTGTGGGTCAAATGCAAGAACCCGGCCTGCCGCCGGGAAGTAGAGATCAAGTTATAACAGCCTGTGCCCTTGTGCCCGCGCTCTTTTGGAATTGAGAGAGGTGGGTACATGGCAGATTTCAGCATCACCGGCGAAGTAAGGCTCAACAGTGACCCGGCGGAAAAGAGCACCAGCAAATGGACCGTTGCCGCCGGAAACATGATTGCTGACTTTGCGAAGAAAGCTTCGGCGGAACTGGGCAAAGTGGTCAAAAGCGGCATTGACTACAATGCCAGCATGGAAAGCTACCTGACCAATTTCAAGGTCATGCTGGGCAACGAAGAGCTTGCGGCCGAAAAGCTTTCCGAGCTGCGTAAGATTGCAGCGTCCACGCCCTTTGCTCTGTCCGACCTGACCGAGGGCACACAGACCCTGCTGCAGTTCGGCATTGCCGCAGACGACACCACCGGCGTGCTGAAACAGCTTGGCGACATCTCCCTCGGCAACGCGGACAAACTGCAGACGCTGGTACGCGCCTACGGCAAGATGTCCAGCGCAAAGAAGGTCACGCTGGAAAACGTCAACATGATGATCGATGCGGGCTTTAACCCGCTGAACCAGATCTGTGATGCCACCGGCGAGAGCATGTCCGACTTGTACAAGCGCATCTCGGACGGCAAGGTCAGTTTCAGCGAGCTGCAGGCCGCCGTTTCTGCCGCCACCAGCGAGGGCGGGCAGTTCTACAACGGCATGTTGGAAGCAAGCCAGACCTTCAGCGGGCGCATGTCCACCCTGAAGGATAATGTCAGCGCCCTGACCGGTGAGCTGACCAGCGGCCTGTTTGCGGCTCTGGGAGAGCTGGTGGTCAAGCTCAACGAGGTGGTGACATCCTTCCTTGACAGCGACGAGAAAATGGCGCAGCTCAAGGACACCATCGGCATTGCCGCGTCGGTGGTCGCCGCTGCGGGCGCGGCATTCCTCACGTATAAGGGCTATGTGGCTCTTGCCACCGCCGCCGAGATCGCCCACACCGCCTACACCACGGCCATGACCGCCGCCCATGCAGCCGCCGAAGCGGGCGCGACCGGCCTTAAGGTCGCGCAGGCGGGCTTGAATGCAGTCCTCTCCGCAAATCCCATCGGTCTGGTGGTGTCTTTGCTGGCTGCTCTTGCGGCAGGTTTCGTGACGGCCTATCAGACCAGCGAGACCTTCCGCAATGCGGTCAACTCCGCATTTACGGCTGTCGAAAAGATAGCACAGAATGCCATCGGTACGGTGGTGGACTGGCTCAATGAGCTGGTCGCCAAGATCAAGGGTGCCGCCGCCGCGCTGGCCAACCTGAAAAACGGTGTCGGTGCGGCACAGGAAGCCTATGATGCAGCCTACAACGGCTATATGGACAACTATAACCAGTCCAAGCGCGATAAAGCTGCTGCTAAGCGCAAGGCCCTCCACGATGAACGTGTGAAGCAGGCGCAGGAGGAAAAGGCCGCGGCCGAAGCTGCTGCAGCCGCATCCACGAACGCAACCGGCATCATCACAAACAATGCGGGTAAGGCCGCAAAGGCCACCAAGCAGGCCACTGCCACGGTGGTCAAATCCATCTCGGACACCACGACCACCGTAAAGGACGGCGTGACCCGGACGGTGGAAACGGTCAATGAGACCTTGTCCAACGGCAAAAAGCAGCAGAAACAGACCATCACCGAGACTTCCCGGCAGATGGTGGATGGTGTGCTGAAGGATGTCAAGACCATCACAGAGGTTGCTGCGGACGGCACCAAGACTGTCAAGCAGACCATGGAGGATGTCAAGGCGTCCGTACAGACCACGGTCAAGGACACCCAAACCAGCATCGTGGGCGGTGCGCAGGTCACGGTGGAAAAGACCACCGAGACCCTGACTGATGGCAGCGAGCGGGTGTCCACCGTGACTACCCGCACCGGCACCGAGGTCATCGAGGGAGTAGAGCGCACCGTCAAGACCGTGACCACCAAGACCGCCGACGGTGTGGAGACCACGGTCAAGACCATTGAGGATGCCGGTCCGCAGTATGCCAGTGCCGGAGAGCTGTTGACCACTCAGCTGCGCACCAAGCTGGAAGATGGCTGGAAGAGCATCAAGAAGGACATCCAGACCGACGCGGTCGGTGCCATCAAGACCCTTGCCAACGCGCTGAAAAACGGCGATCTGGAACAGCTGGGCTTCTGGGCAGCTTCCTACTTCTGGCAGGCGTGCACGGATAAACAGAGGGAGCAGATCACGGCCATTGCGCAAGGTGCGCTGGACCAGCTCGGCAATGCGCTGTCCGGTGTTGGCAACAAGCTGGCAGCTCTTGCATCCAGTCTGGTTGCAAAGTTCGTGCCCGCTGCAACGACGGCCACCGGTGCGCAGGAGGGGCTTAACGTTGCCATGGATGCCAACCCCATCCTGCTGGTGATTTCTCTGATCGGCATGTTGGTGGGCGCACTGCTCAACTTTGCCAGCACAAACAAAAACGTCGCAAACGGCATGAACGATGTATGGTCGGGCGTGGCCGATTTCATGTCTTACATTTTTGAGGGCCTGATGTACGTCCTTGGCTTGTTTGTGGAGCAGTTTGTCATCGAGATCAATGCGCTGATTGGTGCCTATAATCTCGTCGCACAGCTTTGGGACGGCCACATCGACTATGTGTCCAACCCCGCATGGGACTATGCCAAGAAGATCCAGAAGGAGCGTGAGGACCGCAAGAACGCCCGCCTCGCCAAGCAGGAGCAGGCCGAGCTGGATGCGGAGTATGCCCGTCAGTCCGGCGATGCCGAGAAAAAGCAGCTGGATGCCGAGTACGCTAAAAAGGCTGCCGAACTTGCCCGGGCGAAACTTACCGAGGATGACCCCGGTATGCTGGATGCCGAAAAGGCCGTGGCTGCTGCGGACTATAAAAAATCCGTTGCCGGCCTCGAAAAGAAACTGCTGGATGCCGAGTACAAGAAGCAGTCGGCGCAGATCGGCAAAAAGACTGCTGCCGATGCAACCGCGCTGGCGGATCTGGAAAAGCAGCTTGTCGAGGCCGAGAACACCCTGCGGATGGGCGACCTTGAGCGGGAACTGCTGCAGCTGGACTACGAAAAGACCCTTCGAGACCTAGAAGAAAAATACAAGCCCAGCACCCCCGCCGAGCCGGAGAAGCCTGATGCCTCGACGGACCCCGGCACCCCCGGGACTACGCCGGATAAGGATAATACCGATGCCATCCGGGACAACACCGAGGCCCTGCTGGCCGCAAACAGCAAGCTGGCCGAGATGGTGCGGCAGGCAGACAGTCTGGTGCTGTCGGACAACATGGCCATCTCTCGCAGTGTGGCCGCTTCCGGCACGGCAAAGGTGGCCGCAGCCGCCAACCAGTACCACCGGGAGGGCGACACCAACATCACCCAGAACATTTACAGCAAGGCCCAGACGGCGGCAGACCTCCAGCGGGAAGCACGCTGGGAAGCCGACCGGGCCAAGGCCCAGAAACGATGAAAGGAGGGCTCTGAATGCCATTTCGCAAAGACCATTTGCGGCTCGTGACGGATGCCGGGGCCGCTCTCGACATCGGGTGGGACTACGGCACGCCCTACTCCCTCGATCCCATCAATGGTGTGAACGTAGATCTGCAGACCGCACAGGGCGTGAACCAGATCGGCAACACGGTGGAGAAACAGAGCGTGGCCGGGGTGAGCCGTGAAGTCATCATCCACTGCCACAGCCCCCACGGCGATGCGGATGCCGCCCTGCTGCTGGAAAAACTCCCCTACTTCACCAGCGGCACCATGTACTTTGAGGACAAGTATTTCTGCCGCTTTGTGCTTTCCAAGACCCCCTACACAAAGAGCATCCACCCATACCCGGTCCTTGACATGATGTTCTTCTGCCCGAAGCCCTTCTGGTACGATCTGACCGCTCAGAGCTTCTGCATCAACGGCTTTGTGCCCAGCTTCAGGCTGCCGGTCAACTACTCCAAGCCCCACCGGTTCGGCGTGCGCACCTCGTTTGGCTGGCAGAACGCGGTCAACCCCGGGGCGCTGGCTGTACCCTTCACGGCCACCCTCAAAAGTGACGGTGCGGTGGTCAACCCCTGCGTGCTGAACATCATCACGGGCCAGAGCATCCGCATCCTGACCACCCTGACCCCGGGGCAGGTCATCGAGATCTACCGCACCACCACCGACAAGCTGGCCGTCAAGCGGACAGAGGACGGCACGGAGGAGAACATCTTCTCCCTGCTGGACGAGGACAGCGACCTGCTGGAGCTGGCTCCCGGAGACAACCTGCTCAAGGCCACCGCCGACAGCGGCGAGACCCTCCTGCAGGTCACGGTGCAATTTTATCCCATGGTTTCAGGCATTCTGCCGGAGGTGATTGCATGACGCTGGATGTTTTGGATGAGACGACCCTTGCCCGGCTGGGCCGGGTGGAGGTCTGGGTGAGCCTTTACTGGGACGAGCCCTACAACACCGAGGGTGAGTTCACCCTCGAAGTCAGACCCACCGAAGAGAACCTGTCCCTGCTGCGGGAGGGCCGCTGGCTGCGCCGCAGTGACAGCGACGTGCCCATGCGCATCTGCCACCGGAGCAACGAGAACACCGACAGCAATCTGGTGGTCACCGGCTTCCCGGGATCGTGGATCTTCACCAAGCGGGCCTGCACCGTCATCGTGAAGAGCGAGAACGCGGAGCAGGCCATGCGCAGGCTGGTCAATTCCATGGAGCCGTGGCCCAAGCTGGAGCTTGGAGAGCTGGTGGGCTTTGACACCACCTACACCGCACAGACCTCCGGCGGCAGCATCATGGACTACCTGATGACCATCGGCGCGGCCTGCGACCTAGGCTTCCGGGTACGGCTGGCAGGCAAGAACGCAGATAAGAAGCTGCTGTTCGAGGTCTACCGGCCCACCGCTGACCCCAACAACCGCTTTTCCACCAAGTGGGGCAACCTGACCGGGGCCAGTTGGGCCTTTGGGGACAGCGACTATGCCAACGTTGCCGTTGTTCAAGGGGCCGGTGAGGGCGATGCCCGGGCCACCGTGACCGTGGGCCTGACGGATGCCACCGGAGCCGACCGGCGGGAGCTCTATGTGGATGCCCGGGACGTGCAGCCGGACGAGGAAAAGGGCGAGAGCAACAAGAGCGAAGCCTACCTCGAGCGGCTCATGGCCCGGGGCACCAACAAGCTGCTGGAACAGCTGCGCACCGGCTCCATTGAGCTGACCATCGATGCCGAGGGGCTTTCCCCCGGCGACGTGGCCTTCTGCACCATCCCGGAGCTGGGCTACAAGGCCACCGTCCGGGTGGCCGATGTCATCACCCAAAGCCAGAGCGACAGCACCACCCGCACCGCGCGGCTGGGCACACCGGTCTGGCGCAAGCTGTAAGGAGATGATCTTTTGAGCAAAATCGTTTTATACCCCGCCGACGGCTACGACTTCGATGCCGCAGACGTGGCGGCCTACCTTGCGGGCCTCACCAGCGGTGTGTTCAGCTCCGCTGAGGACTTCCCGGTGACAGCCGCAGGCGGGCTGAAGGTCACCGTGGGCGCGGGCCGTGGCTGGGTGCACCCCAGCCGTTTCACCGGCTACTCCATCACAAAGCGGGAGGCCGATACCCTGACCCTGCCGCTGGCCGACCCATCTCTCCCCCGCATCGACCGCATCGTCATGCGCTATGATGCCGGTGCCAGAGCCGCCAGCCTGCAGGTGCTGCAGGGCACGGCATCCAGCACACCCACGGCCACGGCCATCTCCCGCACCGAGCTGATCTACGACCTCTGCCTTGCCGAGATCACCCGCCCGGCAGGCTCCACCGCCGTCACCACCGGCCAGATCACCGACACACGGCTGGACGAGAAGCTCTGCGGCATCGTGCGGGACGGCGTGACCCACATCCCGACGGCGGAACTTCTGGCCACAGCAAAGGCGCGGATTGCGGAACTGGAAGAGACTGCATCGGACAGCAGCCGCAAGGCCGCTGCCTGTATGGAGGAGGCTGCTGCATCTGCCAAAGCCGCTGCCGATGATCGAGCCGCCGCCGGGACCCATGCCGCCAATGCCGAGCAGGCTCTGCGTGACACCACACAGGCCCGCGATGACGCGCTGCAGGGTATCAACGCTGCCTGCACTGAGGCTCTGGACAGCGTCAGCAAGGCAACCGCGCCCGCACAAGAGGCCGCTGCCGAGGCCGGCAGGAAAGCGACAGAGGCCGCAGACGCTGCAACAGCTGCTGCGCAAGACAAGACGGCGGCAGACACAAGCGCCAAAGAGGCCGCTCGAAGCCAGAGCGCAGCAGCTAAAAGCGCCGAGGAGGCCAAAAAAGCTGCTGGTGAGGCGAAAGCCTACGTCTCCACTGATCCTACCCTGTCCACCGAGGGTGCGCCTGCCGATGCAAAGGCCACCGGTGATACCTTCGATGCAATCATGCTGATGCTTGTCACTGGTCAGCTGACGTTCGGTCTTTACACCTCAACCGGTGACACCCTTTGCACATCCACCGGTGGCACATTGATCGCAACCAAACAGATTGGAGGATAAAACATGGCAAATGTACCTATTACAAGCCTTCCACAGGCAAGCACGGTAGCAAAAACTGACCAGCTTATCTTGCAGGGTAACAGCACCCAGCGCGCAACGCTGGCAAAGATTCTGGCAGATCTGGGAGTCGTTAATCCTGATACTGCACAGGATGATATGTTGCGGTTGACTACACCAGCTGGCGCAGCTGCACATAACTGTGTCTACCGGGGCAAGGCACTGGGCGGCAGCGTCACGAGCGAGCAGTGGGCAGCCATCAAAGCGGGCACGTTCAAAAACCTGTACCTTGGTGACTACTGGTCTATCGGTGGCATGGACTACATCATCGCAGCCTTTGACTACTGGTATAAGTGCGGCGACAAGCCCTGCAATACCCATCATGCCGTAGTCATTCCCCGCAGCCACCTGTACATCTACAAGTTCAACCCCACCAACACGACCGAGGGCGGCTACGTCGGTTCTGACCTGTACAAGAACGGTCTGACGCAGGCAAAGACCACGATCAACACTGCTTTTGGCTCTGCGCACATCCTGAACCACCGTGAAAGTCTGGTGAACGCTGCCATAAACGGCGCACCGACTGGCACGGACTGGTACGACAGCACGGTCGAGCTGATGAACGAGAACATGGTCTATGGCGGGCGGCAATTCTCGCCCATACCGAACGGTGCGACTGATCCGTGGAACACCTGCCGGAACTATACCATTGACAGGAACCAGTTGCCCCTTTTCCAGCTGGTTCCGTGGATGGGCTTCGTTCGTAACCAGTGGTGCTGGCTGCGAGACGTCTCCTCGAAATTCGGTTTCGCGCTTGTCGACGGCAACGGCGGTTCGGGCCGCGGCGAAGCCAGCGGTGACTATCGCGTTTGGCCTGCTGTCGGTATCTGCTGATAAGGAGAAAGGAGCGAAAAGATGAAAACATACACTATTACCTTTTCCGATGGGACAAAGCTCGAAAAGCTGACCCTGAACCCCGGTGCGAATACGTTCCACTCTCCCGCAGAGGTCACCATGGACACATTCGACGGCAAGCTTTCGGAAGTACACATTGCCGCCAGCGACTGCGATATGACCGGGTGCGCTTACCCGGACACCCTGCACGATGCAGAGCTTGTGCAGATCATGCAACCCACTGATACCCCGGACGGGACGTGGCAGTTTATCTTACGGGAGATTCCAGAGGATGAAGTCGCTAAAGCCAAAGCAGAAAAACGTTTCACTTCGTTGGAAGCGGCAAACGACGACCTTGTGCTCATGATGGCTGATTTGATTGGAGGCTGATTTTTATGAAAACCCTGAACGCACTCAAACTTCGCATTATGACCCGCGCTTTCAAAATCCGCATTGCCGCCGGTGAAGTCTTTGAAGACATCGCCGCCGACTACCCGTCCCTGACCACGGACGATCTGGAAGCCATCAAGGCAGAATTGGAAAAATAAGCCCGTGGCTTGATCCTATGAAAGGACGTGATACATATGGCGATCAAGCAGTACAGTTTGAAGAATGATGGTGCAAAGCAGCTCTCTCCCGCATTCCGTGTGCGTGAGTTCCGCTGCCGCGACGGCACCGACACCATCCTCATTGACGAGGGCCTTGTGGTGGTACTGCAGTGCATCCGGGAGCACTTCGGCAAGCCCGTGACCATCACCAGCGGCTACCGCACCGCCAGCCACAACGCAAAGGTGGGCGGCTCTAAATCCAGCCAGCACCTGCTGGGCCGGGCCGCTGACATTCAGGTTCAGGACACCGACCCGCTGGCCGTTGCCGCCTACGCTGAAAGCCTGATGTCCGGCTGGGGCGGCGTGGGCCGCTACCCGGTCAAGGCAGGCCGGGCAAAGGGCTGGGTGCACGTGGACACCCGCCCGAACAAAAGTCGGTGGACACTGTGAGGAGGTGGCGCATGAAAGATTATTTTTGCATGGCAATCGGCGCGATCGGCGGCGTGATTGCCGGTCTTTTTGGCGGCTGGGATGCCGCCCTGCAAACGCTGGTGATTTTTATGGCCATCGACTACATCACCGGCCTGATCGTGGCCGGTGTATTCCATGCAAGTCCCAAGACCAAAAGCGGCACGCTGGAAAGCCGCGCAGGCTGGAAGGGCCTGTGCCGCAAGGGCGAAACGCTGCTGATCGTGCTGGTGGCCTGCAGGCTGGATGCCGTGATAGGTTCCACCCTTGTGCGGGATGCCGTTGTGATCGGCTTTATCTGCAACGAGACCATTTCCATCATCGAAAACGCGGGCTTGATGGGACTGCCGATCCCGGCAGCGATCACCAAGGCCGTGGACATTTTAAAGCAGCGCTCGGAAACCGAGCAGAAAGGATAAGCTCTTATGAATGAATTTCTGAAAGTCGCTCTTACTGCCTGCATCCCCGCAATGACCGTCATTTTCGGCTGGGGCCTGAACAAGGGTGTCAGCATTGCAAACGGCTACATCAACAACAAGTTTGCGCAGACCTGTCTCCAGAATGCCGCCAACGCGGTGTTCAACGCCGTCCAGTACGTCAACCAGACCTACGTTGATGCCCTGAAGGAACAGGACAAGTTCGACGAGGCTGCCCAGCGCATCGCCTACAGCCGCGCACTGGCTGCAGCGAAGAAAGCCCTGACGCAGGAGACCATCACGTTCATCAAGGAGACCTTTGGCGACCTCGACAGCTACCTGAAGCCGATGATCGAAGCGCAGGTGCGCAGCCAGAAGACCTCTATGTGATGTTTCTGTAGCGCCAACAAAATCATAGTATAACAGCCCCGGGGAGCCTGACAGTTCCTCGGGGCTGTTTTTGTTTGGCGTGTTTCGACGCTTTACGACGTATATCGACGCAATTAACAAATTTCAAGTGTTTTTCGGTTAGAGTTGACGCAAAGAAAGGATGTGTCAACTATGATTGTTTCCGAATTATCCACTCAAGTCAATGATCTGCTGCGCCCGATGGGCATTACACGTAACCTGAGTGCCTACAGTATCCTGTGCCAGTGTCTTGAGCTGATCTGTGAGCAGGAAGACCGTCTGCAGGCCGTGGAGAAAGAGATCTATACCCCTATCGCCGACCGCAGAAGGTGTGAGCCAAAAGCGATTCAAAGCGCTGTCCGTCGGGCAGCTAAAGGTGCATGGCTCACAAACCCGGAGTATGTGCAGCAGCTGGCAGGCTATCCGCTGACCGGATGCCCAAGCGCGGTACAGTTCATTGAAATGCTGTATAATGCGCTGGTGAGAGCAGTCTGAAAACTTAAGAGTGTTACCAAAAGTGTTACCATAATAAGAAAAAACACGCTGGTTCTGTACGAACCATCGCGCTTTTTCTCTTATGCGGGTAGTGGGGGTCGAACCCACACGCCTTGCGGCACAGGAACCTAAATCCTGCGCGTCTGCCAATTCCACCATACCCGCGTATTCTTCTATTCTGCAGCTGCGGCCAAACCGCCTTAATATAGTATCAGTTCCGGCGGCAAAAGTCAATCACTGCATTGATATTTCCGCCCTTCACAGCGCATACTATCGCCGGACGATCGTATCATTTTCCATGGCGGAAAGGGGCTTTTGCCGATGCGCAGATCAAAACTACGCCGCGCTGGCAGCATTGCGGCAGCTTATCTTCTGGTGGCCGCGCTGGCGGTGCTGGGCTGGCTGTGGCACAGTCTGCCTGCTGAAATTTTGCTGGAACCCGGCCAGACCCTTACCCTGCCCCGTTTTGCCTATGTGCAGCCGCTGCGCACCGCTGGCTCCCGCAACGCGGCCAGCACGCAGGCTGCGGGCAGCTATCAGGCCACTTTGTCCATTGGCGGGTGGCTGCCCGTCAAGACTGTGCGCGCTCTGGTGGAAACACGTCCGGTGGTAACCGTGTGCGGTACGCCTTTCGGCGTTAAGATGTTCTCCGAGGGCGCGCTCATTGTGGGCTTTTCCGACCTGAACACCCCGGACGGCACCGCAAACCCCGCCAAGAAGGCCGGGCTGCGGCTGGGCGACCGGGTGGTGCGCATGGACGACACCCTGACCGAGACGAACGATGCCGTGCACGATGCTCTGGAAACGGCCGCAGGCGCACCGGTGCAGGTGGTCTACATCCGCAATGGTGAGCAATTCCAGACCCGGCTGACCCCCGTGTGGGACAGCACCGCCGGGCAGTGGCGCGCCGGGATGTGGGTGCGGGATTCTTCCGCCGGGGTAGGCACCATGACCTTTGTGGACAATGCCGCCGGGGTGTTTGCCGGGCTTGGCCACCCCATCAGCGACAGCGACACCGGTGAGAGCGTGGCCCTGCGCAGCGGCGAGATCGTCCCCTGCCAGATCGTGGGGTGTACCAGCGGCACCGTGGGCAGTCCCGGTGAGCTGAAGGGCCGCTTTCTGAGCACCCATGCGCTTGGCAGCATCTGCATCAACAGCAAGACCGGGGTCTATGGCAGAACACGGGCTGCATTCTCCGGCCCGGAGCTGGAGATGGCTTTTGCGCAGGAGGTTGTGCCGGGCGATGCCGAGATCTGGACGACCGTGGACGGCGAGGTGCCCAAGGCATACCGCATCCGCATTGAAAAGGTAAACGACGCAGACCCCCACCGCAACATGATCCTGCGCGTGACCGACCGGCAGCTGCTTGCCAAAACCGGCGGCATCGTGCAGGGCATGAGCGGCAGTCCCATCCTGCAGAACGGCAGACTGGTGGGTGCAGTGACCCATGTGCTGGTAAACGACCCCACGCGGGGCTACGGCATTTTTGCTCAGACCATGCTCAAGCAGGCCCGCGCTGTTGAAAAAACAGACGATACAGCGCATACGCAGGCCCAAAACGCAAAATAATTTGCGGGTTTCGATTTTCTTTGCCAAAATTTGCCAATAAAAGTCGTTGAAAGTTCTGGAAAATTATGGTAAAATCCATGGTGTTAAGGGAACTGCACACATTGGAGGAAACAACCATGGACAAAGTTAGATTTTTGATGTCGGATACTGGTGCCCCGTTCACTGCCGCCTGCCGCGAAGCGCTGGAGCAGAAGGGCGTGGATGTGACCGTTGTGGAAAAGGACGGCAACAAGGTCCTGCAGAAAATGCTCACCGTGCGCCCGCAGGTGGTCCTGCTGGATGCTTTTATGCCCGGTCTGGATGCCCTTGCGGTAAAGCAGCGCTACAATGCCGCCGGTGAACGGCACACCTCCTTCTTCGTGACCGGTGCCTTCCAGAGTGAAGAGATGGTACAGGAGCTGCTGGACGAAGGCTTTGCCTACTACTTTGTAAAGCCCTTTGATGAGACCGTGCTTGCCGCACGGGTGCTCAAGGCGGCACTTGGCCCGGAAAAGCACATCCTGCACACCAGTGTGGACAGCGATGAGCTGACCGTTACCGAGATCCTGCACCAGATCGGCGTCCCTGCCCATATCAAGGGCTACCAGTTCCTGCGGGATGCCATCCTGCTCACCATGAACGAGCCGGAGTACATCAACGCCGTGACCAAGCGTCTGTACCCGGAAATTGCCAAGAAAAACGGTACCACTGCCAGCCGGGTGGAGCGCGCCATCCGTCACGCCATCGAGGTGGCGTGGGACCGGGGCGATGTGGATACCCTCAACAGCTACTTTGGTTATACCATCCATAACCTGCGGGGAAAACCCACCAACAGCGAGTTCATTGCGATGATTGCCGACAAGATGCGGCTGGATAAACGGCAGAGAGTGGGGTAATTTTTTTCATAGAATCCGCCGTCGTTCATATTCTGATAAGAGCAAACCAAACAGACAAAGGAGGTTTTGCTCTTGAAGCTTGCAGAATATCTCGCACGGCGCAGGCGGGCCAGAGTTGCGGCCGTAATGCTGTTCGCCCTCATTATGGGGTTTGTATCTGCTGCGCCGCCGGTCGTCACCGGATGTCAGGCGCAGGATCTTACCCCGGCACCGGACACTTCGATGCTCTCCCCCGCCATTTCGGCTCTGGCACAGGAGCAGCAGGAGCCTGCTGCCCAGCCGCTGCCGGAAAAGTGGGTCTGCCTGACCTTTGACGACGGCCCCAGCAAGACCACACCGGATGTGCTCAGCGCGCTGAACGCGGCCGGAGTGCACGCCACATTTTTTGTGGTGGCTACCGGTTACAACGAGAAGTATCTGCCCCTGCTCACCGAAGCGGTCAGCGCCGGGCACCAGATCGCGCTGCACTCTGCTTCCCACGAGTACAGCGATATCTACCGCAGCAGCGACGCTTATTGGGAGGACATTGCCCTTTTAAAGGAGCGCATTGCGCCCTATGTGGATGCCGAGAGCATCCGGTATCTACGGTTTCCGGGCGGCAGCACCAACACCGTCAGTCGGCGCTACGGCGGCAAAGGCCTGATGAAGCAGCTGAAAGCCGAAGTAGAGCAGAAAGGCTGGCATTGGGTGGACTGGAACGTGTGCGCCGAGGATGCCGTGGGCGGGCACCCAAGCGCGGGCACCATCTACCGCAATGTGGTGCACGAGACCGGGCAGCAGACGAACTGCATCGTATTGATGCACGATTCTTCCTCCACACACACCACCGCCGAAGCACTGCCGGACATTATCCGGTGGTATGCCGACAACGGCTACACCTTTCTGACGGTGGCCGAAGCGCTGCCGCTGGGGTAATGCGCCTTACAGCCACCTTTCAAGGCAGCGTTCCAGCAGCACTCCGGCAGAGGCCAGCACCGCCAGCCAGAGCCAGCCTGCGCCGCCGGTCACCACCCACCCCGCCGCCAGAATGGCGGCAAAGGTACATACCGGCGGCACAGCGAGGCGCAAAAAGCGCAGCAGCTTCTCCCGCCGGAGCGGCAGTCCGGTGTCCAGCTGCTCGGGATGCACAGCATCGCAACAGATTTCGTCCCGGTACTTGCCCGGGTTGCGGTAGGCCTTATACGCGATGCCGTCCAGCAAAAACTCCGGGTACATCCCCTCTTTGGTCAGAGTGAAAAGCATCCCTTTTTCCTCTGCATAGGCTCGCAACGCCGCCGTAAATTCCTGCGGGGTGTTGATGCTGCCCTCCGGGATAAAGGAAAAATGCCTCTGGTGCTGCACCTGTGCCAGCGTGCGGTAATCCTGCAGCCAGCCGGAGAAGAAGCCCTGCTGCGTGGCGGGGTGTTCCATGCGTGTCAGGCAAGCATCCACATCAAGCGTTTCTGCCTGCGGTGCCTGCCGGGCAAGGTCGGCACAAAACTGCATGGCCGCTGCCAGCTGCGCCACCTGCTGCTCCAGCACGGTCTGCTGAGCCTGCAGCGCCTGCTGCAGGGGCTGTTCCCCGCGCAGCACCGCCTTGATGGTGGGCAGCGGCACATCCAGCATGCGCAGCATCCGGATGAGTTTAAGGGTACGGATATCCCCTGCGGTATAATCGCGGTAGCCATTGCCCTGCCTGCGCGCCGGGGTGAGAAGTCCCTCTTTTTCATAAAAACGGATGTTGGGAGCCGAAACGCCACTCTGTTCTGAGGCCTGTTTGATGTTCATCTGATTCACCTCCGCACCTACATTACACCTGAAAGTCGGTTGAAGGTCAAGCTTTTTGCGCCAAAAATAAAATATCCGCAGTATTTCCGCTGGTTTTTGCAAACCGGGAAGCGCTGCGGATATTTTTTCAGGCACAGAACTTACTGCTCAGCCTGGCAGAACAGCGAGAAGGTGCGGTAAGCCATGTACAGGTCGGTCTTGTGGATGACCTCGAAGGGAGAGTGCATGGACAGCACCGGCACGCCGATGTCCAGCACCGGGATGCCGCGGTTGGCCACGTACTTGGCAATGGTGCCGCCGCCGCCCAGATCCAGACGGCCCAGCTCACCGATCTGCCATGCCACGCCGTTGGCATCCAGCAGGCGGGTGATCTCCCCTACCAGCTCAGCGGAAGCATCGCTGGCAGAGCTCTTGCCGCGGCTGCCGGTGTACTTGAAGAAAGCCACGCCGCGGCCTGCGTAAGTACCGTTCTGCGGCTCGAAGGCATTTGCCCAGGAGGGGTCGTAGGCGGCGGTCACATCGGCGGAGAGACACACGCTGTTCTGGAAGGCAAGGATGTCGTCCTGACCGGCGGCGCGGCACAGCAGCTGCATAAAGTGGAACACATACATGCTCTGCATGCCGGTCACACCGTCGGATCCGATCTCTTCCTTATCGGTCAGCACGCAGACGGTGGTGTGCACAGGATCTTTCGTCTCGATCTCTGCCATAAGGGCGGGGTATGCGTCCACACGGTCATCGTGACCGTAGCCGCCCACCATGGAGCGGTCAAAGCCCACGTCCCGGGCCTTATGGGCGGGCACCACCTCGATCTCAGCGCGGGTGAAGTCCCGCTCGGTGATGCCGTACTTTTCGTGCAGCAGCATCAGGGTGTTCAGCTTGACGGCCTCCTTGATGTCGGCATCCTCCACAGCATCGGAGCCGATGAGCACGTTCAGCTCTTCGGCCTTGATGCCCTCGCTGAGCTTGCGGTCGTTCTGCTCGGCACCCAGATGGGGCAGCAGGTCGGTGATGCAGAACACGGGGTCGTTCTCGTCCTCACCCACTGCAAAGGACACGCTGGAGCCATCGGCACGGGTGAACACGCCGTGGATGGCCAGCGGCATGGTGCCCCACTGGTACTTGCGGATGCCGCCGTAATAGTGGGTCTTGAAGTAGCTGAGGTGGTTTGCTTCGTACAGCGGGTTCGGGCGCAGGTCCAGACGGGGGCTGTCGATGTGGGCGATCACCAGACGGAAGCCCTCCTCAAACGATTTCCGGCCGATGGTAGCGGCCACCACCGCCTTGTGCTCCTGCACAAAGTAGATCTTCTGGCCGGGGGCATAGGTCTTTTTCGGCTCAAACTTTTCGTAACCGGCCTCCAGCAGCAGCTTTTCGCTGGCGGCGGCAGCTTCGCGCTCGGTCTTGGCAGCGTTCAGGAAGGCTTTGTAGCCTTCGGCAAAGGCTGCAGCCTTTGCCTTCACGTCGGCGCTCTTGTCGGCAGCGTACTCCGGCTTGTAAAGCAGCTGTTCGGCAGCCTGCTTTGCGGTAAGTTTCTCGCTCATGTTCCTTATCTCCTCTCAGCTTTCTGCATAGATACGCTGATACCGCGCATAGCAGGAAGTGATCTTTTTTACGTAGTGGTTCATCTGGTTATAGGGAAAGCCCTGCAGCGTTTCGCCGTCTGCGGAGTGCTCTTCCATCTGTAAAAGAGCATCTACCGTGCCCCACCCGCTGTGATAAGCGGCAGCGGCAGTGGCAACATCGCCGTTGTAGCGCTCCATGCACAGGTGTAGGTAATAGCATCCGAACCGGATGCTGGTCTCCGGGTCGTAGAGATTTGCAAAGAGCAGTCCTTCGTCCGGTGCGATCTTGCTGCGCAGCCAGATAAAGGTCTCCTCGGTCATCTGCATCAGGCCCCGGGCATCCACAGTGGAGGTGGCCTGCGGGTCAAAGCCGCTTTCGGTGCGGATGAAGGCATCCACCAGAAGCGGGTCAAGGCCGTAAGTCTCCGCCCACTGGTCCACCAGTGCTTCGTACTTGCGGGGGTATAAAAGCCGTTCTGCCCTGCCCCACAAGTTGGGCACCAGCACAAACAGCAGGATCAGCGCCATGCCCAGCAGGAACAGCCTGCGGCTGCGCATTTTTTTGCGGCGGCGTGCCTTCTGGGCGCGGAGAGCGCGGCGGATGCGGGCCGTCTCCGGGTCGTACTGCGGTGCAGGATCTTGTTCGTTATATCGTTTGTTCAAAATTCTTTTCCCGCACCTCCTTCTGCCAGAAGCTTTGTGCAGAGCTGCTCTGCCGCAGCCTGCAGATGTGCAAGGCTGGAATCGTTGCGCAGCACATAGTCTGCCTGCGCGGTAAGGGTGCTTTCCGGTGTCTGGGCGTTCAGGCGGCGGGCGGCCATCTCGGCCGAGATGCCGTCCCGGGCCACGATGCGGGCCACACTGGTCTCAAACGGTGCCGTGACCACGCACAGGCGATCACACTCGGCCTGCGCCGCAGTCCCCACGATGACCGCGCCATCCAGCACGAACAGCGGTGCACCGGCATCCTGTGCCGCCTGCTTTGCCGCACGGATGCGGCGCACGATCTCCGGGTGGGTCAGGCTGTCCAGCGCCGCCTTGCCTTCCGGGGTGGCAAAGGCGCGGTCAGCCAGCAGGCGGCGGTCCAATGTGCCGTCTGCTTTTAAAATGTCTGCGTCGAACCGCTGGGCCAGCCGGGGCAGCAGCGGCGAGCCGGGCAGTAAAATCTCGCGGCTGATCTGGTCGGCATCGGCCAGCGGCACACCGTGGGCCGAAAACACCGCCGTGACCGTGGATTTGCCGCAGCCGCTGCGGCCCGTGATGCCAAGCGCGATCATAGCTTGATCACCCGGAAGGCCGCAGCGCGGATCAGGCGGTTGTACACCGCCATGGAAAGGCCGTCCTTCTGCGGGCAGCGGGCGTAGACCACGGCATCGCCCTGCTCATCCAGCGCGCGCAGGCAGCGGAAGATGTGCTTTGCCTGATCGGCACCGTCGCCCTCGCGTCCATACTCCACGCAGGGCACACCCAGCTTTTCCGCCTCGCCGGTAAAGCACAGGCAGCTGGGATCCTGCTCGGCGTGGGCATCCACATAGGCTTTGAACTGCTCAAAGGTGCCGTCCAGCAAGGTCACATCCGCCTTGGGTGCGTAGTGCTTGTACTTCATGCCGGGGCTGCGCACCACAGCACCCTCCGGCAGCTTTTCGAGGATGGCTTTGGACACTTCCACCTCTTCGCCGAGGGCACGCTCGAGGTCCTCCAGCGTGATGTGGCCCGGGCGGAACAGGGTGGGCTTTTCGCCCACCACCGACACCACAGTGCTTTCTACGCCCACGTCGCACTCGCCGCCGTCCAGGATCAGCGGCAGGCGGCCGTCCATATCGGTGAACACATCCTGCGCGTTGGTGGGGCTGGGCTTACCGGAAAGATTGGCGCTGGGGGCAGCAAAGGCGCAGCCGCTCTTTTCAATGACGGCGCGGGCCACCGGGTGGCTGGGCATCCGGATGCCCACGGTGTCCAGACCGGCACAGCACTCCGCTGCCACCTCCGGGCCGCGGGGCATGATGATGGTGAGCGGGCCGGGGCAGAACGCAGCCATCAGCAGCTGGGCGCGCTCCGGCACCTCGCTGACAAGGCCGGGCAGCATTTCCGGCCCGGTGACGTGGACGATCAGGGGATTGTCCTGCGGGCGGCCCTTGGCCACAAAGATCTTCTTCACAGCCTCGCCGTTGCGGGCATCGGCAGCAATGCCGTAAACCGTCTCGGTGGGCAGGGCCACCAGCTCACCGTTCTGCAGCAGGGCAGCGGCTTTTTCAATGCTCTTTTCGTCCGATGCGGGCAAAATTTCAGTTTTCATTTCCATACGGATCATCGTTCTTTCTATCTGTAAAGTATTTATGCTTTTCAGCATTTATCGACAGGATATCGTTTTATTTTCAAAGCCACATTTCAGCCCTGCTCGTTGAGCTTTTGCAGCTTTTCGGCCTGTTCGCGGGTGGCCAGTGCGTCGATCAGCTCGTCCAGATTGCCGTCCATGATCTTGGAAAGATTGTGCACGGTCAGGCCGATGCGGTGGTCGGTGCAGCGGTCCTGCGGGAAGTTGTAGGTGCGGATCTTTTCACTGCGGTCGCCGGTGCCCACCTGCCCCTGACGGCTGGCGTTGATGGCATCCTGCTGCTGTTTCTGCTTCTGGGCCAGCAGGCGGCTGCGCAGGATCTCCAGCGCCTTGTCCTTGTTCTGGAACTGGCTGCGCTCGTTCTGGCATTCTACCACCATGCCGGTGGGGAGATGTGTCACACGGATGGCGCTGGAGGTTTTGTTGATGTGCTGACCGCCCGCGCCGGAGGAGCGGAAGGTGTCGATGCGCAGGTCCTTCATGTCCAGCGCAAAGTCCACCTCTTCGGCCTGCGGCATCACAGCTACCGTGGCCGTGGAGGTGTGGATGCGGCCCTGCGTCTCGGTCTCCGGCACACGCTGCACACGGTGCACACCGCTCTCGTACTTGAGGCGGTTGTAGGCCCCGGCACCGTCCACCGAAAAGATGGCCTCCTTCACGCCGCCAAGCTCCGTCTCGTTGAGGTTGAGCATTTCCAGCTGCCAGCCCCTGCTTTGCACATACATGGTGTACATGCGCAGCAGGCTGTGGGCAAACAGGGCAGCTTCCTCCCCTCCTGCGCCGCCGCGGATCTCCACAATGACATTTTTGCCATCGTTCACATCCTTGGGCAGCAGCAAAATTTTGAGATTATTTTCCAGCTTTTCCACATCTTGACTTTTTTCGCTGATTTCCTGCTGTATCATCTGCTTGAAGTCCGGGTCAAGTGCGCCCGGTTCTTCCAGCAGAGCTTTGGCCTGTGCCAGATGATCCTGTGCGGTCTGCCATGCGCGGTAGGCCTGCACCACAGGTTCTGCATCGTGATACTCCCGCATCAGCCTGCGGAAAAGCGCAGGGTCTGCGGCGGTATCCGGCTGGTTCAGGCGGATGGAAAGCTCTTCAAAGCGGTGGCAGACGGCATCCATCTGGGTAAACATGTTCGGCATAATTCCGGCAGTTCTCCTTACAAACTCAGATTCATGTTCGTGCAGCCGAACGGCTCCGGGGCCTTTCCGCCCCGGATGCGTGCTGCGCCGGGCGCTAGGCCTGCCCGGGTTTTACCACCTTTTTGATGTTCTTTTCAATTTTAGCACGCGGCAGCATCACCTCGCGCCCACAGCCGGTACACCGGATCTTAAAATCCATGCCGACGCGCAGCACCTCGAAGCTGGACGCTCCGCAGGGGTGCTTTTTGCGGGTGAGGATGGTATCACCTACAGCAATGTCCATAGCTCTGCTTCTCCCTTCTGCCTGCCCAAAACAGCAGGCGGTGTGTGCGCAAAGTCCGGCGTGCCGGTTTGCTGCGCATACAGACATAGTATAATGCAAAGCCGCACAAAATGCAAATATCCGCCCATGCGGATGCATAAGTTTTAATGAAATGGAGCTGGCTTTCCCAGACGGCACCTGTCCAGCTCCCAAAAACAACAGAAAGAGGAATGAAAGATGATGCAAGCTTACCGTACCGAAGGCAACTACCGTTCTGCTGCGCGCCTGTCCCCCGCTGAACTGCGCGCCGCCATGGCAAACCGCGAGATCCTGCAGGCCACTGCTCTGGCCTTTGATACCCAGCGCCAGCTGCGGTTCGAGATCGGCGGGGTGAGAGCCGTGATGCCCTTTGCCCAGTGCGCCGATGGTGCCGCAAACGGCACCGTGCGGGACATTGCGGTGCTGACGAGGGTGGGCCGTCCCACCTGCTTTGTGATCGAGGCGCTGGACACCGACGAGAACGGTCAGCCCTTCTATCGGCTCTCCCGCGCGCTGGCGCAGCAGATGTGCAAGGCCGACTATCTGGACACCCTGCAGCCCGGCGATATCCTGCCCTGCACCGTGACCCATATCGAACCGTTTGGCGCGTTCTGTGATGTGGGCTGCGGCATCAGTGCCCTGCTGCCCATCGACTGCATGTCGGTGAGCCGCATCTCCTCCCCCGCCGACCGGGTGAGCGTGGGCCAGCAGATCTTGTGCGCCGTCAAGAACCGGGATGTACAGGGCCGCTTTGTGCTGACCATCCGGGAACTGCTGGGCACATGGGAGGAAAATGCGGCCGGGTTCACCGTGGGTGAGACCGTGGTGGGCATCGTGCGCAGCGTGGAGGAATACGGCACCTTTATCGAGATCGCGCCCAACCTCGCGGGCCTTGCCGAGAGCTGCACCGACCTTGTGCCCGGGCAGGCGGTGAGCGTCTACATCAAGAACATCCTGCCGGAAAAAATGAAGATCAAGCTGGTGATCGTGAACCACGCCCTGAGCCAGCGCCACCGGTTCGAGCTGAAGTATTTCATCACCGAGGGCCATCTGGACCACTGGGTGTACTCCACGCCGGAAAGCCCCAAGCGCATTGAGACAGATTTTGCCGCTGCGGCTTGCAATCCGGCGTGAAAGCCTTTATACTATAAAAGAAAAGGAATGCAAGGGGGATGTATGGAACGATGGCCGCCAATGATGCTTTTACTGCCGGTGTACGTCCCGGCGGGTTGACCAGCAGCACCGAGATCCGGCTGCTGCTGTGCTATCTGGTCAAAAATGCCGGACCCATTGCCCGGCAGGAGATCGAAAACGCCCTGATGGAAGAAGCGCTGGTGAACTATTTCGAGATCGGCTCGTGTCTGGACGATATCACCAGGCAGCAGCTCGTCACCCTGACAAAGGGCAGCTACACCATCACCGAGAAAGGCCGCAAAGTGGCGCAGGAGCTTGCCTACGACCTGCCCCGCAGTGTGCGGGAGCGCGCTGTGGCCGCTGTGCTGCGCTGCCAGACATGGGCACGCAAGGAAGCCAAGTACAGTGCCAGCATTACCGAAAAAGAGGACGGCCACTGCACCATCCGCTGCACGGTGAAAGGGCTGGACAGTGAGCTGTTCTGTCTGGATCTCGGCACACCGGACCGGCTGACCGCCGAGCTGGTAAAAAAGCAGTTCATCCTCAAGGGCAACGAGATCTACCAAATGCTCATCAATAAGCTGACCGAAGAAGAGAAGTGAACAAATAAAGAGGGAGGCACCCGCGCGGCGCTTCCCTCTTCTGTTTTGTAGCGGTCAGATCAGAATGCAGATCAGCCCGGTGCAGCCCTCATTGATGACCCGTTCCAGCGTTTCCTGCAGGCGGGTGCGGGCCTCCTGCGGCATGTGCAGCAGCTTGTTCTGCAGCCCTTCGTTCACCAGCTCGTGCAGGCTCTTGCCAAAGATGTTGGATTCCCACAGCTTTTCCGGGTCGTCCTCAAAGCCGGCCAGCAGGCTGCGGGCAAGGTCCTCGCTCTGCTTTTCGGTGCCCACGATGGGGCTGATCTCGGTGTGGATGGTGGCCTTCATCATCTGGATGGAGGGCGCGCAGGCTTCCAGCCGCACGCCGTAGTTCGTGCCCTGCCGCACGATCTGGGGCTGTTCCAGCTTCAGCTCGCTGACCGTGGGCATCACGATGCCATAGCCGGTGGCTTCCACCTGCTCAAGGGCACTACGTACCTTCTCGTACTCCCGTTTGGCCTTTGCCAGCTCCATGATGCAGGGCATCAGGCCCGCTTCGTCGCCAATGGCAAGGCCGGTCTGCTCGCTCAGCACCTGATAGAAAATTTCCGGCTTCAGCTCCACCGTGATGCGCACACTGCCATTTGCAAGGTCGATGCCGCTGATGGCCGAGCGCTGCACTGCGTCACATTCCAGCGCAGGTGCGTCTGTTCCGGAGGGCACATCCTTCATGCGGGAGACCTTTGCCGCCAGCTGCATGGCCGCATCGTACACCTGCGTCTGCAGCCAGTGGCCGTTTTCCAGCATCGTGACCCAGCGCGGCAGGGCAAAATCCAGCTCCTGCACCGGGAACTCGTACAGCACCTGCCGCAGGATGCCGCCCAGCGCCGCCGCGTCCAGATCCACGCAGCTCACCGGCAGCACGGTGTGGTCGTAGTCCCGTGCCATGCCCTCGGCCAGCTGCTTCGTCTCCGGCGCATCCGGGTGGGTGCTGTTGAGCAGGATGATGTAGGGCTTGCCCAGCGCATCCAGTTCTTCCACGATGCGCTTCTCGGTTCTGGCATAGCCCTCCCGCGGGATGTCGCTCACAGAGCCGTCGGTGGTGACCACGATGCCGATGGTGGAGTGTTCGCAGATCACCTTGCGGGTGCCGGTCTCGGCGGCAAGGTCGAAGGGCACCTCGTGGTCGAACCACGGGCTTTTGACCATGCGGGGCTTGTCGTTCTCCTCGTGGCCCATAGCCCCCTCCACCATGTAACCCACGCAGTCGATGAGCCGCACCCGGCACTCGCCGCCGCCCTCCAACTGCAGGGGCACGGCTGCTTCCGGGATGAATTTTGGTTCCGTGGTCATGATGGTGCGGCCCGCTGCCGACTGGGGCAGCTCGTCCCGGGCACGCTCCCGCGCAGCCGCCGGGCCGATGGCGGGCAGCACCAGCTGTTCCATGAAACGCTTGATAAAGGTGGATTTGCCGCTGCGCACCGGGCCAACCACCCCAATGTAGATATCTCCGCCGGTGCGTGCACCGATCTCGCGGCAGATGCTCTTCTGTTCCTGATTTGCCAAATTGCTCTCCCCTTCCCGTTTGCGCTGTGCACCGGACAGGATTCCGGTCCGCTTGTTGTAATCGTATGTTGGGGAAAGGCCGGATATGACAAAAGGCTCCCATGCCAGCAGCACAGGAGCCTTTACAAGCATTTTTACAATTACGGGGTCAGACGGTTGGGGCCGCGGAACAGGAACTCGGCGTCCTTGATGGTCAGGCCGCACAGCAGCATGGTCAGACGGTCGATGCCAATGCCGAAGCCACCGTGGGGCGGGCAGCCGTACTGGAAGAACTCCAGATAGAACTTGACATCATCGGCCAGACCCTTTTCCTCGGCCTGCTTCTTCAGCACCTCGTAGCGGTGCTCACGCTGTGCGCCGGTGGTGATCTCGACACCACGCCAGATCAGGTCGTAGCCCTGGGGCACGCCGTTCTCGTCGCGCATGTGGTAGAAGGCACGCTTCTCGGCAGAGTAATCGGTGATGAAGAGGAACTCGTGACCGTAATGCTTCTTCACCCACTCATAGCTCAGGCGCTCGGCCTCAGTGGTCAGGTCGCCCTTCTCGCTCTCATCGACGGTGTAGCCGAACTCTTCTTCCAGACCCTTGTACAGGTCAGCCAGCTTGACCACCGGGAACGGAGTGGTGGGAACGATCACTTCCTGCCCGAACATCTCCTTGATCTGGTCGCCGTAGTTGTCCTTGACGGCCTGCAGACCGGCGGTGAGCAGCTCTTCCTCCATCTTCATCACGTCTTTATAGGAAGTGATGTAGCTGAACTCCAGATCGAAGCCGGAGAACTCGGTGGAGTGCTTGTTGGTGTAGCTCTTCTCGGCGCGGAACACAGGGCCGGTCTCGAAGATGCGCTCAAAGCCTGCAGCCATGGCCATCTGCTTGTAGAACTGAGGGCTCTGTGCCAGATAGGCGTTGCGGTCAAAGTAGTCCACCTTGAACACCTCAGAGCCGCTCTCGCTGGCAGCAGCGATCAGCTTTGGGGTGTGGATCTCGATGAAGTTACGGTCCAGCAGGAACTTGCGCATGGCGTTCACAAAGCAGCTCTGTGCCTTGAACATGAGCTGGTTCTCGTCGGTGCGCAGGTCGATCCAGCGGTAATCAATGCGCTGGTCGATGCTGGAGCGCTCCACAGCCTTCTTTTTCTTGGTGGCTGCGATCTCCTTGCGGACGATGGGCAGAGCGTTGGCGATGCTCTCGATCTCGATGCTCTCGGGGATCATCTCCACGCCGCCCATCTTGACGTAGTCGTTCTCCACCACCTTGCCGGTGACGGTGATGACGGAGTCCGGGGTGAGCTGATCGATGGTATCCACCAGATCGGGGTGATCTTCCTTTTCCACCGTGATCTGCAGCTTGCCGGTAATATCCTTCAGCACGATAAAGGCCATATACTTGCTGTTGCGCAGGTTCTCGATAAAGCCCTGCACCTTGACCGTGCCGCCGATGGCCTTTTGAGCCTCGTTGATATAGGTGCGTTCCATAATACAGGAATCCTCCTTTGACGTCTTGTGTACTGTTTTATTATACGCTTTTCCGGGGATAAATCAAGAGATATGGCGATTTCGAGTTCGCGAGGCAAAATGCAGTTTCTGTTCACGACCCCTTCTGTGAAAAAGCAGTTCTGGAAAATCCGCAGATTTTTCAGAACTGCAAATAAAAAATATTTTTCCGCTAAGAATGGCAGAGCAAAGCGGAGCCATTTTTAATGATCCCGCTTTTCCTCTTCGTGCAGAGTGCCGGTGCCGCCCTCCACCACGCCGTCGTGCTTAAGCACCGCGGCAATGGTGCCGAAGAAGCATTTCACATCCAGCCCAAAGCTCAGATGCTCCACATACCAGCCGTCCAGCTTGGCCTTCTCGGCAATTTCCAGCTCGTCGCGGCCGTGGATCTGTGCCCAGCCGGTCAGGCCCGGGCGCACATCGTTTGCATGGTACTTGTCGCGCTCTGCCAGCAGGTCATACTGGTTCCACAAAGCAGGCCGCGGGCCGATGACCGCCATATCACCTACAAAGATGTTCCACAGCTGGGGCAGCTCGTCCAGACTGGTCTTGCGCAGGAAATGACCCATGCGGGTGATATACTGGTCCGGGTCGTGCAGCAGATGGGTGGGCATATCGTGGGGCGTGTCGATGCGCATGGTGCGGAACTTTAAAATGTAAAAGTGCTTTTTGCCAATGCCCACACGCTTCTGTTTGAAGAACACCGGGCCGGGCGAGTCCAGCTTGATGGCGACGGCCAGAATGAGAAAAAGCCAGGACAGGCAGATCATGCCGCACAGCGACAGCACCACCGCCAGCAGGCGCTTGATTCCATTGCGATACATGGGTTTCCTCCATTTTCCGATTCAAAGTAGCAGTTCCAGTATAACAGTATGGGCCGGAATTTGCAATTGCATCCGCCGCCTGCCGCCGATATTTTTATGCTTTGGCTGCGTTCTGCCGGTTTTGTGGCAAAAAAGTGCCGGTTTTGTCTCTTGTTTTGCAGCGTGGCCCGGGGTAAGATAAAGAAAATGAGAAGTCCACTCCCCCAGTCTCGCTTTCGCTCGACAGCCCCCTCGGAGATGGGGCCTTTGGCAAAACCTCTCACTTTTGGAGAGGCAGCACGCCGAAAGGCGTGACGGAGAGGGCAAGGATGCTACAAGGAGGTTCCCTATGATCCAGCGTTTCCGTTTTGGCCTGCCCCTGCCCACCGACAGTGTGGTGCAGGAGATCCCAGTTTCCGCCGGGCCGGTGCCCTTCCTCACAGCCGAAGAAGACGGCTGGGCCTACCGGATGGCTCCGGATGCCATCGTGTACGGTCTGGGCGAAATGCCCCGCGGCATCAACAAGCGCGGCTGGCACTACGTGACCAACAACACTGACGAATCCCGCCACAGCGAGGATAAGCTTTCCTACTATGGTGCGCACAATTTTCTGCTCATTGACGGCGGTGCGGGCCGTGAATGCTTTGGTGTGTTCATCGATTTCCCGGGCAAAGTGCGTTACGATATCGGCTACACCGAATACGATGCCCTGCGCTTTGCCACCGAAGAGCCGGATCATGAGCTTTACATCATTACCGGCGACGACCTGAACGATATCAGCCGCCAGTTCCGGCAGCTCATCGGCCGCAGCTATATCCCGCCCAAGTGGGCCTTTGGTCTGGCACAGAGCCGCTTTGGCTACAAGACCGCTGCGGACGTGCGGGAGGTGGCCCGCCAGTACAAAGAGAACGATCTGCCGCTGGATATGATCTGCATGGACATCGATTACATGCAGGACTACGCGGATTTTACCGTAAACAAGCAGCGCTTCCCGGACCTTGCCGCCCTGAGCGCCGAACTGAAAGCGCAGGGCATCCGGCTGGTGCCCATCATCGATGCGGGTGTGCGCATCGACCCGGAAAACCCCGTCTGTGCCGAGGGCCTTGCAAACGGTTCCTTCTGCACCAAAGCCGACGGCACCCCCTTTGTGGCGGCGGTGTGGCCCGGCAAGGCTTACTTTGCGGACTTCCTGCGCCCGGAGGTGCGGGAGTGGTTCGGCCGGCAGTACAAGGCACTGACCGACTGCGGCATCGAGGGCTTCTGGAATGACATGAACGAGCCTGCGCTGTTTTACTCACCCGAGCGGCTCAAGGCTTTCTTTGAGAGCATGGACGAACTGAGCCGGAAGGACAACATCGTGCAGGATGAATTCTTTGGTAAGGTGGTGGGCGGCGCGCTGGGCCTGATGAACGCCCCGGAGGACTACGCCAGCTTCTATCACGATGTGGACGGCCAGCGGGTGCGCCATGACAGGGTGCACAACCTCTACGGCGGCAATATGACCCGTGCGGCAGGCGAAGCCTTTGCCCGCCTGCGGCCCGGCAGACGCACGCTGCTCTACAGCCGTTCCAGCTTCATCGGCAGCCACCGCTACGGCGGCATCTGGCTGGGTGACAACGCTTCCACATGGGCACAGCTTCTGGCCAATATCCAGATGATGCCCAACGTGCAACTGTGCGGCTTTCTTTATACCGGTGCCGACCTGTGCGGTTTTTCCTACGATACTACGCCTGATCTGGCTCTGCGCTGGCTGGAGTTCGGCCTGTTCACGCCGCTGATGCGCAACCACGCCACCGACGGCTCCCGGATGCAGGAATACTACCGCTTTGCGGATATGCTGCCTGCCCTGCGGAAGATGCTCCGGCTGCGGTATGCCCTGCTGCCCTACCTTTATAGTACCTTCATGAAGGCGGCATTGGAAAATACCAGTTACTTCCGGCCCTTGGGCTTTGATTTTCCTGCTGACCCGGATGCCCGCGAGGTGCAGGACCAGCTGCTGCTGGGCGAGGGTGTGATGGTAGCGCCCGTCTACACCCAGAACGCCAGCGGACGGCATGTCTACCTGCCGGAAGCAATGAAGCTCTACCGCATCCGCAGTGTGGACGACTACGACACCGAGCTTCTGCCCGCCGGGCACCACTACGTCCGCTGCGCATTGGACGAAGTGCTGCTGTTCATCCGCCCGGGCCATGCGGTGCCGGTGGCAAGACCCGCCAGCTGCACCGCCCAGCTGGACGATACCAGCCTGACCCTGTGGGCCTGCCCGGACGAAAATGGCAGCGCCCGCTGCCGGATGTACACCGATGACGGCGAGACGAGCGATTTTGCCGCACCGGAGCACTGGAAGGTGCTTGAATCCAACTGAAAAACCGTTTTCCTGTGGCATTGCCGGAAAAAGCTGTCTTTTTTTTCGGCGGTGCCACTTGTATTTTTCTGCGCCGCGCGTTATAATATGCCTTCGGTTCCCTTTATTTACGAAAAATTTACATTTCAGATGCTGTCCTCCCAAGCAGTGTGCAATGCTTCGGAAAACGGCTTCTCAGAGGAAACATAAAAAGGAGGCATTCATTCCATGGCACAGTCAAGCCGCACCGCTGACCTAACCAGCGGCCCGATGCTGCAAAAGATCATCCTGTTCTCCATCCCGCTGGCAGCTTCCAGCATTCTGCAGCTGCTGTTCAACGCTGCGGACGTAGTGGTCGTGGGCCGCTTTGCGGGCAGCACCGCACTGGCCGCCGTCGGCTCCAACGGCTCCCTCATCAACCTGCTGGTGAACCTGTTCGTAGGGCTTTCGCTGGGCGCAAACGTGGTGGCGGCCCGCTGCTTTGGCGCAAAGGATGACCGCGGCGTGCAGGACACGGTGCAGACCTCGGTGACGCTGGGCCTTGTCAGCGGCGTGCTGCTGGCTGTGGTGGGGTTCTTTGCAGCCCGGGGGCTGCTGGAGCTGATGAGCTGCCCGGAGGATGTGATCGACCTTTCTGCGCTGTACCTTAAAATTTATTTCATCGGGATGCCCATGACCATGCTTTACAACTTCAGCAGTGCGCTGCTGCGCGCCGTGGGCGACACCAAGCGCCCGCTGTACTGTCTGGCAGCAGCCGGCATCATCAACGTGGTGCTGAACCTTGTGTTCGTCATTGGCTTTTCCATGAGCGTGGCAGGCGTGGCGCTGGCTACCATCATCAGCCAGACCGTCTCTGCCTGCATGGTGACGCGGATGCTGATGAAGGAGGAGGGCGCGCTGCATCTGGATCTGCATCATCTGGGCTTCCACATGGGTGCCCTGAAGCAGATTTTGCTTATCGGCCTGCCTGCCGGTCTGCAGAGCACCGTGTTCAGCCTGTCCAATGTGGTCATCCAGTCGGCCATCAACTCCTTTGGTTCCACGGTGGTGGCAGGCAGTTCGGCCTCCGCCAATCTGGAGGGCTTCGTCTATACCGCCATGAACGCCTTTTCGCAGGCTGCCGTCACCTTTACCAGTCAGAACATGGGCGCGCGCAAGTACCAGAACCTGAACCGTGTTGTCCTCAACTGCCTGCTGTGCGCCATCGTGACCGGCGTGGTGCTGGGCGGCGGTGCGGTGCTGGCAGGCACCCAGCTGCTGCACTTCTACTCCTCGGATGCGGCGGTGATCGCCGCCGGATACGAACGCTTGCGGGTGATCTGCGGCACCTACCTGCTGTGCGGCATCATGGATACGCTGGCCAGCAGCCTGCGCGGCCTTGGCTACAGCGTGCTGCCCATGGTGGTGAGCCTTGTGGGCAGCTGCCTGCTGCGGCTGGTGTGGATCGCCACCATCTTCCAGCTGAACCGCACACCGTTCATGCTGTACATCAGCTACCCCATCAGCTGGGTGCTGACGGCTGCCGTGCATCTGGCCTGCCTGCTGGTGGTACGGCACAAGATGAAAAACAAAGAGCGGTCTTTGCAGGCAGTCTAAAGGGCAAATGGACATTGTTATTGACAATTCCTGCAAAAATCATTATATTATAAATAGAAAAGGTACTGTCCGCATGGTCAGTTCCCTACCCGTTTAGCCAAAAAGATTGACTGTACAAGTTGGTAGCTGGGCAGTCAATCTTTTTTGTTGCCACTGGCTTTGTGCTGGTAAAACTTTTCCATGACCTCAACGGCCAGACGGATCACGTCCACGATCAGACCCAACAGTGTGAGAATGAAGGTGAGCAGTGCGAGGGTTTCCAACAGAGTCACCGGATATCCCTCCCTTCGCCTTCAAGGCTCCGGGAAGTTTCATTTTGCAAAAAAGTTCCACTCCCGGAACCTCTGCTTCGTTCTATGTAGAAAGAGCAGCGATAACGGGCAGGAAGCATGACCACCTGCGCTTGCAGACAGCACCTTAACGCCACCCTTCGGGGTGGCATTTTTAGTTTAACATACTTTTTGACGAATTACAACTTTTTACAGCTCCTTTGCCAGCAGGTAGCGGTCGTGGCCGCCATACATTTCCCGCCGGGAGACGATGGCAAAACCGGACGCAAGGGCGTTGTGCAGGCTGTACTGGTTCTGCGGGCTGACGGTAGCACCGATATGGGTGATTTTTTTCGGGAAAAGCGGCAGCGCTGCTTCCAGCATGAGCCGTTGCAGGCCGTTGCCGCGAAAGTCTGCGTGGACGATGGCGCTGTCCGCATTGGCCCAGTGCTCCCACTCGGTGCGCGGCACATCCATGAAGGCCGCATAGTTGTGTGCGCTGCGCCCGCAGAAGCGCACGATGAGATACCCGCCAAGGCGGCTGCCCTGCCATGCGCCGATGCACAGGTCATTGCGGACATAGGCCGTGATGTTTTCCAGCGTGTCCGGCACGAACTGCTCCGGGTCCGGCATGGCGGCGCGCACCTCGTTCTGCAAGGCGTACACCGCCGGGGCCTGCTCCGGCGTGCAGCGGCGCAGCTGCATGGACATCGGCGGCTGCACCGGCTGGCCGCAGATCTTGTGCAGAAAAACTTCCATCTTGCGTTTCCCTCCAAAATAAAATCATACTTTTTCGCTGTTTCCAGTATAAATGCCGCTTTTATAAATGTCAATTTATGTTATAATAAAGTATAAAGGGGTCTGCGGCGTATGGCGTGGTCACAAAGGTGCCGTGCGGCGCAGGCTTCAAGTCCCGGCGGGGAGCATCCCCTGCCCGTGAACGGAGGAACCGAACCATGAAGGAATCTGCACTTACCTCTTCCAACCGATTGGGCGGTGCTGTGATCAGCGACCGCATCGTTGCCAGTCTGCTGGAAGAGCTGCGCACCGGGCGCTATGCCCGGGCCGACCGTCTGCCCGCCGAGGTAGATCTTGCCGCTGAGCTGGGCGTGAGCCGCACCGTCATCCGCGATGCTTTGAGCGAGATGGAGCGCGCAGGCTATGTGGAGCGCGTGCGCGGCATTGGCACGGTGGTGAACCGCGCTGTGCTGGGCCTGCGCAGCCGGCTGGACCAGAAGCTGGAATACTACCCGCTGATCCGCAGCTTTGGCAGCTACCCCCACGCCGACGGCATTCAGGTATTTCCCATCCGTGCCGGTGAAGAGCTGGCCCACGATCTGGAAATTGAGCCGGGCGACGACGTGATCTGCATCAAAAAGCGCATTCTGGCCGATACCACCCCGGTGATCTACTCCATCGACTACCTCCCCAGAGCACTGTTCGGTGCCAGAGACTACACCCGCATCGACCTGACCGGCGGCGTGTTCGATATTCTGGAACGGGAGTGCCACCAGCAGATCTCCTCCAACGTCGCCCACCTGAAGGCAAGCTGCGGCGACGATGCCATCCGCTCCGCCATGCGCCTTGCTCCGGGCGAGGCCATGCTGCTGCTGGACGAAGTGTGTTTCAATCGTTTGTGCCGCCCGGTGATGCGTTCGCTGAGCTACTACACGAACTTCTTTGATTTTTCCATTTTACGCAAGCTGCTCTAAACCAAAAAACTGACGGAGGTATGTACCCATGCGACATCTGATCGACCCGTTGGATTTTACCCAGCAGGAAATTTCCACTCTGCTCGACCTTGCCGACCGCATCCATGACGACCCGGCCGCGTATCAGGAGGTGGCCCGGCATAAAAAGCTGGCTACCCTGTTCTACGAGCCTTCCACCCGCACCCGCCTTTCCTTTGAGGCAGCCATGCTGAACCTTGGCGGCCATGTGCTGGGCTTTCCCAGTGAGAACGTGTCCAGCGCAAGCAAGGGCGAAAGCGTTGCCGACACCATCCGCGTGGTGTCCTGCTATGCGGACATCGTGGCCATGCGCCACCCCAAAGAGGGCGCACCGCTGCGCGCTTCCCGCTACTCCCGCATCCCGGTGATCAACGCGGGCGACGGCGGCCACCAGCACCCCACCCAGACCCTGACGGACCTCATGACCATCCGCCGCCGCATGGGACGGCTGGATGACCTGACCATCGGCCTGTGCGGCGACCTGAAATTCGGCCGCACCGTGCACTCCCTCATCAAGACCATGGCCCGCTGCAAGAACATCCGGTTCGTGCTTATCAGCCCGGAAGAGCTGCGCGTGCCGGACTACATCGTAAAGGACGTGCTGGAGGCCAACGGCATCCCCTACAAGGAGACCCGCAGTCTGGAGGAATCCATGTCGGAGCTGGACATCCTGTACATGACCCGCGTGCAGAAGGAGCGCTTCTTCAACGAGGAGGACTACATCCGCCTGAAGAACAGCTACATCCTCACCAAGGAAAAGATGGGCCTTGCAAAGCCGGATATGGCTGTGCTGCATCCCCTGCCCCGCGTCAACGAGATCGCACTGGACGTGGACGACGATCCCCGCGCCGCCTACTTTGAGCAGGTGCAGAACGGCGTGTATGTGCGTATGGCACTGATCATGACCCTGCTGGGCCTGCGCGACCCCAAGGCACCTAAGGAGGAAAACTGATATGCTGAACATCGATGAAATTCAGAACGGCATCGTGATCGACCACATCAAGGCAGGCACCGCCATTGGCCTGATGGATCTGCTGGGCATTGCGGGCAACCGCACCGCCAGCGTGGCGCTGATCCAGAATGCACGCAGCAACAAGAGCGCCAGCGGCCGCAAGGACATCATCAAGGTGGAGGGCGATGCTTCCTGGCTGAACCTGGATGTGCTGGCCTACCTTGACCCGGGCATCAGCGTGACCATCATTGAAAACGGCAAGGCCGTGCGCAAGGAAAAACCCAAGCCTCCCAAGCGTCTGGTGAACATCGTGCGGTGCAAGAACCCCCGCTGCATCTCCTCCATTGAGGAAGAGTGCGACCAGATCTTTGAGCTGAGCTCCAACGGCAAGTACCGTTGCATCTACTGCGAGCAGGAGCTGCAGGTAAAGCCGGAATAACGACACAGAAAAAGAGCTGCTGTATCAGGCGATTTTGCCGTACAGCAGCTCTTTTTTTGCAATAAAAAAAAACTGACGGTGCTCCCACCGACGCAAATGTCCTGTGCGGCAGATGCTCCATTCCCACAAGCAGCACCTGCCGGACAGAAATGCGACGTACCGAGTGACTTTATCAGCAGCAAACCCCAAAGTTCGCCGTTGAAAGCCCCGCCAGATGAGCTGCGCAGCGCATAAGGACTGCACAGCGAAGAGCAAAGGGAAAACAGAGCAGCTTAACACGCACCGCTGCCCGGATCACTGCACAGGGGGGCAAAGCTTCACCAAATTTTCCTTTGGCCGCAAATCCGCCCTGCCCCGGCAGGAGATCACCTTTACTGGCCCTAGTATAGCATTGTTGCGCGCCTGTTGCACAGAACATGTCATAAATTGTCGGTGCTCATGTCATGAACTGCGCACGGGATGGTGCAGGTAAACCGGAACCACCGGTCGCGGCAGCTCACGGTGTACTCGGCACCGTACTTGCGCAGCACGTCCTGCACGTTGGCAAGGCCCATGCCGTGGCCGCTCTCCTTTTTGGTGGTGCCGGGCAGCTTGCCCTCCTCCAGCAGCAGGTCTTCCTGCACGCGGTTGCGCACCGAGATCAGATATTCTTCCGGCGTTTTGCGGATGCGCACATGCACCTCCGGCGGCAGGGCCTGCGCTGCGGCGCGGATGGCGTTGTCCAGAAGGTTGGAGAGCACGATGACCATATCCATGCTGTCGAAGGGCATCCGCTTCAGATCGCACAGGTCAAAGTAAATGTTCACGCCAACTTTTGCCGCTTCTTCGTACTTTTTGCTCAGAATGGAATCCAGCAGCGGGTTGTGGGTATCCATGATGGTGGTGCCCGCCGCCACCGTTTTGCTCACGCTGGCAAGGTAGGTGCGGGCTCCCTTCAGGTCGTCCTGATCCAGCAGCGCGCTGAGAGCACTCATGTGGTTGGTGAACTCGTGGGTCAGGCGGCGCTGCTCCGTGTAGGAATCCAGCAGGGCTTCGGCACGCTGCTGTTCCAGCTGAGCACGGTAGCGGGAGTTCTGCCGCTGCACCACCTGATCGTTGAACATCTGCACGATGGCGATATGCACCAGCACCGCCACGCTCATGCCAAAGGTGAGCAGCATGGTCATCCGGGTAGCGGGCTGCTGGGTCCCTGTGACCATCAGTACGATGTTCAGCACCACAGCCACCCCGGGGAAAAAGGACATCACCAGCGCCTGTAGCGGCTGCAGAGCACACTTCTGGTTCCAGCTGTACAGGAAATGCGCAACTGCTGCACCCACGATAAGGTTCGCGGCGCACAGCGCGATCAGGCAGCCGGGGTGCTGCCATGCTTCGCCGGTGCGCACTCCTGTGAACCAGGAGTAGGTATAGTTGACCGTGTTCTCCACCAGCAGGCACATGGTGCCGTTGATCAGGCAGGCGGTGAGCTTATCGGCAAAGTTTCCGCCAAACAGCTGCGCCGTAACAAAAAGGTACAGCACATTGAGCAGGACGCTCTGCACATTGAAGAATGACATTCCTGCTGCGAGTGACAGGCCCATCTCCCCCATACACAGCAGCTCTGCCCACAGAACCGGCCAGCGCAGTTTTCCCCTGCCCAGATAGGCCCATTCTACCAGAATAAAGGCGTTGCACTGAATCAGACACACCAGATGCCCCAGCATCATTTCCGCAAATGCATCACTCATCCCCATACTGCCCCTTCCATTCCAGATATGCGTTCTGGATGGCCGCATAGCCTGCGCGGCTCACGCTCAGCTCCACCCCGTTTTTCAGCAGGGCGCGGTAGCTGCGGATGCTGCGCACATATTTCATGTTCACCACATCGCTGCGGCTCACCTGCAAAAAGCCGTTCTCGTAGAGCATGGGCGGCAGGTCGGCGATCTTGCCGTAGTAGGTGCAGATGGGCTGGCGGGCAATGTCGCCGTAGACGTTGATCTGGCGCAGGTCGCTTTCCAGATAATAGATCTGATCCAGCGGAATTTCCGTTTCGATGCGGTTGTGGTGCACCGTCAGAGTCTTGCGCTGGTCGGTCAGGGCGGCAAGCAGGTCGTCCAGACACTTGGGCAGGGTGCGCGCAATGTCCCGCTTGAGCAGGTAGCGGTAGGCGTTCACCGTGTAGCCTTCCAGCGCAAATTCCAGATAGGCCGAAACATACACCAGCATCAGGCCGGGGCACTTCTGCTTGAGCTGACGGCCCAGCACCATGCCGTTTGCACCGGGCATGTCCACGTCCAGAAACGCCAGCTGATACAGCTCCAGCCCCGGCGTTGCAAGCACCTCGGCTGCGCTGGTGCAGACGGCGGTGTGCACCTGCACGCTGCGGGCGGTAAAGTAGACAGTGACATATTCTGCCATGCGCGCGCCGAACGCCGCATCGTCGTCACAGATCAGGATATGCATGGAAGGTTCCTTTCTGCCGCAAAAGGCCCCTCTTGCAGTAAGAGGGGCCAAAGTAACTATCAGAGAAATTTATCGTAGAGACCAAAGGCAAAGATGAACAGCACGATCACCGGCAGCACGCAGGTCAGGTAGCCGCGCATCCAGTCGTGCATCTTGAGGCCCTTGCCGGTGTTGACTTCCTTTTTATAGTTGTCCCAGCCCCAGCCGTAGTTGGTAACGCAGAACAGCAGGTACACCAGGCTGCCCAGCGGCAGGAACAGGTTGCTCACGAGGAAGTCCTCCAAATCCAGCACAGCGCCGCCGAACACGGCAAAGCCGTCCCATGCCCACACGTTGTAGCCCAGCACGCAGGGCAGCGAAAGCAGAGTGATGAGCACGAAGTTCACCAGACTGGATTTCTTGCGGCTGCAGCCGGTCAGCTCCATGCCGCAGCAGATGATGTTCTCGAACACGGCCAGCACGGTGGAAAGCGCTGCAAAGGCCATGAACAGGAAGAACAGGGAGCCCCACAACCGGCCCATGGCCATGTTGGCAAAGATGTTGGGCAGGGTAATGAAGATCAGGCTGGGGCCGCTGGTCTGGTCCACACCGTAGGTGAAGCAGGCCGGGAAGATGATGAGACCGGCGGTGATGGCCACGAAGGTATCCAGCACCACGATGCGGGCGGACTCGCCCAGCAGGGAGTGCTCCTTGCCGATGTAGCTGCCAAAGATGGACATTGCGCCAATGCCAAGGCTCAGGGTGAAGAAGGCCTGATTCATGGCGGACACCAGCGTGTTGACCACGCCCACCTCTTTCATGCGCCCGAAGTCGGGCACGAGGAAGAAGCTCAGGCCTTCCTTTGCGCCGGGCATGAACAGGCTGTTGACGGCCAGCACCACCATGATCACCAGCAGGGCGATCATCATGACCTTGGTCACGCGCTCAAGGCCGTTCTGCAGGCCCTTGGCGCATACAAAGATGCCCAGTGCCACCACGAACACCATCCAGAAGGTCATCACGCCGGGGTCTGCCAGCATTTCGGTAAACTTGCCAGCCACCTGATCGGCGTTCAAGCCTGCCAGCTTACCGGTGGCGGTCATGTAGAAATAGTGCAGCATCCAGCCTGCCACGGTGGTGTAGAACATCATGAGCAGATAGCAGCCAATGAGGGTAAGATAGCCGTGGATGTGCCACTTCTGGCCCGGTTTTTCCAGTGCCTGATAGGCCCGCACCGGGCTTTTGCGGGAAGCGCGGCCCACTGCAAACTCCATGGTCATAATGGGCAGGCCCAGAATGACCAGAAAGAGCAGGTAGAACAGCACAAATGCGCCGCCACCGCCCTGACCGGCAATATAAGGGAACTTCCACACGTTGCCAATGCCGATGGCACAGCCCGCCGAAAGCAGAATGAAGCCCATGCGGGACTTCAGTTTTTCTCTTTCCATGATTCCAAACTCCTTGTTTTCCGTTCTGCTCTGCCCTGCCCTTTGCGGGGCCGGGCGAAGCGTTGCTTTTGTATTATAGCACAAATTTGGTCGAAGAACAGGGGCGCTTCAGTGAGATGAACTTTTGTTGTCAAAAGTATTCTTTGTCTTTCCCGCGTGCACAGCCTGTACATCCGGCAGGAGTGTTTGACACTTTTTATTGCTGGTGCGTTTGTTTTTTGCGTATTTGCAGTAAAATTCAATTTCATTCACTTGAAGCGTGAAAAGCTGACAGTTATTCATCTTTCCACCCAGCAGCAAAAAGGGGAGAAGCATCTTTGGACACTTCTCCCCTTTACAGGTGTATTTACTTGCGCTTTTTGGGGGCAGTACCCTTGCCCACCGGGCCGCGGGGGCGGCGCTCAGCAGCCTTGGACTGCACTGCAGCACTGCGGGTCTGGGCGCGGCCCTTGGCGGCAGCGGCACGCAGACCGTTGATCTCTGCCTTGGTCAGCTCACGGTAGGTGCCGGGCTTGAGCATTCCCAGCTTTACCACGCCCTCGGCATTGCGCTTCAGGCGCACCACCTCAAGGCCCACGGTCTCGCACATGCGGCGGATCTCGCGGTTTTTGCCCTCTTTCAGGGTCATTTCCATCACGGTGCGGCCCGGCTCGTCGGTAACAACGTTGATGGCGCAGGGCATGGTCTTGGTGCCGTCGTCCAGCACAACGCCGCTGCTCAGCTTCAGGATCTGGCTTTCATCGGCGCGGGGCTGCACGGTGACGCGGTACAGCTTGGAGATGCCGCCCGACGGATGGGTGACGGCCTGCGCAAATGCGCCGTCGTTGGTCATGAGCAGCAGGCCCTCGCTGTCCTTATCCAGACGGCCCACCGGGTACAGGCGGGCGGGGATATCGCTCACCAGCTCCATCACGGTCTTGCGGCCCAGCTCGTCGCTGGCGGTGGTCACATAGCCGCGGGGCTTGTACAGGGCCAGATAGTACATCTGCTGATCCTTGCGGATATAGATGCGCTCGTCGTCCACGTGCAGCACGTCGCGGTTGGGGTCCATCTTGTCGCCCACCTTGACGGGGTGGCCGTTGACCTTCACGCGGCCCTCGGCGATGATCTGCTCTGCCGCACGGCGGGAGCACAGACCCTGTTCAGCCATGATCTTTTGAATACGTTCTTCTGCCATAATAAAACTCCTTGTGCGCCTCCCGGCGCTCAAAACGCGCACCTCTCCCCTGTTTTGGGGTGCGGGTGCGCCTGTATCAAAACTGTGAGTTGGAAGCTCACAGTTACGGCGATAGTAGTTAGCAGGCCAGCAGGGAGCTTTCTCCGCGAACAGCCCGGGACTCCAGTCCCGCCCCAACGCTTGCGCGCCGGGGCCCCACCCCCAGGACATTCGCTGGAGAAACTATCTGCCGTCCTGCTGGGATCGGCACCGGATACTCCGGCAAGATGCGCGAAGCCATGTCTAAAGTGCAGGCTGCGACTAAAATCGACAGAAAAGCCCGTCGGGAAGTGCGAGGGCTTCTTTCGCTGGTGGTCTGGCGAGCGCAGGCGGGACGGAGTGTCCGGTGCCAAGCCCCCTCCCTTACTGCTCCGCAGGAGCAGCAGGCTCTTCCTTCTTTTCGTCCTTCTTGATGAGGGCGGCAACCTTGTCCACCAGCTCCGGCAGCATAGTCAGGGCACGGCTGATGGTGTCGGCGTTGTCCGACAGCTGGATGGTGCGCACGCAGCCGTCCTTTACCACGAGGAAGGCCACCGGCTGGATGTTCACACCCGCACCGGAGCCGCCGCCGAACAGGTCCTTGTTGGCGGCGTTCTTGCCGTCAAAGTCGGTGCCGCCGGAGGCAAAGCCAAAGCTCACCTTGGAAACCGGCAGGATGGTGGTGCCGTCCTCGGTGATGATGGGCTTGCCAATGATGGTGTTGGAGTCCACCATCTGGTGGATCTTCTCCATGGTAACGTTCATCAGACCCTGAATGGGATGCTCAGCCATAAAACAGCTCTCCTTTATCGGTTTGATTCGGGCAAAGGCCCGTTGTCTGCAGATCCGGATACTCCTATAGTGTACCACATTATAGGAAGATGTCCAATACTTTTTTGCGCCAGAACTCGTACAGCACCCGCACCGCCGCAAGGACGATGAACAGTGCCTGCGCGCTCACCCGGCAGGACACCCGGTCCTCCACGGTGGGCTGCCCGCTGCCAAAGTCCGGCAGGATGCGCAGCTCATCGAACTGCAGCCAGAGAAAGCGGTCCAGCACGCCCAGTACCGGGTACAGCCACGCCTGCAGCTTGCCGTAGCTGCGGGCAGCGGCGGCGGGGTCCTCCCCGCGCACACCAAGGCGCACCTGTATTTTTGTAATGCGCAGCGCACCGAACACAGCTTTGGTCAAAGTGCCCGCACCTTTGAGCATGGTGCAGAGGATCTCCAGCGTGATCTTTGCCTTTTTGCGCGGCTGGGCGGGCTTGTTTGCCTTGGCGGCAGCGGCCTTTTTGCGGGCCTTCTCCTCTGCCTTTTTCCGCTTGCGCTCGGCCCGCCATGCGGCAAACTTTGCCTTGACCTTGCCAAAGCCTTTGGGCGGCTCCGGGTTTTCCGGTGCGGGCGGCGGCTCCGGCTTCGGGTACTGGAACACCGGGAAGGTGATGCCCAGCGCACCGGCCTTTACGGTGAGCACGCCATGCTCCCAGCAGAGGTCTGCGCAGAAGGGGCACAGCAGCAACAGCACCAGTAAGATCAGCACCACCAGCAGCAGAATACCGATCACCCGGAGGATGAACAGCAGCACTGCGCCCAGCGCGGCGAGGAATGCTCCCATGCGTTACCCCTCACTTTCTGTCGGTGATGCGTTTGTTTCCGTCTCCTGCCCGTGCACCGGCGGCAGGTCGGCCAGAGAAGAAAGGCCGAACACCCGCAAAAAGGTGTCGGTGGTGCGGAAGCTCACCGGCCTGCCCGGCAGGTCAAGGCGTCCGGCTTCCTCAATGAGGCCCTTTTCCAGCAGGCCCGACACGCTGGACGAGGAATCCACGCCGCGCACCTGCTCGATGAAGGCGCGGGACACCGGCTGGTTGTAGGCGATCACGGTCAGGGTCTCCATGGCGGCGGGGCCAAGGGGCACTGCGCGGCGGCTGTCCAGCAGGCGGCGGATGCAGTCGGCCCACTCGGTCTTGGTGGCAAGCTGCCAGCGGGTGTTCAGGTGCAGCAGGCACAGGCCGCTGTCCTCCCGGGCGTAGCGCTCCCGCAGGGCTTCCAGCGCGGCTTCCACGCTGAGCTGCGGCAGCTGCACCGCCTGGGCCAGCTTGTCGGCACCAATGGGGTCGCCGCTGGCAAACAGCATGGCTTCCACGGCTGCACGGATCTGTTTCTGGTTCATTCCTTCTCCTTATCACGTTGGATGCGGCCCCGCTGCATGGTCAGCCGGCCCGCGTCGTCCAGCGTTACGCGGCCGCCGCGCACCAGCTCCAGCAAGGCCAGAAAGGTGGCCACGTTGGTGCTGCGGGTCTGCTGGCGGCTGAACAGCTGGCTCATTTTTGCCGCTGTACCGGTGATCAGGTGCCGCAGAATGTACACCACCCGGCTCGTCACCGACACCATGGGCGCTGTGACCAGCGGCTCGAACTGCTGCTGGGTAGGCTCCCGGCGCAGCTTGGTGCGGCCGGAGAGAGCGGCCCAGTAATCCGCCAGCACCTGCGGTGCATGGTGCAGGTCGTAGGTGTTATCGAACTCCATCTCCATGGGCGGACGCACAAAAACCGGCGCAGCTTCGGCCTTTTGGCGCAAAAGCGCAGCCATGCGGCGGCACTGGTCGTACTCGATCAGCTGGCCGGTGAACTCCTGCTTCATGCGCTCGCCCTCTTCGCTGCGGGGCAAAAGCAGGTAGCTTTTCATCTCCACCAGCCGCGCAGCCATCTCGATGAAGGCGCTGGCGGCTTCCGGGTCCGGGTCGGCCCGCGCCACCGTGGCGGTGTACTGGTCGATCAGCTCCAGAATGGGGATATCGTGCAGGTCCATCTTATGTTTGGCCACAAGCGCCAGCAATAATTCCAGCGGGCCGTCAAAATCTTCCAGATGGAAGGTCAGTTCTTCTGCCACGCTCACACCACCGTCCCAAGGCCGGCATAGTAGATGGAATACGCGATCTTATCAATGTAGCCGGTGCCCTTGCCCAGCAGCTCCCACACGATGTTGTTCAGGTAGTACAGGGGGGTATCCAGTGCGCCGAACCACACTGCCGCCAGCAGGGCGATCATGATATAGCGCTCGTACTTCATCAGGCCAAAGTAGATGCGCCGGGGCAGCAGCACCAGCAGGATGCGGCTGCCGTCCAGCGGCGGCACCGGGATCAAGTTGAACACGGCAAGGCTCACGTTCATCAGCACAAGGTACTGCAGGAACATGGCAATGTAGATGGTGGCATCGTTCACCGGTGCCCAGTAGTACATAAGCTTCCACACCACCATGCCCACATAGGCAAGGAGGATGTTTGCCGCAGGGCCAGCCAGCGCGGTGAGGGCCATGCCCCACTTGGGGTTTTTGAAATTGCGGGGGTCGGTGGAGACGGGCTTTGCCCAGCCCACGCCCGCAAACACCATGCACAGCGTGCCCAGCAGGTCAAAGTGGGCAAAGGGGTTCAGCGAAAGCCGCCCCTGCCGCTTTGCGGTGTCGTCGCCCAGCAGCCATGCCGCCAGCGCGTGGCCGCACTCGTGGAAGGGGATGGCCACCAGCGCCACCAGCGCGCGGATGAGATAATAGATGCCCTGAGAGGTCATTCGATATTCCTGCCTTTTTTCAGTATACCATATATAATACTATTTTTTGAGGTTTTAGACAAGGGGTGTCCAGACGATTTAAAATGATCTCCGCTTCGCTCTGATCATTTCAGCGGAATTTTATTTTTAATTCGTGATTTGTCTACGAGTTGCGGCACCCAGCATTCGTTTCGTGCCTTGAACGGCACTCACGTCTTGCTGGCCGCTGCCCCAACAGCTTCTCCCTGTTTCCGCCACTGGCGGCGGTCGTCGCCGTTGCAGCCTGCGGGCTGCTCCAAATCACATTTTCACACAAGGGGTCGTAACAAAAAACAGCATCTGAATGCATCGGGGCAGTTTTCCAAAAAACCGCAATATTTTTTGAAAAAAGGCTTGCATTTTGCCCGGCAATCTGCTACAATAGTCAAGCTGATTATTTTGATTCCTTACTTCACTGCAGGAGGTGCAAGTACCATGGCTAAATGTGAATGCTGCGGCAAGGGTGTTACCTTTGGTATCAAGGTTTCTCACTCTCATCGTCGTTCCAACCGTACCTGGAAGCCGAATGTCCGTCGTGTCAAGGCGGTCGTTGAGGGTTCTCCCAAGTACGTCTACGCATGCTCCCGTTGCCTGCGCGCTGGCAAAGTTACCCGCGCTGTCTAATTTGGTGTATGTGGCCGGTCACTTTGTCGAGTGGCCGGCTTTTTTTGTTGCTGTAAGGAGGCAAAACACATGGCTCTGCCCAATGATCCCATCATGCTGCTGAGCGTGGTGAACCTGAAGCTGCGTGATTTTTACAAAAACCTCGATGCTCTGTGCGAAGACATGGATGCCGACAAGGCCGACCTTTGCGCAAAGCTCCGGGCCGTGGGCTACGAGTACGATGCCCAGCGCAACCAGTTCGTGTGATATTTCCAGAGAAAGCTTTCTTTTGATCGCTAACGGCCGGCACCGACGTGCAGCGACTGCGCCCGGGCCGGTGAATATAGAAACAAGGAGTGCTTGATTTATGATCCAGGGTACCTATTACAAAGAGTGGAGCAGCGTGCTGAACCGCGAGATGGAGTTCAAGGTATACGGCAGCGCCGGTGTGCCGGTGCTGGCCCTGCCTGCCCGCGGCGGCCGCTTTTACGATTGGGAGAACAACGGCATGCCCGATGCCATTGCCCCGCTGCTGAACGAGGGCAAGGTGCAGCTGTTCTGCGCCGACAGCATTGACGGCGAGGCCGTACTGAACGGCGACATCCCGGTGCGCCGCCGCGCCGAGATGGAGGAAAAGTACTTCGTTTACCTTACCGCCGAGCTGGCTCCCCGGGTGCTGGCCCTGAACGGTGCCGCAAAGGATGCCAAGCTGTGGTGTGTGGGCATCGACCTTGGCGCTGTGCACGCCGTCAACTGCCGCCTGCGCCGTCCCAAGCTTTTTGCCGGTGCCATCGGCCTTTCCGGCATCTACGATCTGGCCCGCTTCTGGGGCAGTGAAGCCGACGATCTGGTGCTGCGCTGCTCTCCCCTGCAGTATCTGGCCGAGAACGGCATCGCCGACAAGCTGGCTCTGGCCAAGGCCGAGGAGAACAGCCTGATGCTCTGCGCCGGTCAGGGTGCCTACGAGGACGATGCCAAAGCCGACACGCAGGCGCTGGCCGATGTGCTGGCCGCACAGGGCCTGCCCGCCCACCTCGAGGTCTGGGGCGGCGATGTCTCCCACGAGTGGTACTGGTGGGGCAAGATGCTGGGCCTGTTTGTGCCGCGGATTCTGGAGAAGTAAAAGTGATTTGATAGAGGGAAGGCATTTGCAGTGCCTTCCCTCTTTTTGTTTATATTTTTCAATTCCCTACTTGATTTATCGGGTTTGCTGTGCTATACTCATGCCGTAAGATTCATACCCCCTATGGGTAAAGGAGATATTTTATGGACAACGAGAAAAAGCCCTGCTGCTGTTGCGGCACGCCCGCCCAGCCCGAAGCTGCCACGGCTCCGGCCATTGACGCATCCGCTGTGCCCACCGAAAGCGTCACCCCCTCCTGCTGCCGCCACAAAGACCGCACCCCTGAGGAACACAAGGCCCTGCTGAACCGGCTCAGCCGCATCGAGGGGCAGGTGCGCGGCATCCGCGGCATGCTGGAAAAGGATGCCTACTGCGTGGACATCCTTGTGCAGGTGGCGGCGGCGAACTCGGCGCTGAACAGCTTTTCCAAGGAGCTGCTGGCACAGCACATCTCCACCTGCGTGGCGGACGACCTGCGCGCGGGCAGCGAGGTAAAGCTGGACGAGCTGATGAATCTGCTGCCCAAGCTCATGAAATAAGAAGCCCTTTCCCGTGCATACTCAACGTAGGAGTGATATTTTATGGAACAATACAACGTTACCGGCATGAGCTGTGCAGCCTGCTCCGCCCGGGTGGAGAAGGCCGTGAGCAAGGTGCCCGGCGTTGCCAGCTGTTCGGTGAGCCTGCTGACCAACTCCATGGGCGTGGAGGGCACCGCCAGCTCTGCCGAGATCATCAAGGCCGTGCAGGATGCCGGCTACGGTGCCAGCCCCAAGCGTGCGGGCGCGGCGGCTGCCAGCTCCACCAGCGCCGACCTTGACGCACTGGCCGACCACGAGACCCCCAAGCTCAAGCGGCGGCTCATTGCGTCGCTGGGCTTTCTGCTGGTGCTGATGTACTTCTCCATGGGCCACATGATGTGGGGCTGGCCCCTGCCCCGCTGGTTCGACGGCAACCACATTGCCATGGGCCTTGTGCAGCTGCTGCTGGCGGGCATCGTCATGGTCATCAACCAGAAGTTCTTCATCAACGGCTTCAAGGGGCTCCTCCACGGCTCGCCTAACATGGACACGCTGGTGGCCATGGGTTCCATGGCAAGCTTTGTGTGGAGCACCTACGCCCTGTTCGCCATGACCCGCGCACAGGTGGACGGCAACCGTGAGCTGGTCATGCACTATATGATGGAGTTCTACTTTGAGTCCGCCGCCATGATCTTGACCCTCATCACGGTGGGCAAGATGTTGGAGGCCCGCTCCAAGGGCAAGACCACCGACGCGCTCAAGAGCCTGATGAAGCTTGCCCCCAAGACCGCCACCCTGCTGCGGGACGGTGCCGAAGTGACCGTGCCCATCGAGCAGGTGCAGAAGGGGGATATTTTTGTGGTGCGCCCGGGCGAGAACATCCCCGTGGACGGCATCGTGCTGGAAGGCACCAGCGCCGTGAACGAGAGCGCCCTGACCGGCGAGAGCATCCCCGTGGACAAGGCTGCGGGCGATAAGGTGAGCGCTGCCACCACCAACCAGTCCGGTTTCCTGCAGTGCCGGGCCACCCGCGTGGGCGAGGACACCACCCTTGCCCAGATCATCCGGATGGTCAGCGATGCCGCCGCCACCAAGGCTCCCATTGCAAAAATCGCCGATACGGTGTCCGGTTTCTTCGTGCCTGCGGTCATTACCATTGCGGTGGTCACCACCATCGTGTGGCTGCTGCTGGGCCGGGAGCTGGGCTATGCGCTGGCCCGCGGCATCTCCGTGCTGGTCATCAGCTGCCCCTGTGCGCTGGGTCTGGCAACGCCGGTGGCCATCATGGTGGGCAACGGTCTGGGTGCAAAGAACGGCATCCTGTTCAAGACCGCCGCTTCGCTGGAAGCTGCAGGCCGCACCCAGATCGTGGCGCTGGATAAGACCGGCACCATCACCAGCGGTGAACCAAAAGTGACCGATATTCTGCCCGCCGAGGGCGTTTCCGAGACGGAGCTGCTCACCCTTGCCGCCGCACTGGAGCGCAAGAGCGAACACCCGCTGGCAAAGGCCGTGCTGGCCTGCACCGACGCGCAGAAGCTCACCGCCCCCGAGGTATCCGGCTTTGCCGCCCTGCCGGGCAACGGTCTGGCCGCAAAGCTGGAGGGCGTGGAGATCTTTGGCGGCAATGCGTCCTTGATCGGCACCAAAGTCACCGTGCCCGCACAGCTGCAGGAGAAGGCCGCAGCCCTCTCCGCACAGGGCAAAACGCCCCTGTTCTTCGGCGGAGCAGGCCGCCTGCTGGGCATCATCGCGGTGGCCGATACCATCAAGGAGGACAGCCCCCGCGCCATCCGGGAGCTGCAGGCCATGGGCATCCGCGTGGTGATGCTCACCGGTGACAACCAGCGCACCGCTGCTGCCATTGGCAGGCAGGCCGGTGTGGACGAGGTGATCGCAGGCGTGCTGCCCGACGGCAAGGAAGCGGTCATCCGCCAGCTGCAGACATCCGGCAAGGTGGCCATGGTGGGCGACGGCATCAACGATGCCCCGGCCCTGACCCGTGCCGACACCGGCATCGCCATCGGCGCAGGCACCGACGTTGCCATCGACGCGGCGGACGTGGTGCTGATGAACTCCCGGCTGTCGGACGTGCCCGCCGCCATCCGCCTGAGCCGCGCTGCCCTGCGCAACATCCACGAAAACCTGTTCTGGGCGTTCATCTACAACATCATCGGCATCCCGCTGGCTGCAGGCGTGTTCATCCCCTTCGGCCTGACGCTGAACCCCATGTTCGGTGCTGCTGCCATGAGCCTTTCCAGCTTCTGCGTGGTAAGCAACGCCCTGCGCCTGAACCTGTTCGACGTGCACAGCACAAAGCACGATCGTGCGGCAAAAAATGCTGCTTCCCTGCCCGCTGTCTCCGCACAGCCCGCAGCGGTTGCAAATAAAGAGAGTACCAAGGAGGACACTGCTATGAAAAAGACCCTGAAAGTGGAAGGCATGATGTGCGGCCACTGCGAAGCCCGTGTGAAGAAGGCTCTGGAAGCCCTGCCCGAGGTGGACGAGGCCGTGGTGAGCCACGAGGCCGGCACCGCCATCGTCACCCTGAACGCCGAGGTCGCCGACGACGTGCTGAAGAAGGCCGTTGAGGATCAGGACTATCCTGTGACCGGCATCCAGTAAACCGCCGCTGAATACGGAAAGGCCGTTGCATGTGAACCGTGCAGCGGCCTTTTTATCGTGTTTACAGGCTTTTAAAATTGATTCAGAATATCATGGTGTCCAATGTCCAACAGCAGAATGATCGTATCACCGTCGTACTGCCAGATGACCCGCACATCCATGTTTACGCTGAACTCGAACAAGTCTACCGTGCCTTGAATACGCTTTGTGCGCAGCGACGGATACAGCGGGTCCATTTCCAGAATTTCCAGCTTCTTTTTCAGCTGCGCCCGCTCCGCTGCGTTCAAACGCTTCAGGTTCTTTATGAATCGTTTGGTGTAGGTGATCTTGTAATTCATTCGTCCGCACCGTCCAGCGCTTCAAACAGTGCGTCCACAGTGTCGAACACCGGCTGCTCCCCTGCCGCAATTTTGGCCTTTGCTTCGTTGATCTCGCTGCGCAGCTCGTCCAGATACTTTTTGGGGTAAACGGCTACCGGCATCAGCTCGATCACGCCATCCTTCTCCACGATCTCCAGCTTGTCGCCCTCACGCAGGCCCATCTTCATTACAATATCCTTTGGAATGGTGATCTGGGATTTTGTCCTCAATTCCGTCAGCATCCTTCATCCTCCTTTGTGCGATTTTCTTACTTTCTCACTTTTATTATACTCTGCTTTTTTGCAAAAAGCAACCATGCACCATAAAATTTTACAAAGCGTCGTTTCTGTGTCTTCTTATTGTATTTCGTCAAAAAGTATGTTAAACTAAAAATGCCGCCCCAAAGGGTGGCGTTAAGGTGCTATCTGCAAGCGCAGGTGGTCATGCTTCCTGCCCTGTATCGCTGCTCTTTCTACATGGAATGAAGCAGAGGTTCCGGGAGGAAACTTTTTTGGAAGTACCCTGCCCGGAGCCTTGAAGGCGAAGGGAGGGATATCAATGAGCCTGATGGAGCTTTTCACTCTGCTCACGGTCATTCTCATGCTATTGAGTCTGATCCTTGATGCAGTTCGCCTGACCGTTGAGGTCTTGGAGAAGTTTTCTCAGCGCAAATGTGATGACAACAAAAAAGATTGACTGCCACAGCCTTCCAACTCCGTGCAGTCAATCTTGATTGTAAAGGTAGGAAGCTGACCATTGCGGACAGCACCTTTTCTATTTATAGTATAGTTATTTTTTGCCGTTTTGTCAAGAGAAGGTGCCCGCCTTCTCTTTTTCTTTTCCCATTTTCCGGTGTATTTTCACCCCGGAAGCTGTGGCTTTTTGCGCAAAAACTATTTGTTGACACGTTGTTTTTTCAGAGTTATACTTATTACAACAACATTTGGTTTTGCTTCCAGTTATAAACCACAGCGAAAGGAGAAATGTATTTTGGGAGTATCCATTCAGGACCGCACAGACTTTCTGAACATGCTGGACGGCTGCAGGACCGAGCAGCAGCTGTTCAGCCGCCTGACCTTTGCGGTAATGTTCCACCAGACCGACCCGGATGCACGGGAAGACCTGCTGGACGACGTGCGCGGCGCAGCCTGCAACATGCAGCTGCCCGCCGTCAATTACAAGATCGATCAATGGCTCAACACCTGCAAGCAGGCGTGGCAGGCCGACCCTGCAGCCTTTATGGCAGCCGTGAACGCGGACGCAAAGCAGCGCAAGCTTGCGCTGGAGGGCAGCGCGGCGCAGCCCGGCCTGCTGGCCGATGTGCCCATGCAGAGCGTGGCGTGGCTGGTGCCGCAGCTGCTGCCGCTGGGCGAAGTGTCGCTGCTGGGTGCCGACGGCGGCACCGGCAAGGGCATCTGGCAGGCACAGCTCATTGCCTATGTGACGGCGGGCAAGACCTCCGGCTTTTTTCCGCTGCCGCCGCAGCAGACCGGTAAGGTGCTGCTGCTTGCGGGCGAGGACGACCCCGGCAAGGTGCTCAAGGCCCGTCTGCTGGCGGCCGGGGCCGACATGAACCGGGTGCTGGTGCTGACCGCCGACGACTACTTTGGCAAGACCGGCCAGCCCCTTACCCTCAAGGATCAGGCACTGGCGGATTTTGCCGCCAAGGCCGGGCCGCTGCTGCTCATCGTGGACCCGCTGCAGAGCTTTCTGCCCTCCGATGTGGAGATGGCAAGCCGCAACCAGATGCGCGGTGCCCTGCTGCCGCTGCGCGCCATTGCCGCAAAGCAAGGCTGCGCGGTGCTCATCGTGATGCACTCCAACAAAAAGCAGGGCGTTTCCGGCCGCGCACGTCTGGCCGACAGCTCGGATATCTGGGACATGGCCCGCAGCGTGCTGATGATGGGCCGCGCCAAGAACGACGGCAAAATTTATCTCAGCCACGAGAAAAACAGCTACGCCCGCCCCCAGCAGACGGTGCTGCTGCACATCGACGATGTGGAGGTGGAGGGCGTAAAGACCGCGCGGGCCGTGTTTGACGGCTACACCGACAAGAAGGATGCCGACTTCATTGAGGAGCGGCGGGTGCGCACGGCGGAGACCCGGCAGGACACCCGCAGCGCCATCCTGAACGTTCTGTCCGAGAGCCGCCTTGGGTCGATGCCCAGCAATGAGCTGCGCGCCGCCGTCCTGCGGGAGATCGGGTGCAGTGACAGTACATACAACCGTGTGTACAGTGAGCTTGTAAAATCCGGTGAGATTGCAAAGCACCAGATCAATCAGGGCGGCAACGTACGCAGTTGGTTCACTGCCATGCCCTACCGTGGAGAAACAAGTGACAAAGTGGCGAAATTATAACGCATCTATGTTTATAATTGTCTGTTTGTCAATTTGATAAAGTGACCCTTGCTGACAAAGTGACTCTGTTTGCCACGCTGTTGTCAGTTTATCAGCTTGACAAAGTGTCTTTTTTCACGCTCATTCATCAAAAATCAGTCACCTTCTCAGATAACGCTCCTACAGTAGCACCTGATAAAGTTCCCTGAAACCAAGGGCTGTGGGCTGGGAGTTTCTCCAGCGAATGTCCGGGAAGTGGGGCCCCGTGCGTAAGCACAGGGGCGGAACCGTGGGTTCCGGGCTGTTCGCGGAGAAAGCTCCCAGCACGCGGCCCAGCCCGCACCTCAACGCGCCAACTCCTCCACCGTGATGCAGCACACGGCAAAGGCCAGCAGGGCGCAGTCCAGCGGCACGCGGCGCAGCACCACCACCCGTTCGGTCAGGGTGGTAAAGGTCTGCACGGCCTGCACCGGCACGGTGCTGCCCAGCCAGAACAGCGCCACCGAAAGCGGCAGATGCACCGCCCGCGCTGCCAGCAAAGGCCGCAGCGAGATCTCGGCCGGGCAGATGGTGCGCACCTGCAAAAGCACCGACACCCCCTGCACACTGAGCGCCGCACAGCACAGCGTGCTGGCCCACAGCCCGGTGCGGGCGGCCTGATCGCAGCCGGAACACACTTCCAGCAGCATGGCGGGCAGCGCCGCCCACGGCTGTGGCAGCAATGCCCCGCACCCTGCCGCCAGCAGCCGGAAGTACAGCACAAAGCCGCAGAGCTTCAGGTAGGTCACTGCCGCCTGCGCGATCACCGCGTCCAGTGCGGGCAGCGGAATGGTTTCCCCCTGCGCGGGCGGAGCCTGCCCGGCCCCGCCCTGCATCCGGCACAGCAGCGCCGCCGTGAGGTAGCCCGCCAGCAGCTGGGCCGCAAACAGCCGCACCCCCACCGCGCGGCTGCCCAGCATCTGCTGCCCTACCGTGAGGATGACAAAGGACGGCCCGCTGCACACACAGGCGGGCAGCAGCGCCGAGGCCTGCCGGGAAGTGAGCTGACCGGTGCGCACGGCTTCGGACGCAGCCACCGCCGCCGGTGCAAAGCCCCCCAAGGCCCCAATGAGCAGCACGCCGCCCGCACCCTTTGCCCGGATGCCCATGAGCCGCGCCGCAGGCCGGAACACAAAGCCCAGCCACTGCCCGGCCCCGCAGCCTGCCGCCAGCGCCGATACGATGAGGAACGGAAACAGCGATACCAGCAGCGGCCCGCCGCACAGCCGCAGCCCCGCCTGCAGGGCATCGGCACAGCGCTGCGGCGCGGCAAACACCAGAAACGCCGTATACCCTGCCAGCGCCAGCAGCACGCCCCGCCGGAAATTCCAGCTTTGATTCATAACTCAGCCCTCCGCATCCATATATATGTAGCAGCGCGCCGCGGGCAGAACTGCGGGATGGGAGGGAATGGGATGTGTGCCAAGCGCAAAAAGCGGCTTAGGCCGCAAAGCTGGCTGGCCCTGCTGTTCCGTCAGCCGCCGCCGGGCTTTTACCGCGCCCCTGCCGTCTACCTGAGCGGGGGCCGCATGGAGGTGGAGCACTTTTGCCGCATTCTGGCCTACAGCCCCGACCGGCTGTGCCTGCAGATGCCCCATGGCCGGTTGACCATCTACGGCGACGGGTTGAAGATCGTCACCCTTACCGCCAGCCGCCTGACCCTGCGGGGGCGGTTCGTGCGCACGGACTTTGCGGATGACTAGGAGGTGCCCATGGAACCGGTAAGCCTTTGGGCCGCGGTGGAGTTCACCGCATGCAATGGCAGCACCGAAGCCCTGCTTACCGCTGCCGCCCGGGCCGGGCTGCATCCCTACGGGGTAACGGCCCTGCCGGGAGGGTTTGGCGGGCGGTGCGCCGCGTGGCAGTACCCGCGCCTTGCCGCGCTGGCCCGCAAGCGCCGGGTGCGGCTGCGCATCCGCCGGAAGCTGGGGCTGTATTTCCGCCTGCGCCCCTTGCTGCGCCGGGCCGGGCTTTGGGCGGGGCTGGCGGTGTTTGTGCCGCTGCTGCTCTTTGCACAGCAGTTCGTCTGGTATGCGGACACCTCTGCCCTCACCACCGGACAGGCCGCGCGGGCCTGCGCCGTCCTGCGGGAAGCGGGCCTGCAGCCCGGTGCGGCTGTGACCGAGGCAAAGCTCACCGCCGGGGAGTACGCCCTTTTGCACAGCGGCGAGTTCTCCTGGGCCAGCCTGAATTTTGCCAAAGGGCGGCTGGTGGTGGAAGCCGCCGCGGCCAGACCCAAGCCGGACATTGCCGCCGGAACGCTGCACGGCATCCGGGCAAAATGCAGCGGCACTGTTCTGCGCACGAACCTTACCAGCGGCACCATGCTGGTGCAGCCGGGCCAGCAGGTGGAAGCCGGGCAGGGCCTCATTGGCACAGCCCGCGCCGAGCGGGACGGCACCCTGATCTTTGCGCCCGCCGCCGGAACGGTGATCGCTCAGTTTGAGTGGAGCGACACCCGCACCGTGCCCTTGGAAGAGACGGTGCAGCAGTACACCGGCGCGTGCACCCGCGCATACCGGGTGACAGCGTTCGGGCACACCTTCTCCCTGCCCGCCGCGCCTGCGCCGGAACATGCGGCGGTGATCCTCCGGCACTTTCAGCCGGAGGTGCCGCTGCTGGGCCTTGCCCTGCCCTGCTCTGTGGAGGAGACCTGCCGCTATGTGCAGCAGCCGGAAACGCTGCACCGCACCGAAGCGCAGGCCGCCGCGCTGGCCCGGCTGCAAAGCCTGCAGGCGCTGTACGCCGCATGGCCGGACGCGGAGCACATCGCCCGCAAAGAGGACTGCACCGTGAACGGCAATGTACTGGACTATACCGTCACCTACACCGTGGCAGCGGACATCTGCGGGTGAAAGGATTCCCGTTGTAATTCGTCAAAAAGTATGCTAAACTAAAAATGCCACCCCGAAGGGTGGCGTTAAGGTGCTATCTGCAAGCGCAGGTGGTCATGCTTCCCTCCGGCAAGCGTCCGGGGGACGTAAAAGCTTATTGTTTGTTCCCCCGTTCGCAAACGCGGAAGGGGGGATGCATCATGGTGTTGAACGATGTTCTGCAGCTGTTCGTCATTGTTGGCGGCACAGTTGGGATTACATTTCAAATCGCATGGGCAATCTTCAAAGAGATCCATAACAATAAGAAATGACCGCCCCAGACTCCCAAACCTGAGCGGTCATTCTTATTGACTATCTAGCCGGAGGGAGCTGACCATTGCGGACAGCGCCTTTTCTGTTTGTAGTATAGTTGTTTTTTAGCGGTTTGTCAAGTCCCCTGCTCTGCAGCGGCACGTTCCGCCGCCTGCGCGTCGTACTCGGCAAGCAGGTCGTTGAGGTCGTACTGGTACTTGCTGTGGCAGAAGTGGCACACCACCTCGCAGGCGGGGTCCTCGTCGCGCATCCTCACCAGCTCCTTGCGGCCAAGGCTGAACAGCATCTCCTTGGTGCGCTCGGCGCTGCAGTCGCACTGGTAGTGCACGTCGCGCTCGTCCAGCACGTTGGGTTCAAAACCTGCCAGCGCCAGCTGCATCATGTCCTCGGGGGTCTTGCCCTCGTGCAGCAGGGTGGTGACGGACGGCATGGCCGCGATATTCTTTTCCAGCTGATCGATCTCCGCATCGGTGGCACCGGGCAGCAGCTGCACCATAAAGCCGCCTGCGCACAGGATGGACAGGTCTTTGTCCACCAGCACGCCCAGCGCCATGACGGTGGGCACCTGCTCGCTGTAGGCGTAGTAGGCGGTCAGGTCCTCGGCGATCTCGCCGGAGACCAGCGGCACCTGCCCCACGGTAGGCTCCTTCTGCAGGCGGTTGTCCCGGATGACGGTGAGCACACCGTCTTTGCCCACAGCGCCGCCCACATCCAGGTGGCCGTTCGGCTTTGCGGGCAGCTCCACCAAGGGGTGATCGATGCAGCCCTTCACGTTGCCGGTGCCGTCGGTGCAGGCAATGACCACGCCCGCCGGGCCGCCGCCGGACACACGCAGGGTGATCTGGTCACGGTCGTCCTTGAGCATGGAGCCCATCAGGGCCGCGCCGGTGAGCAGACGGCCCAGTGCCGCGCTGCAGGTGGCGCTGGTGGTGTGCAGCTTTTCGGCCTTGCGGACGATCTGGGTGGAATCCACGCCGCAGAACACGACCCCGCCGTTCTCCGACAGGCCGCGGATCAGATTTGCCATAAAGTTATCCCTCCAATTGTGTATACTGCTTGACTGCGCAGAAGAAATAGCGCTGGCTGTCCTCGGTCAGCGGGCCGAAGGTCTCGCCGTCGCAGACGCTTTCCAGCGCAAATCCGTGCTTTTCCAGCGCGGTGCGGATGGTGTCAAGGTCATAGGTGTACTCGCAGAACTGCTCGTGGAAGTGCTCGCCGGTCTCGTGGTAGTCGATGTCCACGGTAATCTCCACGCGGCGGTTGGCGGCATCGTAGTGGTTGCGCCACACACAGGCGGCATCCTCTTCCTCAAAGGTGAACGCGTTGTCGCCCAACACGTTCCGGTGTTTGTAGGGCGTGTTCATATCGAACAGGAACACCCCGCCCTTCTCCATGAAAAAGCCCGCGTTGGCAATGGCGGTGTCGAGGTCCGGGATGTGGTTGAAGGTGTCAAAGGTGGACACCGCGCCCCGGATGGTGCCGTACAGATCCAGCTTGAGCAGGTCCTGCCGGAGCAGCAGCAGCCTGCCGGAAAGGCCCAGCTGTTCGGCCTTATCGCGCACAACGCAGAGCATCTCCTCGGACTGGTCAATGCCGATCATATCATAGCCCGCCTGCGTGAGCATCAACGTCAGCTCACCGGTGCCGCAGCCAAGGTCGGCAAGGATGCCGTCGTGGATGCCGTGCTCCTTGAGCTTTGCATGGATGTGGGCATACAGGGCATCGTAATCGGCCTCGCCGTTGAATTCATCGTAGAAATAGGCAAATTCGTTGTAGGCCATGGTTTACTCCGCTTCCTGTTCCCCGGCCACAGCGGCATTGAGCACCGCCTGCAGCTCCGGGATGCCGTAGCCGTTCTCGCCGCTGGTCAGCACCACCTTCTGGCAGCCATAGGGGCGGCAGAGATTTTCAAAGTCTTCCAGCGTCTTGGCCAGCTGGCTCTTTTTGAGCTTGTCGGCCTTGGTCAGGGCCACCACGTAGGGGATCTGGTGATAGTGCAGGTAGCGCAGCATCTGCTCATCGTCGGCGCTGGGGGCGTGGCGGCAGTCCAGCAGCTGCACCAGCAGGGTGTGGTGGCGGGGTGCTTCAAAGTAGCTGTTGATGAGGTCGTCCCAGCGCTCACGGTCGGCGTTGCTCACCTTGGCGTAGCCGTAGCCGGGCAGATCCACAAAGTAGCAGTCGTCCACCGAATAGAAATTGATGGTAGCCGTTTTGCCCGGCGTACTGGACACGCGGGCAAGGTTTTTGCGGCTGCACAGCTTATTGATGAGGCTGGATTTGCCCACGTTGGACCGCCCCGAAAAGCTCAGCTCCGGGCGGTCGCTCTCGGGCAGCTGGCTGGAAATGCCATAGCTGGCAATGAAATCAGCTTTGTTGTAATTCATGGAGCTTTCCTTTCTTTGATAAGGGGATTGTCACCGGACACTCCGTCCCGCCTGCGCTCGCCAGACCACCAGCGAAGGCAAGCCCTCGCACTTCCTGTCGGGCTTTTCTGTCGATTTTAGTCGCAGCCTGCACTTTAGACATGGCTTCGCGCATCTTGCCGGAGTATCCGGTGCCGATCCCAGCAGGACGGCAGATAGTTTCTCCAGCGAATGTCCTGGGGGTGGGGCCCCGGCGCGCAAGCGTTGGGGCGGGACTGGAGTCCCGGGCTGTTCGCGGAGAAAGCTATCTGCCGCCCTGCCCTATTCTCAGCACACCGCGCCGGGCTGGGGCTTTTCTGCGGTGGGCGGCACAATGGCGGCGTCTGCCGCCTTTTTCTTTGCATGGGTGCGGCTGGGAGCCTTGGCCTTCTTTGCGTTCTGGGGCTTGAGCAGGGCCGCGTTCAGCACCTGTGTCAGGCTCTGCATGGGCAGGAAGGTGAGGTTCTTCTTCACCTCGTCGTCCACCTCATACAGGTCGGGTTCGTTGTCCTTGGGGATGAGCACCGTTTTCATACCCTCGCGGTAGGCCGCCATGCTCTTTTCCCGCAGGCCGCCGATGGGCAGCACGTTGCCGTGCAGGGTGATCTCGCCGGTCATGGCCACATCGCCGCGCACCGGGATGCCGGACAGGCAGGACACCAGCGCCGTGGTCAGGGTGACACCGGCAGAAGGGCCGTCCTTGGGCACTGCGCCCTCCGGGGCGTGGATGTGCAGGTCGCACTTCTTGAGCTTTTCCGGGTCGATGCCGTACTCGGCGGCGTGCACGCGCACCCACGTAACGGCCAGCTGAGCGCTCTCCTTCATCACGTCGCCCAGCGAACCGGTGACGGTGATCTTGCCGCTGCCGTTGTCCATCACCTGCACCTCGATGGGCAGGGTCTCGCCGCCCACGCTGGTCCATGCCAGACCGTTGGCGATGCCCACCGCGTTGGTGCGGTTGAGGAAGTCGGGCTTGACGAAGCGGGGGCCAAGCAGCTGTTCCAGCATGGTGCCGGTAACGGAGACGCTTTCCGTCTCGCCTGCGGCGATCTTGCGGGCGCACTTGCGCAGCACGCTGGTGATGGTGCGTTCCAGATTGCGCACACCGGCCTCGCGGGTGTAGCCGTCAATGATGCCGTACAGCGCGCTCTGGCTCAGCGTGACCTTGCCGGTCAGGCCGCAGGCCTTGAGCTGCTTGGGCAGCAGGTGCTTGCGGGCAATGTTGTATTTTTCCACGCGGGTGTAGCTGGGCAGCTCGATCACGTCCATGCGGTCGCGCAGCGGGCCGGGGATGCTGCCCAGATCGTTGGCCGTGGTGATAAAGAGCACATGGCTCAAATCGAACGGGATATCGATGAAATGATCGTTGAAGGTGCTGTTCTGCTCCGGGTCCAGCGCTTCCAGCAGGGCTGCGGCCGGGTCGCCGCGGAAGTCGCCTGCCAGCTTGTCGATCTCGTCCAGCAGCATGAGGGGGTTCGCGCTCTTGGCAGAGATCATGGCAGTGATGATCTTGCCGGGCATCGCGCCGATGTAGGTGCGGCGGTGGCCGCGGATCTCGGCTTCATCCCGCACGCCGCCAAGGCTGATGCGCACATACTTGCGGCCCATACTTTCGGCGATGGAGCGTGCAATACTGGTCTTGCCCACGCCCGGAGGGCCTACAAGGCAGATGATCTGTGCCTTCACGTCCGGTGCCAGCTTGCGCACGGCCAGCGTTTCCAGAATGCGGTCCTTCACCTTTTTCAGGCCGTAGTGGTCGCGGTCCAAAATCTGCTGTGCGCGGCTGATATCAAGGTCGTCCACCGTAAAGGTGTTCCACGGCAGGTCAAGGCAGGTGTCCAGATAGGTGCGGATGACCGTTGCCTCCTGATTGGAGCCCTGCATCTTGGCAAGGCGGTCTACCTCCTTGAGCAGCTTCTTCTCGCTGTCCTCGGCAAGGTGCAGCTCGGTGATCCTGCGGCGGTACTCGTCGGCCTCGGCGTGGGTGTCGTCGCCCTCGCCCAGCTCGTCGCTGATGATGTGCAGCTGTTCGTGCAGGTAGTAATCGCGCTGGTTCTTGTCCATGGACTCGTTGACCTTTTCCGCGATCTCCTTTTCAATTTTCATCACCTGACACTCACGGCGCAGCATCTCGATGAGCTTTTTCAGCCGTCCGTTCAGGGTGCCCTCGTCCATCACAGCCTGCTTGTCCTCGTAGCGGAACAGCAGGTTTGCAGGCATGTACTCGCTGAGGAAGGCGGGGTCGTCGCTGGAAACGATGGCAAACACCACGTCCTTGCCAAGGCGCGGGTTCATGCCAAGGTACTCGTCAAACCCGGCCTTGAGGGCGCGCAGCAGTGCTTCGGTCTCCACGGCATCGTCGGCCTTGCCTGCGCGCACCGGGGCCGGGCGCACCTCCGAAAGCAGAAAATCGCCGCTGGCATCCAGTGCACTGAGCTTTGCGCGGTACTTGCCCTCCACCAGGACCTTTACAAGGTCCCCGGAGACGCGCAGCACCTGCTTGACCTCGGCCACCACGCCGTAGCTGAACAGGTCTGCCTGCTGCGGCTCGGTGGTGTCCATGGACTTCTGTGCCACCAGAAACACGTTAGAATTATTTGCCATTGCCCACTCCACAGCGGCAATGCTCTTTTCGCGGCCCACCTCAAAGTGGACGAGATTGTTGGGGAACACCACCAGCCCGCGCAGGGCGATGGTGGGCAGATGCAGCTTTTTGCGCTCCACCTTGATGGTAACTTTTTCACTCATAGTGCAAACACCTCCCGGCTGCCGCGCACTTTCCCACGGCGGCAGCGCTGTATGCAAGAGATTTTATCTTTAAAATAGCAGGTTGAAAATAGCAGGTTGTTTCCTTATTATACTGATTTCCGGCCAAAATGCAACTGTGCTGCATGGACGGTTGGTTATTCCCCCCGCTTTTCCTGTGTGGAGAAGCCCATTTTGCCAAGAGCCGGCAGCAGGGCCTTGAGGGTGATGGAGGTCAGTGCGCCCATCACAAGGCCCAGCACCAGCATGACCGGCGCATAGTAGAACGAGAGCGACGACGAGATGATCACGCCCGCGCCCAGCAGCTGGCCGATGTTGTGGGCCAGTGCGCCGCATACGGACAGGATGAACCAGGTGGGCCGCACCGGCAGCAGGTAGTAGAGCACCCACATCACCAGCAGGGACAAAAGGCCGCCGCACAGCGAGAGAAAGCCCGCCGTGAAGCCGGACACCAGAAACACGAACAGTGCCTTGAGCACGTCCAGCACCAGCGCCTGCTTTGGCCCCATGAAAAACAGCGCGTACATCACCACGATGTTGGCAAGGCCCAGCTTCATGCCCGGCAAAAGGCCCGGGATGGTGAGCGTGCCCTCAATGAACGAAAGTGCCATGGCCAGCGCAAACAGCAGGCCGGAAAGGGCGATGCGGCGCGTTTTTTCGTAACTGCGTCTGTTTTGGGGCATGCTGCACTCTCCTTTACTCTTCGGTCTGCTGGCTCTGCTCGTAGCTTTCCTGCTCTTCCATGGCAGCTTCCCACGCGGCAAACAGCTCTTCCTGATGGAAGCGCAGGTCGCTCAGCTCGTCGCTCTTCTGGCGCAGCAGGTCGGGGTCGTTGTACACCTCCGGGGAGTTGATCTCGTTGTCCAGCTCCACTTCGCGTGCACCGCAGGCTTCCATCTCGTCCTCGCAGGCCTTGATCTTGGCCCGCAGCTCGGCGCGGCGGCGGCGCTGCTCCCTGCCGTAGCCGGTCTTGGCCGGTTCGGCGGCCTTCTGCACGGCAGGTGCCGGGGCGCTGCGGCCCATCAGGGCATCGTAGCTGGGGTAGAGGGTGGCCTTGCCGTCCTCAAGGTAGAGGATGGGACAGGCCAGACTGTTCATCAGGTGGCGGTCATGGGTGACCAGCAGCAGCGTGCCGGTGTAGGCCATGAGGGCCTCGGTAAGGTTTTCGCGGGTGTAAATGTCCAGATGGTTGGTGGGCTCGTCCAGAAACAGCAGGTTGGGCCGTTCCAGCACGATCTCCGCAAAGCGCAGGCGGGCCAGCTCGCCGCCGGAAAGCGCCTCGCAGGGCTTGAACACCGTCTCGCCCCGGAAGCCCAGCTTTGCCAGATGGCTGCGCACCTCCAGCTCGGTCATGCGGGGGTACTTGTTCCAGATCACATCGATGACCCGGCCCTGCCCCAGACGGTTCTGCTGCTGGGCAAAGATGCTGGGCCGTGCGCCGGTGCCCAGCCGCACCATGCCGCCGGAGGGGCGGCGCTTGCCGTCCAGCACCTGCATCAGGGTGGACTTGCCCGCGCCGTTGGGGCCTGCGATCACCAGCCGCTGGCCGCGGCACACCGTATAGGTAAAGGGTTCCAGCAGGGTGCGCTCCCCTATTTTGATGGTCAGGTTCTTGAGCAGCACCAGCTCGTTCCACGGTTCTACGTCATATTCAAACCGGAACTTGAGCTGGTTGGTCTCGTCCTTGGGCGCTTCGGTGATCTCCAGCTTTTCCAGCTGCCTGCGGCGGCTCTGGGCCATTTTGGTGGTGGAGGCGCGCACAAGGTTGCGGTCCACGTAGTCCTGCAGCTTTTCGGCCAGTGCCACATCTGCATCGTGCTGCTTCTGGCGCAGGGCGTCGGCGGCTTCCTTCTGGGGCAGGTAGGCCGAGAAGTTGCCCTTGTAGGTGGTCATGGTCTGGAAGGAGACCTCCCAGATCTTCGTACACACGTTATCGAGGAAGTAGCGGTCGTGGCTGACCACCAGCACCGCACCGGAATAGCCCTTGAGGTAGTTTTCCAGCCATTCCATGGTGGCAAAGTCCAGGTGGTTGGTGGGCTCGTCCAGAATGAGCACGTCCGGCTTTTCCAGCAGCAGCTTTGCCAGCCGCAGCCTCGTCAGCTCGCCGCCGGAGAGCACCGCAATGTTCTTCTGCCATGTATCCTGCGCAAAGCCCATGCCGGACAGCACCTTTTTGATGTTCACATCCATGTTGTAGCCGTCGGCGGCATCCACGATGTTCTGCAGCTGGTCGTGCCGGGCCAGCAGCTCCGTGTCGTCCGGCTGCGCGGCCATTTTGCGTTCCAGCACCTGCATCTGGGCCATGGCATCCAGCACAGGGGCAAAGGTGGAGCGCATCTCGCCGTAGAGATCCAGCGTGGCATCCAGCTTTGCGTTCTGTTCCAGATAGCCCAGCGTCACGCCGTGGGTCACGCTGAATTCTCCGTCGTAGTCCTGATATTCGCCGGTAAGGATCTTGAGCAGGGTGGTCTTGCCCGCGCCGTTCTGGCCCACGATGCCAATGCGGTCCTCCCGCTCGACGCTGGCGTTCACATCATGCAGGACGATCTTTTCGCCAAAGCTTTTGCCTAGTTTTTCCAAATGTATCAGCATAGTTTTATGATCCGTTCTCTATCCACTTGTTGGCTCAACACTGGTGGCGGCGGTTTTTCAGGCCCACATTGGCCAGCTCTTCCTGCTCCATCACCAGAGGATACAGATCCTTCAGGTCTGCGATCTCGTAGGTGGGCACCACCTTGCCGGGATTCTCAGCGTGATTGGGATTATACCAGCAGGTGTCCAGACCTGCATTCGCGCCGCCCTGAATGTCGCTGCTCAGGCCGTCGCCCACCATCAGCACATGCTCCCGGTTCTCCACGCCAAGGGCGCGCAGGGCCGCATCAAAGATCTTCCGGTTGGGCTTTTCGCTGTCCATCTTCTCGGAGACGAACACGTCCTCCATAAAGTTCAGCACACCGCTCTCGGCCAGACGGCGGGTCTGCACCTTCTGGAAGCCGTTGGTCACAACGGCCAGCGTTGCCACCTCGGAAAGCTCCCGCAGCACATCCAGCACTTCCGGCCCCATCAGGTCCGGGTGGGTGGAGAGCTGTTCCAGATAGAAGCGGTTCATCTCGGCTCCGTCACCGGCGGCATCAATGGCCTTGAGGAAGCGGGTGAACCGCTCTGCCATGAGCTTTTCCCGCTTGATCTGGCCTTTTTCCAGCTGCCGCCACAGCTCCGAGTTGATGGTGCGGTAGGTCTGCACCGTTTCTGCGTCCGGCTCAATGCCGTAGTTCACCAGCGTTTCGGCCAGTGCCTTGCTTTCGGCTGCGTCAAAGTTCAGCAGGGTGTTGTCTGCATCGAACAGCACGCAATAATATTTTGCCATAAACCTTCCCTCTTTTCCTTCTGCCATGGCCTCAAATGCCATGCGCTCAACAACAGGCAGAAGCCAGCCCTGCCGTAAACAGAGCTGGCTTCACATCATTCTGTTACAATTTCGTACGGTGGTACGTCTGTCTGCTCCGGGTCGTTGTCCGGGCAGGTGGTTTTGACATCACAGGGGGTGGCAGCACACTTTGCCATTTCCTCTTCCAGCGCGCCGTTGTCCACGTTCTCCCAGTCGGTGCCGTAATCGTCCACGCTGCCGTCGGTCACATTCTCTTCCCCGGGCAGCGCCGGGATGCGGGGTTCCTCGTAGTACATGCAAACGCCTCCCTTCCTGCCAGCCTATGCGGCACAGCAGGCCGGGGTGACAGCCTCAGGACGCGGAGTCCGTGGATGCGGACTGCTCGTTGGCGGCTTCCTTGCTGGCATTGGATTCCGAAGCCGCATGGGAGCTGCCAGAGCTGCTCTCGCTGCTGGAGCTGCTATGGGAAGCCGAGCTGCTCTCACCAGAGTCCGCGTGGGACGAGCTGGTGCTATGGGAAGAGCTGGCTGTTCCGTTGGAAGCAGAAGCCGAGCCTGCCGGGGAAGCCGTGCTCTCACTGCTGGAAGAGCTGTGAGACGAGCTGCCGGAGGTGGATGTAGCCCCGGAGGATGCCCCGGAGGTGGTGCCGGACGATGCACCGGAAGAACTGGTGCTGCCGGAAGAACCGCTGCCCGACGTGCTGCCGGACGAGCCGGAACTGCTGCCGGAGCCGGACGAAGAGCTGCCGGAGCTTACGCCGCTGACCGTCACATTCAGGGTGTTGCTGGTAACGGTGCAGCCGTTGTAGCTTGCCACTGCGTACACCTTAAAGGTCGCATCGAGCATGGAGGGGTCGATCTCCACCTTGACGGTGGTCTTGCCCGCCGCCTGCGGCACTTCCACACCGTTGGCGTACCAGCGGATGCTGTCGGCAGTGAGGTGCTTGCCGCCCAGCTTTGCGGTAAAGGTGTAGGAATCGCCCAGCACAGCCTTGCCGGTGCTGCTGATATGCACGGAAGCCGCTGCAAACACGGCGGTCACGTCCACGTTCTGCTTGAAGTTCGTATCGGTGCGGGTCTTCTGGGTCACGCCGTCGCTCCACTTGACGAACACATAGCCGTCCTGCGGCACAGCCGTCACGCTGATGGACTGGGCGGCGCTGGTCACTTCATAGGAGAGGGATGTCTTGCCGCTGTCGCTGCCGCTGGAAAGGGTGCCGCCGGTCTTATCCACCCGGTAGCTGGCCTGATACAGCACACCCTGCTCTTCGGAAGAGCCTGCAGCCTCCGAGCTGCTGGGTGCTGTCACCGCAGAGCTGGGGTTCGGGGTATACTCGGCGCGGGTGGGGATGTTGGCGGTGTCGGGCCGACGGTCGTCGGTCTGGTAAGCGTGGGTGCGCAGATAGCTCAGCATGGCCTTCAGGCCCACGGGCTTCAGGTGGATATCGCCGGTCTGGTAGTAATCCTCGCGGCCATAGCCGTTGGCATCCTTCAGCGCTTCGGCGCTGTTGAGGAACTTCAGGCCCATCTGCTCACACATGGACAGCAGGGCCATGTTGAAGTCGTCGATCCTGGTCTGATCCATGTTGGGGTAGTTTGCGTGGTTTGCAGGCACCGGCGGCACCGTGTTCACGATGATGTCGGTGTAGGGGTAGCTTTCCTGAATGGCCTGCACCAGCGCGGTGTAGCTGCTGATGAACTCGTCCACGCTCATGCCTGTATCGTTGGTGCCCAGCATGATGACCACGCGGCGGGGCTTCATTTTGGCCACGGCCTGCGCGATGGTGTAGGTGCTGCTGTCCTTTTTAAAGGTAACGATGCCCTCGTTCAGGGCGGCATGGGTGCCAATGCCCTCCTTGGCGCAGAACTGCTGCAGGCTGATCAGACCGTTGGCATACAGGCGCACCGTGTTGGAATCGCCGAGGAACAGCGTTTCCTTCTGGTAGCTCTCGCCCGCGTCGGCGGTCTCCGGCAGCAGGGCGGCAGAGGTCTCGCTGATCTGGTAGTGATCCGAGATATCCTCTTCGCCCGGCACCAGCACCTCGCTGGAGGGCTGTTCCACCGGGGCCGCAGGGTTCTTGCCGCGCTTGAGCAGCGTCATGGTAATGGCAATGGTCAGAATGGCTGCCAGCGCGCACACACTGCACACCAGCACAGCCTGCTTCTGCATAGGAGTAAGCGCTTGCTTTTCCGGTCGTGTATTTCTCATATTTCTCACCATTCATTTCGTTTCCGGCACAGGGCCTTCCGGTCATGCCTGTCCGTTCAGGATCTGGTCTGCAAGGCTGGCGCAGCTTTCGGCCAGCAGCACCGGGTGGAAGGGTTCCAGTTCTTCCCTGCTGCCATAGCCGTACAGCGCACCGGCTGCATCCAGCCCGCAGTCCGCAGCGCCGCGCATGTCGTCGTTGCGGTCGCCCACCATCAGCACCCGCCTGCCCTGCATCATGGGCTGGGCCAGCACATGGCGCACCACGTCGGTCTTGGTGTCGCGGCTCTCGTCCATGGACGCGCCGCCGATAAAATCAAAATAGCCTGCAAGGCCCTTTTCTTCCAGAATGGGCGTGACGACCTGCGTGGGCTTGGAGGTAGCGGTGCACAGCACAAGGCCCGCATCCTTCAGGCGCTGCAGCATCTCTGCTGCACCGGGGTAGGCGGCGCACTCGTGGCTGCCCTTGACGGCGTAGCTGTCGCGGTACAGGTCGGTGGCCTTTTCAATGAGGGCCGGGTCGGTAAAGTGCTCACCAAAGCTCTTGCGCAGCGGCGGGCCAAGGTAGCGGCGCAGGTTCACATTTGTGGTGTCCACGCCCATCTTGGCAAAGACTTCTTTTAATGTATTTATGATACCGGGAGCGGAATCGATCAGGGTCCCGTCCACATCAAACAGGATCGCATCGTAGTTCAGCAATTTGTAAATTTCCTCACTTTCATGGTGATACATTGTATAGTATAGCACAGAATCCCGTTATCAGCAATTCCAACAAATGGTTTTTACAAAAATTATGCATTCAAGCAGAGAAAAGGCCCGCCCGGCATCCGGACAGGCCTTTCAGCATCTTCTTACTTCGCTGCGGCATCCGCAGGCGGATAGTACAGGTTGTTGGAGACGAACTCCAGCTTATCCTTGAGCACCAGCTCCAGATTTGCCACGGCGTGCACCATGTTGGTGGCCGAATCGTTCACTTCCAGCAGCTTGCACAGGTCCAGACCGTCCAGTTTCATGGCGGCATCCATCTTCCGGCTTTCGGCACACAGGATGTGGCTCAGGGCATTTTCCTGCAGGGCGATGCTCTCCACAAGGTCAACGACCGCCTGCTCCAGCGTCACCTTGGGCAGGCAGGGGCAGGGGCAGCGGGTGGTATCGATACAGTTCTCAGCAGACATGATAAAACCTTCCTTTCGTTCATCCGGTCAGGGGCGGTGTACGCCCCATTCTATGTCTGCCGGGTACGCCGGTGTTACTCCTGCTTTTTAGGGTCCTGGGTGCCGCGCACCTTTTCAATGGTCTCGCGGTAGCCGCCGGAGCCGTACTGGATGCAGCGGTTGATGCGGCTGATGGTGGCCGTGCTGATCTCCACTGCCTTCACGATCTGATCGTAGGTTCTGCCGTCCAGCAGCATCTTTGCCGCTTCCAGCCGCTGTGCCATATCCGAGATCTCCTTTACAGTGCACAGGTCTTCAAAGAAGTTGTAGCACTCCTCCCGCGTTTCCAGACTGAGGATGGCATCAAACAGTGCATCGGTGGTCTGGTTTCTTCTGGAATTTTTATCTGCCATGAATGTTCTCCTTGCCGCCGCAGCGGCCTGTCCGGTTTTGGGAGCGTTCCCTCTTTTAAATGTTTCGGAAATGTTTCGGAACTGTTCCGGCTCTTTCCTGCATCATCACTTTAGCACATCAAAGTGTGAAAGTCAAGCCCTTGGCGTGAACTCTTTTCATCCGTTTGTGTGTATAGTTTTTTTCGTTTCACGCATGAACAAAAATCATCTAAAAATTCTTGCAGAACGCTTTCCTGAATTAGTGTATCCTCCGAACTTGTGCCAAAGATATTGACAATTTGTGAATCCCGCACTAAAATACGGACAATCATTCGGCAAATGCGATGAACAGGACATGATCCTTTGCAGCACCCTCTCCCAGAGAGCCGCCCATCTGATGCAAGGGCAGCAGTCAGGAGCAAAGCGTTCTCCCCTGCGAGCAGCCTGTGTGAACAAAGGCGCTGACCCCGCCTTCCAGTAATGCATGGCCGTTTTGCCCACGTTACGGGGCTGCGTATGTATGTACGCTGGGAGTGGCTGCCCTGTGCAGCAAACGAAGTGGTATCGCGGAGTATTCCATACACGATGTGCAGTGTATGTGAAGGCCTTCGTCTTCGATGGTTCGTCCCAAATGGAACGAACGCAGGAGGACGGGGCCTTTTTTTACACCCTGCCGCACCCATGCCGCTGACATTTGCCGGATGCCAAAAAGGAAAGAGGTAAGAACAATGAATACGCTGGTCATCGTATTGATCGCAGCCGTGTGTCTGTTTGGCGCTTATATGCTTTACGGCCGCTGGCTGGCAAACAAGTGGGGTATCGACCCCTCTGCCAAGACCCCGGCAGTCGTCCATGAGGACGGCCGGGACTACGTTCCCACCGACGGCTGGACCGTGTTTGCACACCAGTTCAGCTCCATTGCCGGTGCAGGCCCTGTTACCGGTGCGATCCAGGCCGCTGCTTTCGGCTGGCTGCCGGTGCTGCTGTGGGTGCTGCTGGGCGGCATCTTCTTCGGTGCTGTCACCGACTTCGGCGCTCTGTATGCTTCCGTCAAGAACGACGGCAAGAGCATGGGCATGCTGATCGAAAAGTACATCGGCAAGACCGGCCGCAAGCTGTTCCTGCTGTTCTGCTGGCTGTTCTGCGGCATCGTGATCGCCGCCTTTGCCGACATGGTGGCCGGCACCTTCAATGCCTACGGTGCTGACGGTGCTCTGGTGGAGGCTGCCCAGACCAACGGTGCTGCCGGCATGGTCTCCATCATGTTCATGGTGTTCGCCGTGATCTTTGGCCTGCTGCAGAAGAACCTGCACTTCACCGGCTGGAAAGAGAATGTGATCAGCATCGTATTCATCGTGCTGTCCTTTGTGGTGGGTGCAAACTTCCCCATCATTCTGGGCAAGGCTGCATGGAGCTACATCACCTTTGTGTACATCTTCTTTGCCGCTGTCCTGCCCATGTGGCTGCTGAAGCAGCCCCGTGACCACATGACCACCTTTATGTTCGTGGCCATGATCGTGGGCGCTGTTCTGGGCCTGATCGTCAACCATCCCGTCATGAACCTGCCGGTGTTCACCGGCTTTACCAACGCCAAGCTGGGCACCATGTTCCCCATCCTGTTCGTTACCGTTGCCTGCGGCGCTGTTTCCGGTTTCCACAGTCTGGTGTCTTCCGGCACTTCCTCCAAGACCGTTACCAATGAGAAGGATATGCTGAAGGTCGGCTATGGCGCCATGGTGCTGGAAAGCCTGCTGGCTGTCATCGCCCTGTGTGTTGCCGGTGCTTCTGCTGCTGCAGACGGCACCCCCGCAGACGGCACTCCGTTCCAGGTCTTCAGCCGCGGCGTTGCCAGCTTCTTCGTGGGCTTCGGCCTGGACCAGCACTTTGCCTCTGTGTTTATGACCATGTGCGTTTCCGCACTGGCCCTGACCAGTCTGGATGCTGTGGCCCGTATCGGCCGCATGAGCTTCCAGGAGCTGTTCAGCGTGGACGACATGGAGCATGCTGAGGGCTGGCGCAAGCTGCTGTGCAACGTGTACTTCTCCACCTTCCTGACTCTGGCTTTCGGCTTCCTGCTGACCAAGATCGGCTACGCCAACATCTGGCCCCTGTTCGGTTCTGCAAACCAGCTGCTGAGCGCTCTGGTTCTGGCCACCCTGTGCGTGTTCCTGAAGGTCACCGGCCGCAGCAACAAGATGATCTTCCCTCCGCTGATCATCATGCTGTGCGTCACCTTCACCGCTCTGGTGCAGCGCCTGATCGCCATGGTCAAGGCCATCAGCAATGCCGCTGCTGTCACCATCCCCGCTGGCGAGACCACTTGGGGTGCTGTGTTCATTGCAAACGGCCTGCAGCTGATCCTGGCCGTGCTGCTGATCGTTCTGGGCCTGAACATCGTGTTCCACTCCTTCAAGGCCTATAAAAACGCTGAGCACAACAGCGAGGCAAAGGTCTGAGTTTCAGATCCTGCTGAACTGAATCTGTAAATGCAAACTGCCGCTGACGGTTTTTATTCCGTCAGCGGCAGTTTTTGTTGCTGTAAGCTTCTATGATTTGAAATGGCCTCCGCGTGCGCTCTGGCCATAAGCAGAGGGAAATTTATTTGATATTGTGGTTTGGAAACGACTGCGGTCGTTTCCAAACCATCTTTTCACAGAAAGAGTCCCAAAGATAAAATGCATAGTCACCACAAAAAATGCAGTGTACGGTCACGACCTTTCCCGTGAAAAAGCAAACCAGCAAAGCCCGCAGGCTTTGCTGGTTTGCAAATATAAAAATAATACTTCCGCTGGAAATGGCCAGAGCGAAGCGGAGGCCATTCTAAATCCTCTGCCCAGTTGCAAAGCACAAGAATCAAAGATTTTCCTCTTCCCAACTCTGCAGCACGGCCAGCTGCAGCGGGGTGTGGAACCAGTGCTCCCCGCCCTCCATGATCGTCAGATGCGCCCCGCTTTCCTGACGGAAGCGCTCGATCATGGTGCGGCTGGTCAGGGCATCCCTGTCACCATACAGCACCTGCGTGCGACCATGCCAGTGCAGCGGATGTTCCCGCACCCAGCACAGATACGGCCATGAGAGGGTCTCACCAAGATCCGTGGGGATCTCCCCTGCCCGCTGCAGCTGTTCCTCGGTCACATGGGCATATTGCATCATATTCGTGATGAGAGCTTCCATATCCACCACCGGAGAGACCAGAAGGGCCTGCTCCGGCGCGTCTCCCTGCAGCGCCTGCATGGCAAGCCACGCGCCGATGCTCACGCCATACAGCCGGATATGCGCCCACACCGGCTTCATGCGGGCGTATACGGCTTCTATCTCCGGCACAGCCACCCACGGCAGAAGCCGCTCCGGGCTGTTTTTCCGTGCGCCATGCTCGGGCAGGTCGATAGCCAGCACCTGCCAGCCTGCTTCACAGGCTGTAGCGGCAAAACGTTCTGCTTCTTCCTTGCAGCCGTTCTTGCCATGGAGATAGAGGTAAACATTCCGGCTCCGGCTGCCGTACAGAATGGCAGGGATGCCCGCAAGAGTCATGATTTGTTTTTTCATAAGGGACTCTCCTTATCCGATCATGCTCTCCATTCGGAGAGACGTTTTGTTTACACTGCGCATTGCTTTTCGTCCTCCCTTCTTTCTGTTTTCTCTATGATAGCACATCCGCCCGGCAAACACAAACAAAAAGGAGCCGCAGCGCCCTGTTACGGGTACTGCAGCTCCCAATTCAACTTTGGAAGTTAAATTACTTCACCATGCTTGCAACTTCAGCAGCGAAGTCGTCAGCACGCTTCTCCAGGCCTTCGCCCTTCTGGAAGCGGGTGAACTTGACGATCTTGATGTCGCCGCCCAGATCCTTAGCGACCTTAGCGGTGTACTGAGCAACGGTCAGGTCGCCGTCCTTGACGAACTCCTGATCGACCAGGCAGTTCTCCTTGAAGAACTTCTTGATCTTGCCCTCGATCATCTTCTGCTTCACAGCCTCGGGCTTGTTAGCGGTCTTGGGATCGCCAGCCATCTGAGCCAGCATGATCTCCTTCTCCTTGGCCACGACCTCAGCGGGGACAGAAGCCTCATCGACATAGCCGGGGTTAGCAGCTGCGACCTGCATGGCGATGTCCTTGCCGTAGGTAACGAACTCGTCCTTAGCCTCGATGCCGTTGGTGGTCTCGAAGTTGACCAGAATGCCGTGGGTGCCGCCGCCGTGGACGTATGCAGAGCAAACGCCCTCGTAACGGACGAAACGGCGAACCTTGATGTTCTCCTTGATGACCAGGATCAGGTTCTTCAGAGCCTCGTCCACGGTCTCGCCGTTCTCGGTCTTGCAAGCCATCAGAGCCTCAACATCAGCAGGGTTCTGCTTCATGATGACCTGAGTAGCCTCCTTGACGAAAGCAACGAACTTGTCGTTCTTGGCAACGAAGTCGGTCTCAGCGTTGACCTCGATGACAACACCCACCTTGCACTGGGGGCAGTAGTCAGCGTAGACCATGCCCTCGGCAGCGGTACGGCTTGCCTTCTTGGCAGCGGTAGCCAGACCACGCTCACGCAGGATCTCGATTGCCTTCTCGAAGTTGCCGTCAGCCTCGGTCAGAGCCTTCTTGCACTCCATCATGCCGCAGTCGGTCTGCTTGCGCAGTTCCATAACGTCCTTTGCAGAAATAGCCATTTTCGTATTCTCCCTTACACGTTATTTTGTTGTTTGTGGGATGGGAAATCAGGCGTTTGCTGCATCCTCAGCGGGAGCGGCCTCCTGGTTGCCCTGCTTGCCTTCCAGCACAGCGTCAGCCATAGCGCCAGCGATCAGCTTGACAGCGCGGATCGCGTCGTCGTTGCCGGGGATCACGTAATCGATCTCGTCGGGGTTGCAGTTGGTATCAACGATAGCCACGATGGGGATGTTCAGCTTGCGGGCCTCAGCAACAGCGATGCGCTCCTTGTGAGGATCAACGATGAACATAGCCTTCGGCAGGGTCTTCATGTTCTTGACACCGCCCAGGTACTTGTCCAGCTTCTCCATCTCCAGCTCCAGCTTGGCAACTTCCTTCTTGGGCAGCAGCTCGAAGGTGCCGTTCTCCTTCATCTTAGCCAGCTGATCCATACGGTCGATGCGCTTGCGGATGGTGCGGAAGTTGGTCAGCATACCGCCCAGCCAGCGAGCATTGACATAGTGCATGCCGCAGCGCAGAGCCTCGTCACGGATGGACTCCTGAGCCTGCTTCTTGGTGCCGACGAACAGGATGTCGCCGCCCTCAGCTGCAACTTCCTTCACGTAGTTGTAAGCCTCGTCCAGCTTCTTCACGGTCTTCTGCAGATCGATGATATAGATGCCGTTGCGCTCGGTGAAGATGTACTTTGCCATCTTGGGGTTCCAGCGGCGGGTCTGGTGACCGAAGTGCACACCTGCTTCGAGAAGCTGCTTCATAGAAACGACTGCCATAGTAAAAATACCTCCAGATATTGTTTTGCCTCCGCACACCGTGATCCCGGGCCGTATCGGACGGTTCGGGACTGCCCTCCACCCATTTGGGCACAAAAGGGCATAGTGATGCGTGTGTAATGCCTTGTTATAATATCACAAACAAACGCCGGTTGCAAGAGTTTTTCTCTGTTTTTTACAAAGAAATCGTCTGTTTTTCGCTCATTTGCCTGTGTCCACGCCGCTCAGGCCCGCAAGGCCCATGCGCTGCAGGGCGTATCCCCTGCCGAACATCAGGTCGTACTGCAAAAGCCAGTGCTCTGCGCACCACCGCTGCTGGAACTCGGTAGGCTCCTGCGTGGTGGTGCCGTCCAGATTCATGGTGGTTCCGCGGGTATTGGTGCGGCTGGCCACACGCAGCTGACGGTTCAGGAACTGGAAGTAGAGCGGCTCTTCCAGACCGTAAATGTCCATCATCACCGGCGAGATATCGTAAGCGGCAATGGTGCCAAGGTCCACCTGCTGCTGGCTGTAGTTGGACCACATCAGCAGCGTGGTCTGGTGCAGGCGGGGGTCTGCGCTGGAATCGCTGGCATAGCCGGTAGTGGTGTAGACATCGTAATTGGAATCGATGGGGTTATAGTGGTCGCCCCAGAACACCAGAATGACCGGCTCGTCCACCTGCGAGAAGTATTCGGTCAGTTTGCCCAGCATGGCATCTGCATCCCGGATGCCGGTAGCAAAATCTTCCAGCGCACCCACGGTGCTGGGCTTGAGGCCCGCCGGGTGGGACAGCACCTTCACCCGCTCGTCGTCCGGGTAGTTGTCCTTGTTATAATTGGTATGGTTCTGCATGGTGACAGCGTGCAGGAAGATGGGCTTGTCCGAGCTGGACTTCATGCTCTCGTACTGCTGAATGATCTGGTCGGCCATGGAATCATCGGTGACAAGGCCGCTGGTCCAGTAGTGCTTGCGCACCTTGGTCACGCCATGCATATCCTCAAGGCTGATAAAATCGTCAAAGCCGAGGTTGGGGTAAGCCTTGTCGCGGCTCCAGTATTTTGCCCAGAAGCAGTGCACGGCTGCGGTCTGGTAGCCCTTGAGCTTGAGGTAATTGGGCATGGCGAACATGGGCTTGGTCACATGCTGCTGGTAGGGCTTGCTGCCGCTGGGCAGGAAGGATACCGAGTAGCCGGTAAGGGCTTCAAACTCCACATCGCAGGTGCCGCCGCCAAAGCTGGGGCTGTAGGCCCGGCCATAGGCGCTGGTCTGCTGCAAGGCGTGCAGGTTCTTGGAGACATCGGTATCAAAGGTGATGCCGTACTGTTCCAGCTCCGAGACATCCCAGTAGGACTCGTCCATCACATAGATGATGGTGGGCTGCTTCACCTGCTCGTCCTTGGGGGTCACGGCGCTGTAGCTGGTGGAGTACAGCGGGCTGGTGGCAAACTTCTGGCTCTCGTCTACATTGTCCAGCAGGGCATCCACCGCTTCCTGCGAGTATTCCTCGGGCTTCGAGATCTCCAGATTGGTGAGGTTGGTCATAAAGCCGGTGATCACGCCGTAGTAGCGGTAGTAGCGGTCCTGCATCCATGCATCCGGCGTAATGCCCAGCACCTGCGTGACAGCGGGCTGCAGGTACACGCCGAACACCAGCAGGCAGAGGGCCGCTGCGGTGGCGGCACTGCCCGCCAGCCGGGGCAGCCACCGCTGTTTGTGACGGCCGCGGTACAGGAAAAAGCTGCCCGCCGTCAGCACCAGCACCACGATGATGGCCACGACCATGCTGGGCTGGATCTTGAGGCCCGCAGCGGATGCCACACCGGCAGCCTCCGACACCTGTGTCAGATCCCATGGCAGGAACGGCTCGCCGCGCAGCTGCAGGGTGTAAAAGTTCACCGCGCAGGGCGCACAGCCCAGCACCGCCATGCCCAGCGTGGACAGCGGCGGGCAGCGGAACACCCAGTCCAGCAGCAGCCACACCAGAAACAGCAGCAGCCACGCCAGCAGATAAGCCCCGATGTGCGGGAAGATAAAACTTGCAAAAACGTCTGCGCTCAGGCTCCCGCGGGCGATCCCCTCGCCCAGCAGCAGCACGATCAGCGATGCCGCCAGCGGGAATACCATCCGCAGCGCCAAAAGCGGTTTGGGAGTTTTCATAATTCCTGTTCCTTTCCTCATCCGTGAAACCTCAGATCAAACGCAAAAGCACATTTCTTTACGCTTTTTGCACAAAGCTTCTGCGATTATTATAGTCACTTCCACAAAAAAGTCCACCCTGTTTTTGCAAAAAATTTACAAACCCAGCTTCACGCGCAGTTTTTGCCACCATTTGAGCTGTTCCGGCTGTGGCGGTGCTTCCGGCAGAGCCGTGTGCACCAGCACCGCATCCGTGCCAATGGTCTCGATCTCCTGCCATGGAATGGTCAGGCTATCGTCCCGGCCAAGCAATCCGAACAGCCTTGGCCGCCCCAGCAGGATCAGGCTCTGCAGCCGGGCGGTGGCAGGGTCAAAGGTCAGGTCGTCGGCCCGGCCAAGGCAGACCCCCTGCTCCAGCTGCACCACCTCTTTTTCACACAGTTCCCGGATGGTCAATGCCCTTCTCCCCTTTCTGCCACAGCTTATGCAGCTGCCGGGCACATCATGCAAAAAGCAGTGGAAACCGCATGGCAGATTGTGGTATACTGTGGGCAGAGCATTCCATGAGAAACAGAGGAAATTTTAAATGTATAAAAGCATCGTGTTTGATCTGGGCGGTGTCATGGTGGATTTTGCCCCCCGCGCCTATCTGGTAGACCGCATTTGCAATGAAGAGATCGAGGAGCAGGTGTACGACCTGACCTTTGGCAGCGAGGAGTGGAAGCAGCTGGATGCGGGGCTTGTCTCCCGCTTTGACGGCAATCAGGCCATGCTGCGCAACGCCAAGGCCGCCGGGCGCGAGTTTGAGGTGCAGGGCGTGCTGGACGACTGGCTGCACATCCTGCGCCCGCGCCGCCGGATGCAGGAGCTGGTGCGCCGCCTGAAGAACCATGGCTACAGCGTGTACTATCTCAGCAACATTCCGGAGGACGTGCTGGCCCTGCTCAAGGAGCGCGGCGTGCTGGACCGCTTTGACGGCGGCGTAGCCTCCTGCGAGGTGCACGTCAACAAGCCCGACCCCCGCATCTATCAGGCCCTGCTGGATCAATACGGCCTGAAGGCCAGCGAGTGCGTGTTCATCGACGACAATCTGGCCAATGTGCAGGCCGCATTCACGCTGGGCTTCGTGGGCATCCAGATGAAGGAAAGCGTGGGCACCCTGATCCGCAGCCTTGCCACCTGCAATGTGGCCCTGCGCTGACCTCCGTGACCCAAAACAGCTCCTGCCGGAAATGCTCTGGCAGGAGCTGTTTTGCTGCTTTAGGAATTACTTTTTCTCGTAGCTCTGGCAGTAGTGCGGGGTCTCCACCTGCTGCGTATCGCAGGTGCACTGCTCGGTCACTTTGATCTGGGGCAGGTCACACTTGCAGCCGCTCACATTGTGGCAGCACTCGCAGACATCACAGGTAACGCCGATGTTTTCCATATTTATCACCTCTCTGTCCACAGTATGGCCTGCGGGCAGGGTGTTTATTCTGGAAAACTCAGCCAGCCTTTTTCGCTTCGCGCTTAGACCGGAGTGTGACTGCTACATGCCGGATGGAAAGCACCGGGTGCACCGGCAGCATCCGCGGGCCTGCCCAGCGCATCACCGCGCGGATCTTCTCCCGCATTTCCGGCTTGTAGCAGTGCACTTTGCAGGCCGAACAGAAGGTCTTGGTCTCCATGAACGGGCATTTGTCAATGCGGGTCAGGGCGTAATCGTGCAGCTGCCGGCACTCCGGGCACAGGCTGCCTTTGGGTGTTTTGTGCTGCCTGCGGCAGTAAAGAGCGATCATCTCGCTCACCAGCATCTTTTCATCTTCGCGTTTCTGATCCAAGTTCTTCGGGATATCCTGCATGGGACGGGGCCTCCTGCTGCCTTATTTTTTTCTACGGCCCGACCGCATTGCAGCGCGGCGCACCGCACGGCGCAAAAATGCAAAGCCTACCGTAACACCAATTGCTGCAGCCACTGCCATATACACCGCTTTCTGAAACCAAAGCGGCAGGAGCGCAGACCTTTCCGTCTGCTGTCCCCTGCCGCAGTTTTGATGCATTCTGTACAGAGGCTGCTGCTTTTGCGTGAAAGTTAGCATTTACTAACTTTCAACTCTGCAAAAACACCGTTTTTCGGTGTTCTCATAGTTTATCGCACCCGTCTCTGTTTGTCAAGAGAAGCTTCTCCTGCTTACCATGCAGCCAGATCTGCACCCAGCTTGCGGCATGCAGCCTGAACATCATCGTCCGGGGCCTCGTTGCAGATTAGGCCCTCACCGTTCAGCACCTGTGCGCCGTCGCCCTGAGCACGCTCCACCCAGTCACGCATCCACTGGCCGTCGCCCCAGCCGTAGGAGCCGAACAGGGCGATCTTCTTGCCGTTCAGAGAACCCTCCAGATCAGAGAACATCGGCTCGAACTCGCTCTCCTCCAGCTGCTCCGCGCCCATTGCAGGGCAGCCAAAAGCCACTGCATCAAACTCAGCCAGCTTTGCGGCGTTCATCTCGCTGCAGGGCACGATGGTGCCGTTTGCGCCCTCTGCCACACAGTTTGCCATGGTCTCGGTGTTGCCGGTTGCGCTCCAGAATACGACTGCTACTTTGCTCATAAAGATCGTCCTCTCTCAAATCAATATTAGTTAGATATCTCTAACTTTATGTTCCATGAAAATGCGTCCAACCACGCAGACGCATTTCCATTTGGTTAGTATCTTCTAACCACCGATAGAATACCACAGCTTCCCTGTCCTGTCAAGCCTTTTCAGCGAAAAATCATCGCCCACACCGTCAGCACCGCGTAGATCACCGGCTGATGCAGCAGATACAGCACCAGCGAGTGCCGCCCCATCCAGCCCAGTGCCGGGCAGACCGAACGGCGCAGCGGTTCCATCCGCGCCCGGCCCACCACGCCGTGCAGAAAGTACCCTGCCCAGAACAAAAACAGCCACGGCAGCAGGGCAAAATAATCGGTGGAATAAAAATCGAAGGGCAGAAAGCCGAAAAACGCTGTAAAGTAATTCGCGTACCATGCATCCGGCAGCGCAAGGCGCAGCCCGCCGAAGCCGAGCCAACGCTCGTCCAGATGATAAGTCAGTGCAAACAGCACCGCCGAAACCGCCAGCCCTGCGGCGGGCGGGATCTTTTTCAGCAGCGGTTCCAGCAGGCCGGTAAGCAGCATGGCGCTGCCCAGAAAGGTCAGCACGCCGAACACTACCCGATCCTCCGGCATGAAGAGCAGCGTCACCGCCGTGACCAGCGCCCCGGCGGCAAACACCTGTGCGCCGCGTTTCAGGGTGTGATGTCCCAGCGGCACGCAGAAGCCGGACAGCAGGATGAACACCCAGCAGATGCTCTGCTGCCACAGCCGCCCCGGCCAGCCGATATACCAGTCCATCCAGATGCCGAACAGAAACATCAGGTCCCAGCAGGCGTGATACAGCATCATGCTGATCAGGTCCAGTCCGCGCAGTTCGTCCAGCAGGGCGTAACGGCTCGCCGGGGTCTTTTGCTGCACTCGTCGCTCGTTTTCCATTTCCCATATTCCCCTTTGCTGCGTTTCGCAATACGATATGACAATATTATAAACCGGCACTGCGGCACCTGTCAACCAGACATCTCAGGGGGTTGAAGGCAGCAAAAAACCGCTGCACAGCAGCAAAGCCATGCAGCGGTCAAATGGATAACCGGGGAGACCTTATCAGACTTCGGTGTTGAAGTAGCGCTTCAGCAGGCCCTCAAAGCCGCGGCCGTGACGGGCCTCGTCCTTTGCCATCTCGTGAACGGTGTCGTGGATGGCATCCAGATTCAGGGCCTTTGCCTTCTTGGCCAGATCCATCTTGCCTGCACATGCGCCGCACTCGGCCTCGGCACGCATCATCAGGTTCTTCTTGGTGCTGTCGGTGACAACTTCGCCCAGCAGCTCTGCAAAGCGGGATGCGTGGTCTGCTTCCTCGTAGGCATAGCGCTTGTAAGCCTCAGCGATCTCGGGGTAGCCCTCGCGCTCAGCCACACGAGCCATTGCCAGATACATGCCGACCTCGCTGCACTCACCCTCAAAGTTTGCGCGCAGGCCATCCACGATCTCCTGCGGCACGCCCTCGGCCTTGCCGATGCCCACAACATGCTCGGTGACATAGGTGTTGCCGGTCTTCTCCACAAAAGCGGAAGCAGGAGCCTTGCAGACGGGGCACTGTGCCGGGATCTCGCCTTCAGCAATATAACCACAAACGGTGCAAACGTACTTCTTCATAAGAATAGACCTCCATCATTCTTTTTATATCAGTTAGAAAACAGGCTGGGCGGTGTTGGTACTCACCGGCCCTTGTCATGGCTCTATTATAGCGAATGATTCTTAGTTAGTCAAGGATAATTTTAAGAATAATTCCTATTTATTTTGCCTTACAGATAAATTCCGGCAGGGTCACTAAAAACCATCATCAAAAACTGTGTGCTTTGCCCTGTGCACCTTAAAAACAGCAAAGCCGCCCTGCACACACAGGACGGCTTCTGCCTTGTTCTTCCTTCTTCTATGGGAGATCAGACCTGCAGGTTGCTGCTGGTAGCGGCTTCGGAGCCGTCAGCAGCATCAAACTCGTAGTCGTTGCCGGGCAGGATAGCGTTCAGCAGGATGCCTGCGATCGCGGCCACAGCCAGACCGGACAGGTTGATGGTGACGCCTGCAACGGCAAAGCTGACGCCGCCCACAGAGTTGAAGCCCAGTGCGCACACCAGAATGACAGCGGCCACGATCAGGTTGCGGCTGTTGGTAAAGTCCACGCGGTTCTCCACCACGTTGCGCACACCGATGGCGGAGATCATGCCATACAGCACAAAGCTGATGCCGCCGATGATGCCGGTGGGGATAGTGTTGATGACAGCCTCAAACTTGGGGCTGAAGCTCAGGATGATGGCCAGGACAGCCGCAATGCGGATGACCAGCGGATCGTAGATCTTGCTCAGGGCCAGCACGCCGGTGTTCTCGCCGTAGGTGGTGTTGGCCGGGCCGCCCAGCAGGCCGGCCATGGTGGTAGCCAGGCCGTCACCCAACAGGGTGCGGTTCAGGCCGGGGTCGTTGATATAGTTGTGGCCCACGGTTGCGCTGATGGCGGCGATATCGCCCACATGCTCCATCATGGTTGCCAGTGCAATGGGGATGATGGTGAACAGTGCGCTGATGAACTCCGGGCTGCCGTCGATGGCAAACAGGCCCATGGCCTCCTTGTGCAGAGGGATGCCCACCCATGCAGCCTCAGAAATGCGCTGGAAGTCCACCGCACCGGTCACCAGTGCCACTGCATAGGACACCAGCACACCGATGAGGATGGGCAGGATCTTGACCATGCCCTTGCCCCAGATGTTGCACACGATCACGACACCCAGTGCCACAAAGGCCAGCAGCCAGTTTGCCTGACAGTTGGAGATGGCGGAGGGAGCCAGGATCAGGCCGATGGAAATGATGATGGGGCCAGTGACCACCGGCGGGAAGAACCGCATGATGCGGCGGATGCCGAAGGTGGAGATCAGCAGGCTGGCCACCAGATACACCAGGCCGGAAAATGCGACGGCGGCGCAGGCGTAGGGCAGCATCTTGGTGTTGGCAATGGTCAGGTTGCCGTCTGCATCTGCCAGCATGGGGGCCACGATGGAGAAGCCGCCCAGATACGCAAAGGAGGAGCCGAGGAATGCAGGCACCTTCTTTTTGGTAATGAGGTGGAACAGCAGGGTGCCCAGACCTGCGCACAGCAGGGTGGTGGAAACGCTCAGGCCGGTGAGCAGCGGCACCAGCACCGTTGCGCCGAACATGGCAAACATGTGCTGCACGCCCAGAATGAACATGCGGCCTGCGCCCAGCTGGCGCGCGTCGTAAATGCCTTTGGAGTAATCGATCTTTTCACTCATGAAGTTTTTCTGCCTCCTACAGAACTCGCAGCCCCAAAAAAAGAGGCACCGCCGTCAGCAAAACGGCAATGCCCCTGAAATTTGGGAACAATGATCCCGCCCGGAAATGAGAAGTGCAATACAGCGCAGTCGATGATTCTTGTGCAGCATGGTGCGCTCCCCCTTTCATTCAGGCTCTTTCCAAACCGCCGCCAAAAGCCCCGCAAAAGGCCGCGGCGGGCAGTCCTTCAAGAGATTATAGCAGACTTTTGGCCGGTGTGCAACCATTTTGCACAATTCTCCTGTATTTCCAGCCCGGAAGTTTGCGCCGCTTCTCTTGCAATCCGGCCCAAAGCGCACTATAATATAGCCTACCATTGCAATCTGTATTATAAGAGAATTATCAGGAGAGTTTATGATCTATCTGGATTATTCCGCCAATACCCCGGTAGACGAAGCGGTTTTACAGCGCTTTTGCGAGGTGGAGCGCAATTGCCCGGGCAATGCCAATTCCCGCCACGCAGCAGGCACTGCCGCAAAGGCTGCCATCGATGCCGCCACCCAGAGCATTGCCCGCAGTCTGAATGTGCAGCCCGCCGAGATCATCTATACATCCGGTGCCAGCGAGGCCAACAACTTTGCCATCAAGAGCATCGCCCGGCTGGAGCGCCACCATGGCAGACACATCATTTCCACCCCGCTGGAGCATTCCTCGGTGAGCGGCAGCCTGACCGCCCTGCAGGAGCAGGGATACGAGATCGACCTTGTGGACATCCGGCAGGACGGCACGGTGGACCTTGCCCACCTGAAAGAACTGCTGCGCCCGGACACCATTCTGGTGGCCGTCACTGCCGTGGACAGTGAGCTGGGTGTGGTGCAGCCGGTGGCCGAGATCGCGGAAATGTTGAAGGCCTGCCCCCACTGCCACTTCCATGTGGATGCCACACAGGCCGTGGGCAAGCTGCCGGTCAGCTTTGCGGGCATCGACACCATGAGCCTGACCGCCCACAAGTTCTACGGGCTGAACGGCATCGGTGTGCTGGTCAAGCGGCGCGGCCTTGCGCTGGAGCCGCTCATCCATGGCGGCGAGAGCACCACCATCTACCGCAGCGGCACCCCCACCGTGGCGCTGGCCTGTTCGCTGGCGCTGGCGCTGGAAAAGGCAGTGAGCGAGCTGCCCGCCCGGGTGGAGCACATCCGCGCCCTGAACGCCCGCCTGCGCACCGGGCTTGCCCAATACCCCAAGGTGCGCATCAACAGCCCGGACACCGCCGTGCCGCAGATTTTAAACCTGAGCGTACAGAACGTGAAGGGCACCGTGTTCCAGCGGGAGCTGGATGCCCAGGGCGTATGCGTCTCGGTCAAATCGGCCTGCTCTTCGGACGGCCTGCCCTCCCGCGCCGTGTTTGCCGTGAGCCATGATCGGCGCAACGCGCTGTCCTCGTGGCGCATCAGCCTGAGCCACCTGACCACGGAACAGGAGATCACTGATTTTATGCAGGCGTTCGATGCCTGTTACAACGCCCTGACGCAATAAAAAGGAGTATTATGAAGCAAGATCCCCCCGCCGACCAGCAGCGAGGGGATCTTTTTTACTGTTTTTGAATGCCGAACAATCTGCGCAGAATGCCGCGCAGCGCCTTGGGGCTTCGGATCACAACTACCTGCATATGCTCCCCGCCTTTCCGTTTTCTGGCCCATCCTATGCAGGCAGGGGCCGGAACGTTCCGGCAAGGGCAGCAGCGCTCAGTCTGCGATGGTCTCCACCACCACCAGCGCACCGCTGCGGGTGGAGATGGTGATGCAGTCCGACCCGGCAGCGTACTCGTTGCTGACGCCCAGCGGGTAGCTGGCGGTCAGCTCCGCATCGGTCAGCTCATAGTAGGAGCCGCGCTCGCACACGCCCTGCGCCCTGCCCTCCATCGGGAAGGCCGAGAAGAAGAAGTACTTCTCCTTCGGGTAGCGGCGGGTCTCGCCGGGCATCACGTAGGTGATGCGGCTGCGCTCATCCAGCAGGGTGGTGCGCACACCGCGCTGTTCCAGCCCAAGGCCGGTGCACAGGTTTGCAAGGGTGTGTTCCACCCGTCTGCCGCCAAGGCCGCCCAGCAGCAGCACCTCGTCAAAGCCCTTTTCCGAGACCAGCTTTGCAGCATACTCGGTGTCGGTATCGTCCTTCACATGGGGCAGCACGATGATATCGTCGTCCTGCTGTTCCGGGCAGGGGGCGGTGTCAAAGTCACCCACGATGATGTTGGGTCTACGCCCCAGAGGTGCGCAGTTGCGGTAGCCTGCATCACAGGCAATGATAAAGTCGTCCGGCCGCAGGGCCTCTGCCAGCTCCGGAGAAACCGGGCAGGCCGAAATGATCACACAGCGTGACATGAATCTCTTCCTTATCCTTTATACTTTCGGGCGCTGCCAATCCTTCACGTCCTTGACTTCCTCGTACATGGCACAGTAGCTGTCGTACCGGGTCTGGGAGAGCCTGCCCTCGGCCAGTGCGGCGCGCACGGCACAGCCTTTTTCGCTGCGGTGGGAGCAGCCGGTGAACTGGCACTGGCCCAGATAAGGCCCGAACTCCGGGAACGCATGTTCCAGATTTTCCTTGGGGATGAACCCGGCGCGGTTCGCTTCCAGACTGGCAAAGCCCGGCGTATCCGCAATGCGCCCGCCAAAGGCTTCAAAGATCGTCACCTCACGGGTGGTGTGGCGGCCGCGGCCCAGCTTCTGGCTGATGGCACTGGTCTCGCGCTCTGCTTCCGGCAGCAGATGGTTCAAAAGGGTGGATTTTCCCACGCCGGAGTTGCCGCAGAACGCACACAGCCTGCCGCTGATCCACTGCTTCACCTCGTCCAGCCCGCCGCCGGTCTCGTAATCGATGCGGATGAACGGCAGGGTCGATCTTTCGTAGGCCTTACGCAGGAATTCCGCCTCGGCCAAGTCGCCCTTGGTGCACACGATCACCGGCTGCACGCCCTTGTCCACCGCAATGGCGGCAAGCTTATCCAGCACCAGCGTGCTGGGCGTGGGCTGGGTGGTGCTGGCCACAAGGAACAGCACATCCAGATTTGCCACCGGAGGCCGCACGAACACATTTTTGCGCGGTGCGATCTCGGCAATGACGGCTGCACCGTTCTCGGTCTCCAGCGTCACCTCATCGCCCGCCACCGGCGTGATCTTCTGCTTGCGGAAAATGCCGCGGGGCTTGCATTCCACAATGCCCTCCGGCGTTTTTACATAGTAAAAGCCGCCGATGCCCTTTGTGATATATCCCTTCATGCACGCCTCCGTCAGCTCAGCAGCGAGGACCACCAGTCGGTCAGCGGTTTCTGCGAAGAGTCGCCGCTGCCCGCTGTGCCCTGTTCGGTGCCGGTCTCGGTGCTGGAAGAAGAGGAGCTGCCGCCAAACAGGCCGCTCCACCAGTCGCCGCCGGTGGTGCTGTCGCTGGGTGCTTCCGGTTCCGGTGCAGGCTCCGGCCCTGCGCTTACCACAATGTTCACGCGGCCGTTCAGCTTTGTGGTAGAGCCTGCCGCCGGGTCCTGACTGATGACAGTGCCCACCGGCTGGTCGCTGTACTGCTCGGTCTGGCTGCCAAGGCCCAGATGGTTCTGCACCAGCAGGGTGCGGGCATCAGCGGTGCTCATGCCGGTCAGCGAGGGCACCTTGGTGGTGGTTGCCACCTGCGGGCGGCTGATATACATCACCACAGTGCTGCCTGCAGCCACCTGACTGCCCGCCGCCGGGTCGGTGCGGATCACCGCGCCGGATGCCACAGAGGTATCCACAGCCTGCGTTACCAGCACCGAGACACCCAGCTCCTTGAGCTGCTGCTCTGCATCGGCCTGCACATAGTTGGTCAGGTCCGGCACGGTAACGTACTGGGTGCCAAGGCTCACAGTCAGGGTCACATTCTGGCCCTCGCGCACCGTGCGGCCGGACACCGGCGACTGCTTATAGATATAGCCCGCCGCATAGTCACTGTTGTACTCCTGCTCCCAGGTAACGCTGATCTGGCCGGAGACCACCTGCTCGGTGGCAGCAGCCTCGTCCTGCGTCATGCCGATATAATCGCCCAGCGTGATATCGGCCTTGTTGTTCATCAGGTTGGAGGAATCGTTCAGGATCATCCAGCACAGCGCAAGGCACGCCAGCGCAAATGCAATGGTAATGCCGAACAGTGCCGGCAGGAAGATGGTGCGCTTTTTCTTGCGCGGTGCGGCCTTTTTGCCGCGGGGCGCAGGCTTTTCGGCCTGACGGTTTGCACGGTTCTGGTTCATGGTACGTTTCACCACCTTTTCGGGTGCATCTTCTGTAATATATTTGTACTCGAACATCACGGAGGGGTTGTGCACGTAGGCGTCCAGCGCATCCAGCATTTCGCGGGCGGATGCGTAGCGGTTCTGCGGCAGCTTTGCCATGGCCTTTTCGGTGATCTCCACCAGTGCATTCGGCACCTCCGGCGCGATCTCGTGCAAAGACTTCGGCTGATCGGAGATCTGCTTGATGGCAACTTCCACCATGTCGTCTGCATCAAAGGGCAGATGACCGCTGAGCATCTCGTACATCATCACGCCCACCGAGTAGATATCGCTGGTGCAGTCGGTCTCATCGCCCTTGGCCTGCTCCGGGCTGATATAGTGCACGCTGCCCATGGCCTTGCCGCTCAGCAGCTGGTTCTCGGCACGGGAGATGCGCGCAATGCCAAAATCCATCATGCGCAGCTGGCCGTTGTCCAAAAGCATGATGTTCTGGGGCTTGATGTCCCGGTGCACCACACCGTTGGCGTGGGCATGTTCCAGCGCCTTTAAGATCTGGGAGATGAAGTGCACGGTCTCCCGGTTGGTCAGCCTGCCGCCGCGCTGGTTAAGGTACTCGCGCAATGTCATGCCGTCCACATATTCCATCACGATATACTGCAGATCATCATTCACCGATACATCGTATACTTTTACGATGTTGGGGTGGTTCAGCAGCGAGATGGCCTTGGATTCATTTTTAAAGCGGCGCACAAGGTCCGGGTCGTGCATATACTCCTGCCGCAGCACCTTTACCGCCACCACGGTACCGGCAGGCACCGGGCCGTTGTGCCCCAGCATGACCGCCTTGTAGACGTTTGCCATGCCGCCGGAACCGATCAGCTCCCGCACCTCATACAGGCCGTCCAGCTTTTTGCCGATCAGGTTGTCCATCAGCGCACCTCCTCCACACGCAGCAGCAGCGCGGTGATGTTATCCGGGCCGCCGTTCTCGTTGGCCGTGCGGATCAGAAGGTCCGGCAGGTCGTAGAACCCGCCGGTGCGCAGCAGCTGTTCCAGCTGTTCTCTGGGCACGGCATTGGTCAGGCCGTCCGAGCACAGCAGCAGGATATCCCCTTTCTGCAGCGGTGCGGTGGTGAACTCCGGGTCCAGCCGGTAGTCCACGCCCAGCGCCTTGGTGATGATGTTTTTCTGAGGGTGGTGCTCGGCTTCCTCCACGGTAATGGTGCCGCAGTCCACCAGCTCCTGCACATAGGAGTGGTCGTGGGTGAGCTGGGCAAGCCTGCCGTCCCGGTACAGGTACGCCCGCGAGTCGCCTGCATGACACAGGAACACCTTGCCGCCGCGCACCAGTGCGCACACAGCCGTGGTGCCCATGCCCGCCAGCGATTCCTCACGCAGGGCCTTCTGGAACACAAAGCGGTTGGCGCTGAGCAGGCTCTTTTTCAAAAAGGTCTCCTCTTCGCCGGGCAGGCACTTGGAAGCATACTGCTCCTGAAAGCAGTGCTCGATCACATCGCACGCGCTCTGGCTGGCTTCCCTGCCGCCGCGTGCACCGCCCATGCCGTCGCATACCAGCAGCCATGCGGCATCGCCGGGCAGTTCTCCTGCGCGATAATCGTCCTGATTATCCTGCCGGACCCTGCCGACATCCGTTTTTCCTGCAAGTTTCATAGGCTTCTCCCTTTAATCTTTACGCTTTCCCGTTCATTTCGTCACGGCGCAGCTGGCCGCATGCGGCGCTGATCTCGCTGCCAAGGCGGCGGCGCACCGTAGCGTTCACGCCAAGGCTCTCCAGCTTCTGCTGGAAGCGGTGCACGTTGGCTGCATCGGTGGCCGAGTACGGGCTGCCGTCCACCGGGTTGATGGGGATCAGGTTCACATGGGCACCCATGCCCCGGATCAGGTTTGCCAGCTGTTTGGCGCAGGCATCGGAATCATTGACACCGCGCACCATGGAATATTCAAAGCTCACGCGGCGGCCGGTGGTGTCCTGATAGCGGCGCACGGCCTGCATCAGCACTTCCACGGGATAGGCATCGTTCACCGGCATCATGCCGCTGCGAATTTCATTGTTGGGTGCGTGCAGCGACACCGAGAGGGTCAGCTGCAGCTTTTTCTCGGCCAGCTGGTCGATCTTGGGCACCAGACCGCAGGTGGAAAGGCTGATGTTGCGCATCCCGATGTTCACGCCCTCGGGCGAGGTGATGTTCTCCAGAAACTTCATCACTTCGTCAAAATTATCCAGCGGTTCGCCAATACCCATGAGCACGATGTGGGAAATGCGCTCCCCGATATCCTTCTGGGCGGTATAGATCTCAGAGCAGATCTCGCCTGCTTCCAGATCGCGCACGCGGCCCGCCTGGGTGGACGCGCAGAAGCGGCAGCCCATGCGGCAGCCCACCTGCGTGGACACACACACCGTGTTGCCGTAGTGGTAGCGCATCACGACAGTCTCGATGCAGTTGCCGTCTGCCATGCGCAGCAGATATTTTACCGTGCCGTCCTTTGCTTCCTGCCTGCGCTCGATCTTGGGCGCGGCAATGTAGAAGCTTTCTTCCAGCTTTGCCAGCAGGGTCTTGGGCTGGTCGGTCATGGCAGAAAACTCGGTGACCAGCTTCTGGTGCACCCAGTGGAAGATCTGCTTTGCCCGGAAGCCCGGCTGACCCATCGCTTTCAGTTCAGCGGTCAGCTCTGCCAGCGTAAAGGAAGAGATACAGCGTTTTTGTTCCATTGTGTTCTCCTATTGTTTTTTACGAACAAGCCACCTGTTTCATTGCAGCTTTTCCCCGTTTTTCTGCATGGCACACAGGAAAAAACCGTCCATGCCGGTACGGGTGGGCACCGAAAGCGCGCCGTGCTCCCCTGCCGTCATCCCGGCGGGCAGCGCTGCGGCAGGCTCCACCACCGTAAACTCCGGGTGGCGGGCCAGAAATGCCGCGATCTGCTGCTGGTTTTCTGCCGGGTCAATGGTGCAGGTGGAGTACACCAGCCTGCCGCCCGCTTTCAGCAGCTGTGCCGCCGTATCGAGGATGGCCGACTGCGTGGCCAATAATTCAGCTTCGCGGGCCGGTTCCAGCTTTTTGTAGCGCAGATCCGGCTTTTTTGCCAGAATGCCAAGGCCGCTGCAGGGCACATCCGCTAAAATGCGGTCGGCCTGCGGCAGGGCCGGGTTCACCTTTGTGGCATCGTTGCACAGGGCTTCCACATTGGTCAGGCCCATGCGCTGCACTGCCGTGCGGATCAGGCCCACGCGGTTCTCGGCGGCATCGCAGCTGTAAAGCCTGCCGGTGCTGTGCATCTGCTCGGCCAGCAGGATGGTCTTGCCGCCGGGCGCGGCGCACAGGTCGATGACTGTTTCTCCGGGCTGTGCGTCCACGCAGAGCGCCGCCAGCTGGCTGGCCTGCCCTTCCACATGGAAGTACCCCTGCCGGAACAGCTCATTTTCCGCCGGGCTGCCCTCGAACCGGGCCAGCACACTGCCGGGCACAATGCCCCGCTTTGCTTCCTTTGCGCCGGAAGCCAGCAGCTTTGCACAAAGCTCATCGGCACTGCCTTTCAGCGGGTTCGCCCGCAGGCTGGTCATGCCGCCGTCGGCCTTGTAGGTAAGGATATCCAGTGCTTCGTCCGGGTAGTTTTTGTGCAGAAATTCCGCCACATCCCGCCCGGCAGAGCCAAGCACCATGAGCCGCTCCACTTCGTTTTTGAAGCTTGCGGTGCTCAGGTCGTAGCTGCACGCCTTGCGCAGTACGGCGTTGACCAGACCGGATGCGCTGGATTTTTTGAAGGCACGGGTCAGCTTGACGGCCTCGTTCACCGCAGCGGACACCGGCACCTGCATATAGCGGGCCTGCGCCAGCGCCGCGCGCAATATTTCGCGCACCGGTGCATCCAGCTTGGCAAGGCCCTTGGGCAGGAACTGGCACAGGATGTAGTCCAGCGTGCCCTGATGTTCCAGCACCGTGTAAAAGATGGCGCTGGCAAATGCTTTATCGCGGCCTTCCAGCTGCTGGCGCTTGAGTTCGGCATCCAGAACAAGGTTGGAAAAACCATCCTGCTCCTGCCGCACCAGCGCCGCCACTGCCGCCGCGCGGGGATTCGCCGCCATCAGAGGATATCCCCCGTTTTCAGGCGCTGACCGGCCGCAAAGGCGGTGCCGTCCATGGTCTTTTTGCCTTCCGGCACCACATTCAGCAGCTGGACGGCCCCCTCACCGCAAGCCACCGTGAGCGGCTTTGTGGCCAGCACGGTGCCGGGCGCTTCACCGTGAGCTTCCACGGCACGGCACTCCATCACCTTGAGCTTTTTGCCGCCGGAGGTGACGAACCATGCACCGGGCCACGGGTTCATGCCGCGCACCCAGTTGTGGATGTGGGCAGCCGATTCGGTCAGGCGGAACTCTGCCATCTCCTTGTTCAGCATAGGTGCAAGGCAGGCGTTCTCATGATCCTGCGGCTGGGGTTTCAGCGTTCCGGCGGCGATGGCGGACACCACCTCGCACAGCACACGGGCACCCACGGCAGTTACGCGGTCAAACAGCTGGCCGCTGGTCTCCTCCGGGTCAATGGCGATCTTCTCGCAGCAGAGCACATCGCCGGTGTCAAGGCCCTCGTCCATCTGCATGATGGAAACGCCGGTCTCGGCATCGCCGTTCAGCACGGCCCACTGCACCGGAGCGCTGCCGCGATACTTGGGCAGCAGGGAGACGTGCAGGTTGATGCAGCCATATTTCGGCGTTTCCAGCACCGACTTCGGCAGGATGCAGCCATAAGCCACCACCACGATCAGTTCCGGGGCCAGTGCGCGGATGTTCTCGTCCTCGCTGCCGTCCCGCAGGGTGCGGGGCTGGAACACCGGCGTGCCGTGGGCAAGGGCCACTTCCTTGACCGGGGGTGCGGTAAGCACCTGCTTGCGGCCAACCGGCTTGTCCCGCCGGGTGTACACCGCGCAGATGTCATGCCCGGCGGCATACAGGGCTTTGAGGCACTCTGCGGCAATATCCGGCGTGCCCATGAACAAAATGCGCATTACTTGTTTCCTTTCGCTTCGCGGGCAGCTTTTTTGCCCTCTTCGGTATCCTCATAGAAATACTCGCTGGACTGCATGATGGTAATGCCGTCCAGATGGTCGTTCTCGTGCTGGATGCAGCGGCCCAGCAGATCCTCGGCTTCCAGCTCGAACCACTCACCGTGGCGGTCCTGTGCGCGCACCTTGACCGCGGCGGGGCGGGTCACAGCGCCGTTGTGGCCCGGGAAGGACAGACAGCCCTCGTAGGCGGTCTCTTCTTCCTCGGATACGGCCAGGATCTCCGGGTTCACAAAGTCGATAAACTTGTACTCGTAATCCTCGGGGATCTCCTCGGGCGCGTCGGTGGTGTCCCACACCACGAACAGACGGCGCAGCATGCCCACCTGCGGGCCGGCCAGACCCACGCCGTCGGCGGCGATCATGGTCTCGTGCATGTCGTCCAGCAGGGTAGCCAGACGGTCATCAAAGGTGGTGACGGGGCGGCAGACCTTGTTCAGGATGGGATCGCCCTCTTTTACAATGTTACGGATTGCCATTTATGGTACCTCCAAATCAGATGTCACCGTCCGAGTGCAGGTCCACCGCAACGGTGGCCTTGGACGGAAGTTTTTCCTGTTCGTATCTTTCCAGTGTGCTGCGCACGAGGTCGCGGAAGCGGCGGTCGTTGCGGCACTTGATGGTAAGTTTGTAGCGGTAGGTGTCGTTGATCTTCTCAATGCTGCCGGGCGTGGGGCCAAGCACCCGCAGCGGCAGGTCCGGCTGTTTTGCCGCCTGCTGGCCCAGCAGGGCCGCAAAGCGCGCCGCCGCCCGTGCCACCTCGATCTCCTTTGCGCCTGCAAAGCCAATGACGCACAGCCCGCAGAAGGGCGGGTACAGGCCCAGCTTGCGGTAGGCGATCTCCTGCTCAAAAAAGGCATCGTAGTCCTGCGCGGCGGCAAGGTTCAGCACCGGGTTATCGGGGTCGGTGGTCTGGATGATGGCAAAGCCGGGGTCTCTGGCCCGTCCGCTGCGGCCCACCACCTGTGTGATGAGGCTGAACACGTTCTCATACGCGCGGAAGCCCTGCGCAAACAGCAGCGAGTCGATGCCCAGCACGCCCACAAGGGTCACATCCTCAAAATCCAGTCCCTTGGCCACCATCTGGGTGCCCACCATGATGTCATATTCGTGATCTGCAAATTTTGCCAGCAGCTTTTCGTGGGCATCCTTTGCGGCAGTGGAATCCTGATCCATGCGCAGCACCCGCGCGTCCGGGAACAGCTTTGCCAGCTCTTCCTCGGCTTTCTGGGTGCCGAAGCCCCGGTACTGCAGCTTGCCGCCGCAGGCGGGGCACACAGTGGGCGGTTCCATCTGGCTGCCGCAGTAGTGGCACAATACCTTGTGCGCCGCTTTGTGGTACACCATCGGCACGCTGCACTTTGTGCACTTGAGCACCTCGCGGCAGTCCTCGCACTGGGCCATGGTCTGGTAGCCCCGGCGGTTCAGCAGCAAAATGGTCTGCTTGCCTGCATCCAGATTGCGGCGGATGGCATCTTCCAGCGACAGACTGATCTCCCGCGGGTTGCCTGCCGCCAGCTCTGCGCGCATATCCACGATCTGCACCGTGGGCAGCGGGTTGCCGCCGTAGCGCTGGGTCAGCCGCACCAGCTGGGTGCGGCCATGCTGGGCCGTGTAAAAACTCTCGGTGCTGGGGGTGGCGCTTGCCAGCAGCAGCAATGCACCGTTTTCCGCCGCGCGCTGCCGGGCCACCTCGTGGGCAGAATAGCGGGGCGCGGATTCCGAGCGATAGGTGTGCTCCTGCTCCTCATCGATGATGATGAGCCCGATGTTTTCCAGCGGCGAAAAGATGGCACTGCGGGTACCCACCACGATATCTGCGCCGCCGTCCTGGATCATCTGCCACTGCAGCAGACGTTCCGTGTGGTTGAGGGCAGAGTGCTGCACCGCCACCCTGCGGCCAAACTGGCTCTTGAGCCGCAGGATCATCTGCGGGGTCAGGCTGATCTCCGGCACCAGCACCAGCGCACGCCTGCCCTGCTCCAGACAGCGGGCAATGAGCTTTAAAAACACCAGCGTTTTGCCGCTGCCGGTCACGCCGTAGAGCAGCGCCGAGTGGGGTGCATCGTCTTCCAGCTTTGGCAGCAGAGCATCGTAAGCCGCCTGCTGCTCCTGCGTGAGGGTGATCGGCTCGTTTTTCAGCGGAATGGACGCATACAGGTCGATGGATTTATTCACCTTGCTGCATTCCAGCACGCCTTTGGCGCACAGGTTATCCAGCACGGCACGGCTGATGCCCTTGTCTTCCAGCTCGTTCAGGGTGCGCGGCCCGCCGCCCAGCAGCGCCACTGCCGCCAATTGCTTGGCTGTCGGCTTCGGCTTTGGCGGCAGCCCGCCCACAAGGCGGTAGGAGTTCTCGGTGTGGCGGGTGAGCTGCTTTTGCAGCACCGGCGTTACACCGTCCGCCGCCACGGCAGGCTTGTACTGTGCACCATAGGGAATGACCGCCTTGACCGCTTCGTAATAGGTGCAGAAGGTGCGCTCCTTCAAAAAGTGCACCAGCCGCAGCAGTTCCGGGGTCAGGCAGGCCGAAGCCGGGGCCACATCGAAAAGATATTTCAGCTTTGCGCTTTCCGGTTCGGCATCGCAGGCCAGCACCACGCCCATGCGGGCGCGGCTGCCGCGGCCAAAGGGCACCAGCACCATGCTGCCAAGTTTTACCGCATTCTGCTGATCCGGCATGACGGCATAGGTATAAAGCTTATCAAAGTGGAAGGTCGCATTGCTGACGGCAACGCCTACCGTTTTGGGCATTCGTCCAGCTCCTTCAAAATGTTATTCTGCGGCACCAATGCGCTGGCAGATGGCCTGATACAGTGCATCGGCGCAGGTATCGACCTGGTCGTTGACCAGCTTCAGGGTGAATTTATCCTGCTGGGCCAGCTCCTGCCGGGCGGTGGCAAGACGTTCCTGAATGCTGTCCTCAGTCTCGGTGCCGCGGCCCCGCAGACGGTGCTCCAGCTCCTCCACCGACGGCGGCAGCAGGAACACGGTGGTCGCGCCCGGGAACATGCGGCGGATGTTCGCTGCGCCGTGCACATCGATGACCAGAACGACCACCTTCCGGGCTGCAAGGCGCTTGTCCACTTCCTCGCGCAGGGTACCGTAGTAGTTGCCGTTATAGAAGTTGTGCTCCACTACCTGATCGTTCTCGATCAGCTGCTGGAACTGCTCCCGGGTGCGGTAATAATAGTCCACGCCCTCCTGCTCACCGGGACGCGGTGCGCGGGTAGTGGCGGAAACAGTCTTTTCGATCTCCGGGTGTGCTTCGCGCAGTGCCTTCACCACGCTGTCCTTGCCGGTACCGGCCGCGCCGGAGACCACAAACAAATATTTATCGTTCGCCATGGGTCTGTTCCTCCTCTGCTGGTGTTTTGCCCTCCTGCCCTGCCGCACGGTTGGCCACCGTTTCCGGCTGAAGCGCCGAGAGCACCACGTGATCGGAGTCCATGATAAGCACTGCACGGGTACTGCGGCCATAGGATGCATCGATCAGCATTCCGCGCTCCCGCGCTTCCTTTACAAGGCGCTTGACCGGGGCGGAGTCCGGGCTGACCACTGCCACCACACGGCCTGCACTGACCATATTGCCAAACCCGATGTTGATGAGCTTCATAAACCCCTCCGAATTCTCTGTATCACTCCAGATTCTGGATCTGTTCGCGGATCTTTTCGATCTCCGCCTTCATATCCACCACGATGCGGGTGATATCCAGATCCTGACACTTGGAGCCGATGGTATTGGTCTCGCGGTTCAGCTCCTGCGTCAAAAAGTCCAACTTGCGGCCCACCGGCTCGTCCAGCTTGAGGATATCGCGGTACTGCGCAATGTGGCTGCGCAGGCGCACCGTCTCTTCATCCACAGCGGTCTTATCACCAAAAATAGCGGCCTCGGTCAGCACGCGGGCATCGTCGATATCGCGATCCTCCAGAATGACCTTGAGCTTCTCGTACAGGCGGTTGGTGTAGGCTTCCACACGGCCTGCGCTCAAGGTCTCCACCCTGCCCACGCACTCCTCGAGGAAGTTCAGGCGGTTTTCCACGTCTGCCTTCATCTTGGCACCCTCGGCGGCGCGCATCTCCACAAAGCGGTCCAGCGCCTGTGCGGTAACGGCAGAAACATCTTCCCACAGCTGTTCCTCGTCCACATCCGCGTGGCGGGTGGTGAGCACATCCGGGAAGCGGGTCAGCACGCCCGCAGAGATATCGTTCTTGACACCCAGCTGTTCCGAAATATCCCGCATGGCCTGCTGGTAGCTGCGTGCCAGCTCCATGTTGACGGCCACCACCGTATCGGCAGCGTCCACATTCTGCACGGTCATGTTCAGCTCCACCTTGCCGCGGGAAATGCGCTCGTTGAGCTGCTTTTTCAGGCGGCTGTCCAGATAACTGCAGGTGCGCGGGATGCGCGAAGAATACTCAAAGTAGCGGGAATTCACGCTGCGCAGCTCCACCGTGATCTCACGGCCATTGCGCACAGCAGTCCCCCGGCCAAAGCCGGTCATGCTTAAGATCATAACGCTCTCCTGTTCTTACATTTTCAGTGTTTCAGCTTACAAGTTTCGGTATACGTATCCGCCTTTGGGTACACAAACCCATGTTACGATACATATAGTTTCATTTTACTATTCTTCGGCCCAAAATTCAAGGTGCACTGTTGCGTGCCGCCGCCAAAACCGGCCGCAATACACGGTGCAAAGCAAAAAAGCTCTGATACAAAATCTTCCGATCCTGTATCAGAGCCTGTTTCAGTTGGTTTTATATACGCAGGTCACGCTGTTCTGCAGCAGATTTGCGTTCAGCAGTGCGCGCTCCACCCAGTGGATATTGTCCGCAATGGTATCGCGGGAGACACCGTATTCTGCCGCAATGTTCTCCATGCTGCGGTACTCGCGGCGGTAGAGCAAAGTCAGCACCAGCTTATCCTGCATTGTGATCTTGGTAAAATGCGGCCTGCGCCGGTGCTCCTTGCAATAAGCCGCATTCAGTGCTTCCAGCATCTGGGCAAATTCCTTCCGAGTGATGCCGAAGGTAAATTCATAATCTTGCTCTGTAAATTCCGCAAGGCGCTGTACCGTGATGCTTCTCATGCAGATCACCTCTTCTTTTTCCGGGGATGCCCGGGTGTCGGCTGCATCCATTTTGATTCATTATAAAATGGATGGATTTTCATGTCAATGAGCCGCCGCCCATTTTTGGGGCCAGATCCGGTGCAAAACACAAAAAGGAGCCTCCCGCCGCAAAAGCGGGAAGCCCCTGGATCCGTTATGAAAGATCAGACGGGATGAGACTGATTGGTGTAGTCCACATGGTCGCCGTCCACGCCCTGCTTCTTGGCATTGCGCTTTTCAAAGAACTTGGGTGCCACCTGCGGGAACATTGCGTAGGTCAGCACATCCTCTTCCTGCGTTGCCCACTTGGCAGCTTCTGCCTTCAGCTTGTCCATCTCAGGAGCCAGAGTATCAGCAAAGCGGCAGGTAATGGGCTGCTCGTCGCCCAGGATCTTCTTGGTGAACTCGGGCTTGATGGGAGCGGGAGTCTTGCCGTAATCACCGTGGACCAGACCCTTGAACTCCTTGGTGACCATCTTGTAGCGCTCGCCCAGGATCACGTTGAACACAGCCTGCGTACCAACGATCTGGCTGGTGGGGGTGACCAGCGGCGGATAGCCTGCATCCTCGCGGACACGGGGGATCTCTGCCAGCACTTCGTCCAGCTTATCTTCCTTGCCGGCATCCTTCAGCTGTTTGAGCATGTTGGAGAACATGCCGCCCGGCACCTGATACAGCAGGGTGTTTGCATCCACGCCGAGGCTCTTCGGGCTGATCTGGCCGTTGGCAATGTACTTCTCGCGCAGCTTTGCAAAGTATGCGCGCACAACGTTCAGCTGCTTCAGATCCAGACCGGTGTCGTAATCGGTGCCCTGCAGGGCAGCGACCAGACTCTCGGTGGGCATGTGGCTGGTGCCCAGGCTCAGGGGGCTCATGGCGGTATCGATGATGTCGGCACCTGCCTCGATGCCCTTCAGGATGGACATGGAAGCCAGACCTGCGGTGTAGTGGCTGTGGATGTCAACAGGGATGCTAACGGTCTCCTTCAGCTTCTTCACCAGATCGTAGCAGGTATAGGGGGTCAGCAGACCGGCCATATCCTTGATGCAGATGGAGTTTGCGCCCATCTCCTCCAGGGTCTTGGCGTAGGCTGCAAAGTACTCGTTGTTGTGCACGGGGCTGAGGGTGTAGCTGATGCAGCCCTGCACATGAGCGCCTTCCTTGTTGGCTGCCTTGATGGCGGTCTGCAGGTTGCGCGGATCGTTCAGTGCATCGAAAATACGGATCACGTCGATGCCGTTTGCAACAGACTTCTGCACAAAGTACTCAACGGCATCGTCTGCGTAGGGGCGGTAGCCCAGCATGTTCTGGCCGCGGAACAGCATCTGCAGCTTCTGGTGGGGCAGCTCCTTGCGCAGGATGCGCAGGCGCTCCCACGGGTCTTCGTCCAGAAAGCGGATGCAGCTGTCGAACGTAGCGCCGCCCCAGCACTCCACGGAGAAGTAGTTGATCTTATCCATTTCCGGCAGGATGGGACGCATCTCATCCATGGTCATGCGGGTGGCCAGCAGAGACTGGTGGGCATCGCGCAGGACGACCTCAGTAACCTTGATCGGCTTTTTGGCCATGATTGTCACCTCTCCCTTAGTTCATGGAAACCAGAACGTCACCGGAGTTGACGGTGTCGCCCTTGTTGACGTTGATGGAAGCCACAGTGCCATCCTGCGGAGCAACGATCTCGTTCTCCATCTTCATGGCCTCCAGGATCACCAGCACGTCGCCAGCCTTCACGGATGCACCGGCCTTGACCTTGACATCCAGAATGTTGCCGGGCATGGGAGCCTTGACGGCAACGGCACCAGCAGCGCCTGCAGCAGCCTTGGGAGCAGCAGCGGGAGCCGGAGCAGCCTTAGGAGCAGCGGGTGCGGCAGGAGCTGCAGCAGCAACCGGAGCAGCACCAGCGGCAGTCTCCTCCACGGAGACGCTGTAAGCAACGCCATTGACGGTAATATTGTAGTACTTCATGGAAGGATCCTCCAAATCAAAATCGTATCAAAAAGATTTATACAGACGATTACAGAGCCATGTTGCCGTGCTTCTTGGGCAGGCGGGCAGCACGCTTGGTGCTCAGCAGTTCCAGTGCGGCAACAACGCTTGCACGCACATTGGCTGCATCGCAGGTCAGGTCAGCAGCGCCGCAGGCAACTGCATTTGCTGCGCTGCACACCTCGGCGGTGTAAGCAGCAGCCTTTGCGTTGGTGGCTGCAATGATGTTGTCGGAAGCATCGATCTCTTCCTTGTACAGGACGCTGACCGCTGCGCTGGGTTCCAGTGCGCTGACGGTGCAGCCAGCCACGGCAATGCGCAGATCGGCAGCAGCCAGAGCGGTGTAAACAGGGCCGACGGCCTTGCCAGCCAGCACAGCCACCTTTGCGGTGGTAGCGTCGGCATAGGTAGCAGCCAGACGGGCAGCCTCACGGATGCCGCCTGCAATGTCATCGGTCGCGCTGGGCACAAAGCCCTCGGTATCCACAATGGTGATCACCGGCACGCTGAAGGCATCGCACAGACGCACAAAGCGGGAAGCCTTGGCCACGCAGTTGTGGCACAGGGTCTTGCCGGTGGCCACAACGCCCACGGCGTTGCCGCCCACGGTGGCAAATGCAGTGTAAACAGACTTGCCAAAGCCTGCATACAGCTCCACAGCGCTGTCCTTATCGACCACGGCAGCAGCAGCCTTTGCAGGCTCTGCACCGGCAGTCAGAGCAGCAGTGGGCTGCTCGAACTCAAAGATCGCAGGGCCGGTCAGGTTGTTGGCCGGCAGCAGGCCCACGATGTGAGCAGCCTTCTCGGCAGCTTCCTCAGCAGTGGGTGCCACAATGGCAGCCACGCCAGCCTTTGCAGCGGCGGCTGCGGTGCCGGCATCGGCCACCTTGTCGCCCTTGGCAGCAGAGGTGAACGGAGCGGTGAAGAACAGCTCTGCGCCCTCAGCCATGATGCAGACATCTGCATTGGCAGCGCTCAGTGCGCTGGTGCCGCCGCAGACACCCAGAACAACAGCCACCTGCGGGATCACGCCGGAAACCTTTGCGATCTGCGCATTCAGCTTTGCGCTGGCGGTCAGCACGTCCAGACCCTCAGCCAGCTTTGCGCCGACGGAGTTGTAGAAGGTGACGACCGGGCAGCCAGTCTGAGCTGCCATCTCCAGAACCTTGATGTTCTTTTCAACATCCTTTACGGTAACAGCTTCGCCGTTCTGGTAAACAGCGTAAGCCTGCTGACCTGCCGCATAGCCGCAGGCAGCGCTCACTGCACCGTCAGCAAACAGTGCAGTGTATTCCCCGTCATCAAAAAACTTGGCGAGGATTTCTCCCTTATTGATCTTTGAAGCCATGGTAAGACCTCCTGGTTGTCTGTGTGAGCTTTCAAAATTAGTTTTATTATACTGAATTTTCCATAAAAATGCAAGAGATTCTATAAAAGTCCATGCGAATCAACATCTGTCGCGCAAAGTTCTACAATTTTTTAACGATTCATCGTTTCTCCGCTTTCCCGCCTTTTTGCGGGCATTTTGCACCGCACACTCAGCTGCCAAAAATTCTCTTTCAATTTTGTGGATTCTGTCTTCCCCTGCTGCATTTTATTTTATAAGAAGTTATGTTACACTATATTTAATATGTAAATTTTTTTCGCAGAACAGCCCGCCGAGAAGCTTCGGGGCGGGTCATTTTGCAGAATATAAAAGGAAGGCCATGTCAAATTGAAAGATCTGCTCACTTCACTCCGCGCCTCCAACGAAACCTACAACTCCATGAAGCACTCCGCCCGGGCTATCATCCGCCGCGCCGAGATCCCCCTGCTCGCGGTCATCGTCCTGTATAAGGCTGCAACGAACCTGCTGTTCGTCCCCCTGATGCAGCAGCTCTGGTCGCTCACGCTGCGGTTCGCACCCATGCACTACCTGAGCAACAACAACGCTTCCGATATCTTTTCCTCCCCCGCGATCATCCTGTGCATCACGCTCATTGCCATCCTGACCGCGTTCTGGGCGCTGTATGAGTTTTCCGTCCTGCTGCATGGGCTGGATCTTGCCCGCAAGGGCGAAACGATCTGCCTACCTGCCCTGCTGCGCACCTCTCTTGCGGATATCCGCCACGCATTCCTGCCGCAGAACTGGCTCGTTCTGATCTACAGTGCCGTGCTGATCCCGTTCACCAATTTTTTCCTCGCCTATAACTATATCACGCAGCTTGCCGTGCCGGAATACATCATGGGTGTCATCCGGGCAAACAGCCGGTATTACCTGCTCTATCTGGCTGCCGGTGCCGCCCTGCTGTTCCTCTGTGTCAGCTGGGTGCTGGTGCTGCCGCTGTTCGTGCTGGAGCGCAAAAGCCTGTGGCAGTCGGTAAAGGAAAGCTTTTGCTGCATCCGCAGGCGCGTCTTCCGTGCTTTTCTTTTGCTGCTGCGCTGGAACCTCTCGGTCGTCCTGCGTTCCCTGCTGCTGACGGCAGCGGTTGCCGTGCCGCTGTACGGCATCATCATCGCGGTCGGGCTACAGAGCACACAGGCCATGTTTGCACTGTCCCGCGCGGCGCTGGCCATTGAGATGCCTTTCTTCCAGTTCCTGATCGACTGCGCCATCACCATGGCGCAGTGCACGATCCTCGCCATACTGCACTGCCGCCTGCGGGAGCAGCTCCCCTCTGAGCCGGAGCCGGTCCAGAGCGGAAAGCATCACCGTTCCACCGGCAGGCTGCTTCTGGGTGCATCGGTTGCGGGTGCTACTCTGCTCACCTTTGCGCTGGCATTCTGTTACCTTGCCCTGCCCAGAGACGACGAGCTGCTTTCCATGCTGGGCGGCGTTGCGCCGGTAGTCACCGCGCACCGCGGCTACTCCGCTGCCGCACCGGAAAACACCCTGCCCGCTTTCCAGCTGGCCATCGATCAGGGCTGCGAGTGGGCCGAGCTGGATGTGCAGATGACCAGGGACGGCGTGGTCATGGTGACCCACGATACCAGCCTGCGCCGCTGCACCGGCCGCAACGAGAACATCTACGACCTGACCTATAACGAGGTTCGCAAGCTGGATGCCGGGCGCTGGTTCGGCCAGAAGTACACTGGTGTCAAAGTTCCCACACTGGAAGAAGTGCTGGACCTGTGCAAAGGTAAGATCCAGCTGAACATTGAGATCAAGCCCAATGCCGCCACCCCGGAGCTGGAAGCGGAAACCATCCGCATCATCCGCGAAAAAGGCTTTGCGCAGGACTGCACCATCACCTCGCAGAGTTATGAAACCCTCTGCAAGGTCAAGGAGCTGGCACCGGAGATCCGGACCGGCTATATCCTTGCACTGGGCGTGGGCAGTTATTACGATCTGCCTGCCGCAGATTTCTTCAGCGTACAGTCCACCTTTATCACCTCCGGTATGGTGCAGCAGATCCATAAGCGCAGCAAGACGATCTCCGCATGGACCGTCAACCGCGAAGAGGATGCCAGCGAACTGCTGAGCATCGGCGTGGACGACCTGATCACCGATAAGCCGGATATGATCCAGCAGCTGCTGAGCGAGGATGCCGACCTTGACAACAGCCTCGTCCTCCTGCGCGACTTCATCCGCGACCTGTTCGCTCCGTCCGATGTCGATGAACCCACTCCTGAGGAAGAGACCATCGAAGAAGCCATCGAGGACCCGGACGAATTGCTGGATGCGTCGTGATCGCGGCAAAGATCAAGTATCCTGTTAAACTACCCGTACACACATAAAAAGCCCCCTGCCAGTTCATCACCGGCAGGGGGCTTACAAGTTTACCTGATCCAGTTTTATCAAGAAAGCTTACTCGAGCTCGGTAAGTTCGGATTCTTACTAAACAAATTTATTTAGTAACGCTATTCTTGAATGTTCCCTTTTTCATGAGATTGCCGTGGTAGATGTGGCTTGCTGATTTTTTAGTATCAGGATAGTATCACGCAACCCGTGGGATCTCTGTGAGTATTATAACGTATTTACGTTTAGGAAGCAACTGTCTTTTAGGAGTCCCATTTATCTTGAATCGTCATTTCAAACGCACGCACTTCTTCTAAGCATCGATATAAGTGATTCTTGATTTCCGACTTCGTACTATTCTCTGCCTGAGTAAATACAGATGATTTGAAGAATAGTCTGTATCCCTGTGTCAACTTTCCTCCATCGGTTAGATTAGCCAACTTCTGGAATGCCGTTCGCATTTCGCCGGTAATGCCCTTACAGTAAAAATAAAGTTGCACATACAACTCATTTTTATCGCTCGTAATTTCATAGAAATAGTAATTGTTTGTCTTCCATGGACTTAGTATGTCTTCATTTGTCGGTATCACGCTATTCAAGAATGGGGTTGTAAAACGGACATATCTGCCTTCGCAATTCTTTATATCAAATACAATTTCACCTCTCTTGTCCCGTTCTTCGCACCACTCCTGTGCAATATTTTTCCAATTTATTCCAGCCAATGCTGTGCTATTTGGCCGAGCACTGTAAACAAAGTCTTCTTCCAAATCAAGGTCATACTTCTTCAAAAGTGCCTTGATAAAACAGATGCAGTCATACGCAGAATATCCCGTGCTGATGTAAATATCGCTGTCATTTTTCAGCTTTACTGCATTCCGGATGGCGTCCTTATCGTAAGCAAATACCGGATTTTGCCACGCTGGAAACACTTCCAAATTTCGCGCCATACGATCAATAATGCTACTGTTTAAGTCGTACAGCTTACCAGCCACCGAACGAACCATAAAGGCAAAACTATCAGCACTGACCCTTTCACCTAGAAGCTCATAGTAGTTGACGAACTTATAGGTCGCATTATGTGGGTCAGACACCGTGTACAGCCGATAGCGCGGATCAGAAAAATCAACCTTTGTTGTTGGCAACTCAATGGGAAAGAGTTTTAAAACCTCTTCAGATAGACGCTCTGCACGAGATTCCATTGTCTGTGCATTCCACTCTGTTTTGTTCTTTACATCACTATAAAGGACGGTAACATGAGTATTTTCCTCTGCAAGCTTATCAAGTTTCTCTGCAAACGGCAGATCACCTAGTTCACTGTTATAACCTGTCAGCGTTAAATTACCCAATGTATGCAGATATCGTTCTCGCACTAACTTCCAATCCGTACCGAGCATTCTCTGCCATGCAGTCGATAGATTCTTGTTCTGCGGCATGATATGCTCGATGGTCAAAGCATCTGTCTTGATTTGCTCTTTACCCTGATTTTCGATTGCCACAAGCAAATACTTACACAGCGCGTTCTTCCGATAAAGATTACGTTCTTTCAGTGCTGCCACGAACTCTGCATCGCTGGGCATCACATCCTTAGATGTCAGCTGAAGTAGGAAAGACACGATGGAATCATAGTAGTTGTTCTTATTTTCCGGGCGATTGAACACCCGTCCGTAAAGGGTCTTATACAAGCCACGCAGCGAGTTTGAACCTACTTCGCAAATCAAGCGGCGGATACTGTAATTCAGGAGCAACCGAAGAACTTTGCAGAGTGTTTCATCATCGATTACACCAGCATCGAAGTCATCAAACACACTGAACAGGAACAGATACACCGTAGTCTGTTTCAGGGTCTGCAAACTTCTCAGCAAATGGTTTACTGTACTGCTGAACCGTTTTTCATCGCCATAATAGAAAGCATGATATTGCTGGACATAGTGGTAAATCTCTTCCAGCATAGATTCATTGGTATACTGCCCACGTGCATAGAGAGCCTTAAACTCATCGTAGGCCGTACTCTCCTTAGCAAATCCATCCATTTTGAAATTCAGATAGTCAAGGAAGAATCCCTCCAACTGATCTTTGGACAGCATCTGCTCTGCTTTAAGCCAGTAATCCTCATATAAACGATCTTGGTCTGTATCTGTCATCAAAACAAAGTTTCGGATTTTATCCGACAAACTTAGCGGAACGCCTGTAGAATTGATTCGTTCAAAAATTTCCTGTGCATTATCGTCATCATCATCCAGCTTAATCTCTGCGCAGGTCAAATGTTCAAGACCATCGTAGATATTGCCAACCCCCATGTCCGGGTTATCATTTAAAAATTCCTGAATCAAATCGCAAAACAGCTCATAGTTCCGATAAATGCCACTCGTCCTATCCATCTGTTCAGCATGATCTTCCATCAACAGCATGAGTTGATTATTATCGCTTTTTATTGGCTTTAGCTTTAGTTTGCTAGAATCATCAATATTGTATCTTTTGAATTTGTCAACATTGAATAGAACTTCCGCCAACGATTTCTTTTCCTCATCTGTAACAGCTTTATCTATCAGTGCTTTTATCAGAATATAAATTGTTGTCAGTCGCTGCTGACCATCAATAACAACATAGTAGTTGATTTTCTTTTCGCTCTTCAAAGGCGCATATACAACCGATCCGCAAAAATGTCTACGATCTCTTTTATGCGCAGTTACTACATCGACAAACAGTTTCCTACACTGTTCAGCTGACCATTCATAGTTGCGTTGGTAAACAGGAATTGCATATTGGCACTTATTCGGTTCGATAAAGTCATTTATAATTCGACCTTCTTCAATTTTCACGCCGCAGTCCATCTCCCATCATTTTTTCTGATTATACCAAATATGCTTTTTTCTTTCAATCTTTCCTGTTCAAAAGCTCCAACCATTAAGTTTTTCTTAATGATTCCCATCACCAAACTCGGACTATCCGGAAATCCCGGATAGTTGCCCCGCCGTCTGAGTTATTAAGCAACACTTAACAACTGCCCTGAACTCTTCGGAATTTCCGAAAAGTTGCCCCGTACGTCCTATATATACAGCCCCCGCCAACATTCGCTGACGGGGGTCTGCTATGCTTACAGCTCTACGCTGTTCTGCCCGTTCTTCTTTTGGCTCCTATCTGTGGTCCGCTCCTGCTCCCTCATAAGCCCAATGACCTGCTGCATCTTTTCGGCACCAAAATAGTTCCATACTCGCCTGAAATCACGTTTCATCGCATAGAGCTGAGAGTTTTCAGCCTCTACCTCTTTCAGCCGCTGGCTTAGATGATGGGTAGCTTTCTTCTCGTCCTGATAGAAGTGCAGATACTTATCCCGCTCATCCTTGACCTCCCAGTACTTCCGATGGAGGGCAAAGAGTACCTTCACCAGCTTCTGGATCAGCGGCATGGCCTTCTTCTCCCGATAGCTCTTGGCGGTCTCAAACGTGGCTGCTTCTGGCACCCATTCTTCTGGCCGCTGGGAGTATTGCGCTGACAGGTTTTCCAAACCTTCCATAATGGGAGCCAGCTTGTTCAGCTTCTGGCTCTGCTTCTGGTAGGTCAGCTCTGCTTTCTGTACCCGCTGTTCAGCGGCTTCTACGGCTGTCTGCGCTGTTTCCAGCTGTTCCTGCATCTCGGTCAGGTCGGTCTGGCACTCCTGCTTGGCAGCTTCCAGAGCCGCCACCTCTTTACTGCGCTCCTGCTTTTTGAAGTCCAGCACAGACAGGTGCTCTTCGTGGGTGCCTTTCTGTTCCCACTCGATGCCGTGCCGCTCCATCACGGCAGCAAGCCGTTCTTTCTCGGCGTTGATCCACTGGTTCAGCTCGGATTCCCGCTTGGAGCCGCCTGCAAAGCCCAAGGCCTTCAGAGCCTGCTTCAGGGAAACCTTGGTGTCCAGTCCTTTGCCCTTCCAGCCGGACACATACGGCACGAAATCGATGTGCAGATGGGGCGTGGCTTCGTCCATGTGGAGGAATGCTCCGAACACCCGCAGTGTCGGGTTACGTTCTTGGAAGCCCTGCATATACTCGTCCAGCAGTTCCTTTGCCAGTGCGCCATTCTCGGTCAGGACACCCATATCATCTTTGTTGCCAATCTGGACGATCAGCTCATGGAAGAGTTTTTCCTGCTTGCCTGTCCGCAGATGCTCATAGTAGTCGTTGATACAGCGGTCCTTGCGCTTCTGCTTGGCGTTGTAGCGGTTCACTGCCTCGTCAAAAAGTTCGTGGTACACCTTCTGAATCGGCTCATCCCGGTACACGACATTCAGGCTGCTACGCTCCGGATCTACGTTTTCAGCGGTGAAACTTCTCCGGTTATGGTTGAGGGAGCCGGGACCCCGCATTGCGGAAATAGTTCTTTTCAATCGCACATCCTTTCTCTGGGAGAAGGTACTAGTGCCGGACACTGCATCAGGCTTTGTTACTTTCGCCGAAAGTAACGCAAAAGCACTTTTGACAGACGTTCCGTCCATCAAAAGATGCCTTTGCGCCCTGCCGGGGGCTATCCGTCTGCGGACGGGGTTTCGCTGCGCCCTGACTTGCTGCCCCGACCAACACCACCTTCCTGCTTATTGGCTGTTCACAGGAGCGTGTCACGCTCCTGTCCTTCGCAAATAGAGGGAATCACCAGCGGAAGCTCTCTGGCACTCCACGCCTGTCCAGATACTCACGTCTGGCCTGTTCCCTCTGTTCCTCGGTAGGTGCCGTCTTATACTGGGCATACAGTTCATGCCGCAGCATTGCATCCAATTTTTGCTCCAAACCCTGTTCAATAATCTCTTCGTACTCATTTTCGCCGCTCAAATGATAATGCAGCAAGGCAACGAAAAGTTCCTGTGAAATTTGCACGTTTTTCATCATTATCACTATCCCGTGTCGGTTGTGTCGATTGTGACGATATTTTACATAGTAGCAAAAATACCGTCACAACCGTCACGAATCGTCACGCCCCAGAATTTTCCAGCGTTAATTTGACCACCCTGCCCTCATGGGTGCGCCTGCTTTCGTACCGAATCCCATAGTCGTTGTAGAGCCTGTCGGCACTCACGTTCAGCTTCCGGGTCAGGATGTTTGCCTGTGTGCTCACACCCGGCAGACGTTCCAGCAGCTCCGTGGGCGTACCACTCCACTCCGGCTGTTCCGGGGTGAGCACCTTTGCCACTGCTTCCAGAAGCGGGTCGGGCGGCAGCTTCCAGAGTTCCGTTTCGGCTCCTTGGAACTCCCACACGCAGCGTTCCCGGTTGAACTCCAACGTCAACTCCTGATCCGGCTGGTCACGCCCCACGATGTCCAGCAGGGCGGTGTTGTCCGTGCGCCGCTTCTTCTGCATGATGAATGCTCCATCCGCTGCACCCAGCAGGCCATTGGTGCCAGAGATCATATCGAAGCTATCCTCGGCTTCCATTTTCCGGGTATGGTGAACCACCAGCAGGCAGATGCCATACTTGTCACTGAAGGTTTTCAGCCTGGTCACGATCTCGTAGTCGCTGGCATAGCTGTATCGGTCCCCGCCGATTTCCCGCACCTTCTGCAGGGTGTCGATGATGATGAGCCGTACATCCGGGTGCTCCCGGATGAATCCTTCCAACTGCTGGTCAAGTCCCTCGCTCACGGACTTAGCTTGCGTGGCGAAGTAGAGATTGCTGGTCTCCTCTACCCCGAACATCCGGGAGAGTCGCCGCTGCAACCGGGCGTAATCATCCTCCAACGCCAGATAGAGGACGGTGCCTTGATGCACCTCGTACTCCCACAACGGAAGCCCCATCGCCACATGGTAGGCGAGCTGCCCCATGAAGAAGGACTTGCCCACCTTGGGCGCACCTACGAAGAGGTAGGTGCCACTGTACAGCAGGTCGTTCACGATGGGTTTCCGAGGTGGATACACTGTGTCGTACAGCTCGGTCATTGATACCGTGTTCAGCCCGAAATTGTTTGACTTTTTCGCGGCTTGCAGATTGATTTGCTTGTCCGAATTTGTTATAATATTGGTGTTGATTTTTGAGGACGACTGTACCGCATCTGCGCCAACAGATACACCCGGTACGGTCGTTTTTCTATTGTCAGTCATTCGCATTCCTCCTTAAGTCCGTTCAACGTCAGAGCCACCATTTGCAGGGTCTCCAGCAAGTCCGGCGGGACTTCTTCATCCACGGCCAGCCGCTGCAATTCCTGATAGATCAGCTCCATCTGGCCTCGTAGGGCTTTGTAGACCCTTGGGTTGCCTACCACGGTGATCTCCCGGTCAGTCAGGCGGCGGATGATATACTCCTGTTTGGTCAACCCGGAGAGCTTTACTTTGGCTTCCAGAACCTCGTCCTCTTCCGGGGACATTCGGAAGGCCACCACCTTGTTCCGCCAGCGGCCTTGCTGGTCGAGTACTCGTTCCATCTTCATCCCTCCCTTCGCTCCATGTCCAGCTTCTGCGCCATCTCCTGCTGCTTTGAGGGGAAGAGGTGGGCGTACTTATAGGTGATGTCCACACTCTCATGCCCTACCCGGTCAGCGATTGCCAAAGCCGAGAAGCCCATTTCAATCAGCAGCGACACATGGGAGTGCCGTAGGTCGTGGATTCGTATCCGCTTCACCCTGGCCTCCTTGGCTCCCCTGTCCATCTCGTGGTGCAGGTAGCTCTTGGTCACCTCAAAGATCCGCTGGTCTGGCTGGACTTTGTAGAGGGATTTCAGATAGTCTCTGATCTCGTCCGTCAGAAACTGTGGCATCTGGATGACCCGGACGCTCTTAGGCGTTTTGGGGTCGGTGATCACATCCCGGCCTTTCAGCCTTTGATAGGATTTGGTGATGGAGAGCAGCCCCTTGTCCAAGTCGAAGTCTGCCGGGGTCAGAGCCAGCAATTCGCCCTCCCGGATGCCACACCAGTAGAGGACTTCAAAGGCGTAGTAGGATTGCGGCTTGTCTATCATGACCTCTGCGAACTTGAGGTACTCCTCCTTCGTCCAGAAGAGCATCTCCTTGTGCTTTTCTGACCCCATGCACCCGGCTGTGGCTGCTGCATTTGATTTCAGCCCATAGAACCGGACGGCGTGGTTCAGAATGGCACTGAGCTGTCCATGGAGCGTCTTGAGGTAGGTCGGCGAGTAGGCCTTGCCGTTTTTGTCCCGGTAGTTCAGCATCTCGTTCTGCCACGCGATTACATCCCGTGGCTTTATCTCACTGAGCCGCTTTTCTTTGAAATACGGTAAGATTTTCGTTCGGATGATGTGCTCTTTGGTAGACCAGGTGTTTTCCCGGAGTCGCTTTTTCTTGTCCGTGATATAAATTTCCACGAACCCTTCAAATGTCATGGTCAGGTCTGCAGCCTGCTGAAGAAGGAACTCCCGCTCCCACGCCAAAGCGTCCTTCTTGGTGGCAAACCCCCGTTTCAGCTTCTTCTGCTTCACGCCTTGCCAGTTCTCGAAGTAGAAGGAAGTGTACCATTTGCCCTGTTTGCTGTCCTTGTAGGCTGGCATCCTATCACTCCTCCCCTGCCCCGTAGATTTTCTCCTGATAGTACCTCCTGCTTACCCGGCCTCCTACGGTCGTGTAGCCCTTGGCTTTCAGTTCCTCGTTCCACTGGGCGATCATCTTATATGCTAGCCCCTGCGAGATGTCCAGTTCCTTTGCCAGCTCGTCTGCCTTGATAAAAATGCTGTTTGCCATTTTTTGTCCTTTCCTTGTCGGTTTCATTTCGGTGCCGCTTCATCCTCGCTGACTTCCGGCAGGCATATCCCCTTTGCGGTGCTGTGCCGTTCCCTTACGGAGCGCTCGCTTCCTTTCGGAAGGTCTTGGCGGTTTGGGTCAGTTTGGCGGTCATTCAATTTTACTAAGCATTTTTGCTTATCTTTTTGTGCCCTCATTATACTAAACACATTCCGTTAAGTCAAGAGGTTTTCAGGTAAAATCTTAAGCTTTTTTGTTTATTTTCTATTGCACCTCCTGTTTTTCTATGCTATACTGGGTTCAACAAATATGTTTAAGTCAGGAGGCAATCGCATGGCAGTCGGTGACCGCATCAAACGTGCCCGCAACCTCCGAGGTATGACCCAGAAAGAACTGGGCATTGCCATCGGGTTTGAGGAGAAAAGCGCAGACATCCGCATCGCACAATACGAAAGCAACACCCGTACGCCCAAGGAAGAGTTGCTCCGCAAGATTGCGGAGGTACTGGACGTGAACTACCGTTCCCTCTATGAGCCGACCCTGTACGCCGCAGAGGATGTGATGTACACCCTGTTCGAGCTGGACGAGCACTACCCCGGCACCCGGCTCTATGAGGTCACAGACACCACCGACCCGGATTTCCCTGAAAAGCACATGGCAGTCAGTTTCCGCTATCGCCTGCTGGATGAGTTCTTAAAGGAGTGGCAGCTCCGTAAGAAGCAGCTCCGGGAGGGTGAGATCAACAAGGAAGAGTATCTGGAATGGAAGCTCAACTGGCCTCAGACCGCCGACGGCTGCGGCCGGTACGAGCCGAAGAAAAAGTGGCGTAAAGAATAAAAGACACAAAAATGCCCTCTGAAAAACTTACCGTTTCTCAGAGGGCATTCTCATGTCTCTCTTTATGAATAATCGCCTGATAGTATCAAAGCAGTATCACAGAGCCTTTTGCCTCTCAAAATATTGCAGTGCATCAATACTTTTCAGGGTTTGTAGATTATTCGAGCTCAATGGTTGCCGGCGGCTTACCGGTGCAATCATAGAACACGCGGTTCACATGCTTGACCTCATTGACGATGCGGCTGGTGACAGTGCCCAGAACATCCCAAGGCATATTATAGCTCTCTGCAGTCATGAAGTCGGTGGTGGTCACAGCACGCAGGGCCACAGCGTAATCATAGGTGCGCTCGTCGCCCATGACGCCCACACTGTGCATGTTGGTCAAGGCTGCATAGTACTGGCTGATCTCCTTATCCAGACCCGCCTTTGCGATCTCCTCACGCCAGATCGCGTCGGCATCCTGCACGATTGCCACCTTCTCCGGGGTCACCTCACCGATGATGCGGATGCCAAGACCCGGGCCGGGGAACGGCTGACGGCTGACCAGATATTCGGGCAGGCCCAGCTCACGGCCAGCCTGACGCACCTCGTCTTTGAACAGGTTGCGCAGCGGCTCCACCAACTCCTTGAAGTCCACAGTGTCGGGCAGACCGCCGACGTTGTGGTGGCTCTTGATAACAGTGGACTCACCGCCCAGACCGCTCTCAACGACATCCGGGTAAATGGTACCCTGTGCCAGGAAATCCACCTTGCCGATCTTCTTGGCCTGCTCTTCGAACACACGGATGAACTCTTCGCCGATGATCTTGCGCTTGCGCTCCGGCTCGGTGACACCAGCCAGCTTTGCAAAGTAGCGGTCGCGGGCATCCACACAGATAAAGTTGATATCAAAGCCATTGGCATTGCCCGGACCAAAGACTGCACAGACCTCTTCCTTCTCGTTCTTACGCAGCAGACCGTGATCCACGAACACGCAGGTCAGCTGCTTGCCGATGGCCTTAGCCAGCATAGCTGCCAGAACGGAGGAATCCACGCCGCCGGACAAGGCGCACAGCACCTTGCCATCGCCGATGCGCTCACGCAGGGCCTTGACGTTGTTTTCCACAAAGGAGTCCATCTTCCAGTCGCCGGTGCAGCCGCAGACGTTGTACACGAAGTTGCGCAGCATCTTCTTGCCTTCCGCAGTGTGCAGCACTTCCGGGTGGAACTGGACCGCATACAGGCCCTTCTCAGCGTTCTCTGCCGCAGCTACCGGGCAGTTGACCGTGTGAGCAGTGATTTTAAAGCCGGGCGCTGCCTGCTCAATGTAGTCGTTATGGCTCATCCAGCAGATGGTGGAGGGCTGCACATCGGTGAACATCTTGCTGTTCGTGTCCACGAACACCTCAGTCTTGCCGTACTCGCGCTCCGGTGCGCGGCAGACATGGCCGCCCAGAAGATGCATCATCAGCTGGCTGCCATAGCAGATGCCCAGCACAGGCACACCCCAGGTAAAGATCTCCGGGTCGATCGTGGGAGAATCCTCCAGATAAACACTGTTGGGGCCACCGGTAAAGATGATACCCTTGGGGTTCTTTGCCTTGATAACCGACAGATCGGTTTTATAGGAATAGATTTCACAGTAGACATTGTTCTCGCGGACGCGGCGCGCGATCAGCTGATTGTACTGGCCGCCAAAGTCCAGCACGATGACAGTTTCATGCTGCATGAAGTTCTCTCCTCCCTTATCCATTCAATGTGTTTCTACAGATAGAATCAGTATATCACATCTGCCAAATAAAAGCGACATCATTTGTGAATTTTCCCGTTTTTATTTTTCACGTATGGGATGCCGCAGAACTGTTTTCAGTGTTCCCGGTGCAGCGCGGCGAGAATCACTCAGATAAATCTCGTGGTGGAAGCGTGTCTCTGAAAAATCAAGCCTATACCCCTGCTCTACGGCAAAGGCATCCATCTGCGCCAGCGTTTTCGGTTCTTCATCATAAGGGCCGATATGCAGGCACTGAACGCAAAGTCCCTCGTCATAGGTCAGGAATTCCGCCTTGGAAAAATCCTTTTTCTTTTTTGCCGTTGCTTCCTGTACGGCCCAATCAAACGCTTCCGACGTCACGAATTCCGGCAGGCGGATCATAGATGTCCACTCAAATAATTCTTTATGCGCATAGTCAACGCCATCCACGCCCTTCTGATGCCACAAGCCCTCCAACGGTGGAACCACATATTCAAAATAGCCGTCCATCTTGTGGCTGCCCTTATAGCTCATTTTGATGGTGAAAGCAATGCCGTACAGCACTCCCATAGCCTCCTGATAGGCTCCACCCGGAGCATTCGGGTCGCCCTTGCCGTGCACTGCCACAAAATTCATACGAGGTATCGTAATCAGATGCGGTTTTTTCGGCGGGAGATAAAATTCCCTGTACTCTTTCTTATAATCAAACAGCATTGCCCTTCACCTCTTCCAGAAGTTCACGCTGTTTCTTTTTGCTGAATCCTCTCAGCACCAGCCGATAGGACTTTTCCAGTATTTCCTTTTTTAGTATACCAGAACAACCTTGTTTTGTAAACAAAGAGTTGTGACATGCCGCAAAAAATCCCCTGCCCTTACAGACAGAGGATCTAAAACAAAAAGAGACCTTCCCACTCTCCGGAATGGGAAGGTCTCTCGTAAGTTTAACCTTTAGCCTTAGGAAAGGCGCGAAGGGTCAAAATCACTCAATAATCTTGCCAACAACGCCAGAACCAACGGTACGGCCACCCTCACGGATAGCGAAACGCAGGCCCTCTTCCATAGCAACAGGGGTCAGCAGCTCAACGTGCATCATGACGTTATCGCCGGGCATGCACATCTCAGTGCCTTCGGGCAGAGTGATGATACCGGTCACGTCGGTGGTGCGGAAGTAGAACTGAGGACGATAGTTGGAGAAGAACGGGGTGTGACGGCCGCCTTCGTCCTTGGTCAGAACGTACACCTGAGACTCGAAGGTCTTGTGGGGGTGCACGGAACCGGGCTTAGCCAGAACCTGACCACGCTCGATCTGGGTACGATCAACACCACGCAGCAGAGCGCCGATGTTATCGCCAGCCTCAGCGAAGTCCAGAGACTTACGGAACATCTCCAGACCGGTGATGGTGGTGCTCAGACGATCGGGCTTGATGCCGACGATCTCCATAGCATCGCCAACCTTAGCAACACCACGCTCAACACGACCGGTTGCAACGGTACCACGGCCAGAAATGGTCATGACATCCTCGATGGGCATCAGGAAGGGCTTGTCTTCCTCACGATCGGGGTTGGGGATATAGCTGTCAACAGCGTCCATCAGCTCCTTGATGCAAGCATACTCGGGAGCATTGGGATCAGTGGAGGTAGACTCCAGAGCCTTCAGAGCGGAACCACGAATGATCGGGGTATCGTCGCCCGGGAAGTCGTACTCGCTCAGCAGCTCACGGATCTCCATCTCGACCAGATCCAGCAGCTCTTCGTCGTCGACCATATCGCACTTGTTCATGAACACGACGATATAGGGCACGCCGACCTGACGAGCCAGCAGGATGTGCTCACGGGTCTGGGGCATGGGACCATCGGTAGCAGCAACGACCAGAATAGCGCCGTCCATCTGAGCAGCACCAGTGATCATGTTCTTAACGTAGTCAGCATGGCCCGGGCAGTCAACGTGAGCGTAGTGACGAGCGTCGGTCTGATACTCAACGTGAGCGGAGTTGATCGTGATACCACGAGCACGCTCCTCAGGAGCCTTATCGATGTTGGCATAATCCATGAAGTCTGCGTCGCCCTTCAGAGCCAGGAACTTGGTGATAGCGGCGGTCAGAGTGGTCTTGCCGTGGTCAACGTGACCGATGGTGCCGATGTTCACATGCGGCTTAGAACGGTCGAACTTTGCCTTTTCAGCCATTGGAATATCCTCCCTTAATTTAGGTTTTGATATTTGGTTACAACAACCCTGCAAGATGCAGACATTGCATTGCAAGGCTATTCTACTAAATTTGCCCTGTAAAATCAAGTGCTTTTACAGGAAATTTTGCCGAGGTTACACTACCCCGGCAAAATTCACTTTAAATTTAAGGCGATCAAGCCTTGGTGCGGCCAGCAATGATCTGGTCAGCAATGTTCTTAGGCACCGGCTCGTAGTGAGACGGCTCCATGACATACTGGCCACGGCCCTGAGTCTTGGAACGCAGGTCGGTAGCGTAGCCGAACATCTGAGCCAGAGGCACAAATGCATTGACACGCTGAGTACCAGCCATAGCTTCCATGCCCTGGATCTGACCACGGCGTGCATTCAGGTCGCCGATAACATCGCCCAGATACTCATCGGGAACGATAACTGCAACCTTCATGATAGGCTCAGTGATGATAGGATCAGCCTTGCGCATAGCATCCTTGAATGCCATAGAACCAGCAATGGAGAAGGCCATTTCAGAGGAGTCGACCTCATGATAAGAACCATCCCACAGGGTAACCTTGACATCAACGACAGGATAGCCAGCCAGAACACCGGACTTCATAGCACCCTGGATACCGTTGTCGATAGCCGGGATGTATTCCTTCGGGATGGCACCGCCAACGATGGCGTTGACGAACTCGTAACCCTTGCCGGGCTCGTTGGGCTCGATCTTGATCTTAACATGACCGTACTGGCCCTTACCACCGGACTGACGTGCGTACTTGGTCTCCTGGTTGGCCTCTTTGCGGATGGTCTCACGGTAAGCAACCTGAGGTGCACCCACGTTTGCTTCAACCTTGAACTCACGCAGCAGACGGTCAACGATGATCTCCAGGTGCAGCTCGCCCATACCGGCGATGATGGTCTGACCGGTCTCTTCGTCAGTGTAGGTCTTGAAGGTCGGATCCTCTTCGGCCAGCTTTGCCAGCGCGATGCCCATCTTCTCGTTGCCGGCCTTGGTCTTGGGCTCGATGGCAACGCGGATAACAGGCTCGGGGAACTTCATGGACTCCAGAATGATGGGATGATTCTCATCACACAGAGTGTCACCGGTAGTGGTGTTCTTCAGACCGACAACAGCAGCGATATCACCTGCGTAGCAGCAGTCGATATCCTTGCGGTGGTTAGAATGCATCTGCAGGATGCGGCCCATACGCTCCTTGTTGTCCTTCACGGAGTTGTAGACAGTGGTACCTGCCTCAACCTTACCGGAGTAAACACGGAAGTATGCCAGCTTACCAACGAACGGGTCGGTAGCGATCTTGAAGGCCAGAGCTGCAAAGGGAGCGTCGTCGGAAGACGGACGGGTCTCCTCTTCCTCAGTCTCGGGATTCACGCCCTTGATGTCAGGGACATCGGTAGGAGCGGGCATATAGTCAACGATAGCATCCAGCAGCTTCTGGACACCACGGTTCTTGTAGGAAGAACCGCAGACAACGGGAACCAGCGTGTTAGCGATGGTCTCCTTGCGGATCGCAGCCTTCAGCTCGGCACGGGTGATCTCCTCGCCCTCGAGGTACTTTTCCATGAGCTCTTCGTCGTTCTCAGCAACAGCCTCGATCAGGATGTTGTGATACTCCTCAGCCTGCTCACGCATATCCTCGGGGATCTCCTCGGTACGCATGTCGTTGCCCATGTCGTCGTAGTAGACCTCAGCGTTCATATCGACCAGGTCAACGATACCGCGGAAGGTATCCTCCTGACCGATAGGCAGCTGGATCGCCACACCATTTGCGTGCAGACGATCGTGCAGCATCTTGATGCAGCGGAAGAAGTCAGCACCCATGGTGTCCATCTTGTTGACGTACACCATACGGGGAACCTTGTACTCGTCAGCCTGACGCCAAACGGTCTCAGACTGCGGCTCAACACCGCCCTTTGCAGCCAGAACGGTCACAGAACCGTCCAGCACGCGCAGAGAACGCTGGACCTCAACAGTGAAGTCCACGTGGCCCGGGGTGTCGATGATGTTGATGCGGTGACGGTTCTTCTTGAATGCAACCGGATCCTTCTGGGTCTCAGAGTGGCTCCAGTAGCAGGTGGTAGCAGCGGAAGTGATGGTGATACCACGCTCCTGCTCCTGAACCATCCAGTCCATGGTAGCGCCGCCATCATGAACTTCGCCGATCTTGTGGTTGATACCGGTGTAGTACAGAATACGCTCGGTAGTAGTAGTCTTACCAGCATCAATGTGGGCCATAATGCCGATATTTCTCGTCATCTGAAGAGAAACTTCTCTGGGTGTAGCCATGAAATTAACCTCCTACAGAACAGATCAATAACGGAAATGAGCGAAAGCCTTGTTGGCCTCTGCCATCTTGTGAGTATCCTCACGCTTCTTCACGGCGTTACCAGTGTTGTTGGCAGCATCCATGATTTCAGCAGCCAGACGCTGAGCCATGGTCTTCTCACCACGGCTGCGGCTGTAGGCAGTCAGCCAGCGCAGACCCAGGGTCTCGCGGCGAGCCGGGCTGACTTCCAGAGGAACCTGGTAGTTAGCACCGCCAACGCGGCGGGTCTTGCACTCGAGGCTGGGCATGATGTTCTCCATCGCCTTCTCGAAAGTCTCCAGAGGATCGTTGCCGGTCTTCTCCTGAATCATGGAGAAAGCTTCGTAAACGATCTTCTGAGCGACGCCCTTCTTGCCATCCAGCATAACGCTGTTGACCAGACGAGTGACCATCTTGGAATTGTAAATAGGATCAGCTAAGACATCGCGCTTAGCAATGTTACCTCTTCTAGGCATCTTTCTTCCCTCCTTCACAGAATGATATCATCGGTACTCGAAAGTAATAAAACTCCCGTTGTGTCACAAAGAGCTGACCTTTACATAAACTGTTGCCCTCCGCTTTGCAAGCGGACTTGTTATTTATATAATGGAAAGCCGTTTATGGCGGTTGTCCTCAATTACTTCTTTGCAGCACCGGCCTTAGGACGCTTTGCGCCGTACTTGGAGCGGGCCTGATTACGGCCTGCCACACCCTGAGTATCCAGGGTACCACGGATGATGTGGTAACGCACACCGGGCAGGTCCTTAACACGACCGCCACGGATCAGCACGACGGAGTGCTCCTGCAGGTTATGGCCGATACCGGGAATGTAAGAGGTGACCTCGATACCATTCGTGAGGCGGACACGAGCAACCTTACGCAGAGCAGAGTTGGGCTTCTTGGGGGTCATGGTACGAACAGCAGTGCAGACACCACGCTTCTGGGGGCTGTTCAGATCAGAATACTGTTTTTTCTGAGAATTGTAGCTCTTCAGCAGTGCGGGAGCGGTGCTCTTGGTAGCCAGAACCTGACGGCCCTTGCGTACAAGCTGGTTAAAAGTAGGCATTTTGTTTCTCCTTTCTTAATAATGCACATCGGACTTTTTCCGACTTTTTTGCCGCACTATCCCCATGAGGGATGCGCAACAGTTATATAATACTCGCTTTACAGGCGGATGTCAACAGTTTTTGCAAAGTTTTTTGCATTTATTCCAGATTTTTTCTTTCAGCATTTTTTCGACGCAAAACGCACGGTTTTCTCTCCTGTTTCCGCTTTTCCGGGCATATAAAAACCGCCCTGCAGGCGGATGCCCACAGAGCGGTCCGTTGTTTTATTTCAGAAGAAGGAGCTTTGCTTACTGTACAGCAGCTGCCAGTTCAGCAGCGACCTCAGCATCGCGCTCAGCCTCACGGTTCTTCAGATCCTCACGGACTTCCGGCAGACCGGTACCTGCGGGGATCAGCTTACCAATGATGACGTTCTCCTTCAGGCCGGCCAGCGGGTCGACCTTGCCCTTGATGGCAGCTTCGGTCAGCACGCGGGTGGTCTCCTGGAAGGATGCAGCGGACAGGAAGGAGTCGTTTGCCAGAGCAGCCTTGGTGATGCCCAGCAGCACCTGCTGGTACTCGACCAGCTTCAGGCCCTCTTCACCAGCGTCGATGCGCTGCTGCAGATCGGCGTTGATGTTCTCCACTTCCAGACGGCTTGCCAGTGCACCGCCGATCAGGTTGGAAGAACCGGAATCCGTCACGCGCACCTTGCGGCACATCTGACGGACGATGACTTCGATATGCTTATCGTTGATCTCAACGCCCTGCAGACGGTAGACCTTCTGAACTTCGTTGATCAGGTAGTTCTGGACATCCTCCAGACCCTTGATTGCCAGAATATCCTGCGGATACAGAACACCTTCACGGGTGATGATGTCGCCCTTCTCCACACGGTCACCCGGCATCACGCGGGAATGCTGGGTGAACGGGATGGAGTAGCTCTTTACGACCTCGGCACCGTTCTCGTCCTTGCCGGTCACCTTGATAACGACATTCTTCTTGGTATCGTCCTGAGAAACGACACCAGAGATCTCGCTCATGATGGCCATGCTCTTGGGACGGCGGCTCTCGAACAGCTCTTCAACACGGGGAAGACCCTGCGTGATATCTTCAGCAGATGCGATACCGCCGGTATGGAAGGTACGCATGGTCAGCTGCGTACCAGGCTCGCCGATGGACTCTGCGGCGATAACGCCGACAGACTCGCCCAGACGGACCGGCTCGCCGTTTGCCATATCGGAACCGTAGCAGCGTGCGCAGACACCGGTCTTTGCACGGCAGGTCAGCAGGCTGCGGATCTTCAGCTTGGTGATGCCAGCAGCCTCGATCTCGTTTGCATCGTACAGGTCGATCATCTTGCCTTCCGGCACGATGACCTTGCCGGTGACGGGGTTGACCACATCGCCCACAGCGAAGCGGCCGATCAAGCGCTCGCGGAAGCTCTCGATCTTCTCCTTGCCCTCGTGGATCTCAGACACCCACAGGCCGTCGGTGGTGCCGCAGTCGATCTCGCGCACGATGACATCCTGAGAGACATCGACCATGCGGCGGGTCAGGTAACCGGAGTCAGCGGTACGCAGAGCGGTATCGGCCAGACCCTTACGGGCGCCACGGGCAGAAACGAAATATTCCAGAATATTCAGACCTTCACGGTAGTTGGCACGAATGGGCATCTCGATGGTGTGGCCGGCGGTGTTTGCCAGCAGGCCGCGCATGCCGGCCAGCTGCTTGATCTGGTTCATAGAACCACGAGCACCGGAGTCTGCCATCATATAGATCTCATTATCCTTGGGCAGGTTGTCTGCCAGAGCCTTGGAGACCTTATCGGTGGTAGCCTGCCAGATGGCGATGGTCTGGTTGTAACGCTCGTTGTCGGAGATCAGGCCGCGGTTGAACAGCTTGCCGACCTTTGCAATCTGCTGGTCAGCCTCAGCGATCAGTTCCTGCTTCTGCGGCGGAATCACAGCGTCGCACACAGCAACGGAGATCGCAGACAGAGTGGAGTACTTGTAGCCCTGCGCCTTGATGGCATCCAGCATCTTTGCACACTTGCGGGTGCCGTTGCGGGTCATGCAGCGGGAAATGATGTCGGGCAGAGTCTTCTTGGTCACGCGGAAGCTGACCTCGTACTCCAGCCAGTGCTCGGGATCAGTACGGTCGATATAACCCAGATTCTGAGGAACAGGGTTATTGAAGATGATGCGGCCGACGGTGGCTTCCACCAGACCGGTGCGCTCCACGCCGTCAATGGTCATGGTGCGGCGCACTTTAATGGGTGCGTGCAGGGTAACGATATGCTCTGCATAAGCCATCAGGGCTTCGTTCTCATCGCGGAATACCTTGCCTGCGCCCTCGTCATTTTCACGAACGGTGGTCAGGTAGTAGCTGCCCAGGATCATATCCTGCGTAGGCACGGTAACAGGTGCGCCGTCAGAAGGCTTCAGCAGGTTGCCGGAAGCCAGCATCAGCATCTTGGCCTCACGGCAGGCATCCTCGCCCAGAGGCAGATGCACTGCCATCTGGTCACCGTCGAAGTCGGCGTTGAATGCGGTACATGCCAGCGGGTGCAGCTTGATTGCACGGCCCTCCACCAGCACCGGGTTGAAAGCCTGAATACCCAGACGGTGCAGGGTAGGTGCACGGTTCAGCAGAACGGGGTGGCCCTTGATCACGGTCTCCAGGCTGTCCCACACTTCGGGCTTAGCGCGCTCCACCATCTTGCGGGCGGACTTGATGTTGTTGGCAATACCCTTCTCCACCAGATCCTTCATGACAAAGGGCTTGAACAGCTCCAGAGCCATTTCCTTGGGCAGACCGCACTGATCCATCTTCAGCTCAGGGCCGACGACGATAACGGAACGACCGGAGTAGTCAACACGCTTGCCCAGCAGGTTCTGACGGAAGCGGCCCTGCTTGCCCTTCAGCATATCGGAAAGGCTCTTCAGTGCGCGGTTGTTGGGGCCGGTGACCGGACGGCCGCGGCGGCCGTTGTCGATCAGGCTGTCCACTGCTTCCTGCAGCATACGCTTCTCGTTGCGCACGATGATGTCGGGAGCGCCCAGCTCCAGCAGACGGCGCAGACGGTTGTTGCGGTTGATCACGCGGCGGTACAGGTCGTTCAGGTCGGAGGTGGCAAAACGGCCGCCGTCCAGCTGGACCATGGGGCGCAGGTCAGGCGGCAGAACAGGCAGCACATCCATGACCATCCATTCAGGACGGTTGCCGGAAATGCGGAATGCCTCAACTACTTCCAGACGCTTGAGGACGCGCACGCGCTTCTGGCCGGAGGACTTTTCCACCTCGGCAGTCAGCTCTTCACTCAGCTGATCCAGATCGATTTCCTTCAGCAGATCCTGAATGGCCTCAGCGCCCATAGCAGCCTCGAACTCATCACCGTAGTGGTCGCGCATCTCACGATACTCGCTCTCGGTGAGCAGCTGCTTCTTTTCCAGACGGGTAGCGCCCGGATCCGTGACGATATAGCTTGCAAAGTACAGCACCTTCTCCAGCAGGCGGGGGCTGATGTCCAGCATCAGGCCGATGCGGCTGGGGATGCCCTTGAAGTACCAGATGTGGCTGACGGGAGCGGCCAGCTCAATGTGGCCCATGCGCTCACGGCGGACCTTAGCCTTGGTCACTTCAACGCCGCAGCGGTCGCAGATCTTGCCCTTGTAGCGGATGCGCTTATACTTACCGCAGTGGCACTCCCAGTCCTTGGTAGGTCCAAAAATGCGCTCACAGTACAAGCCGTCGCGCTCCGGCTTCAGGGTACGGTAGTTGATGGTCTCAGGCTTTTTGACCTCGCCGTAGCTCCAGTTGCGGATCTGCTCCGGGGAGGCAAGGCCGATCTTGATGGAATCGAAAACGTTGTTTTCCATGAAACGAACCCTTTCTTAATCTCTAGTTGTCTCGATGATACAGGCGGCTTTCTTGTTCAGACCACAGGCCCCTCTCCCCTGCCGCAGCACGCGGAACAGGGGGCTTGAGGCTTGTGTTCTTTGTCTGATCAGAAATCTACTTCGTCAGAAGAAGCGGGAGCTTCGGCACCGGAGTTATTGTCCTCCAGCACAGAAGGATCATCGAAACCGGCATCGGCATCCTTAATATTATAATCGTTGAGCAGTTCGCTCTCCTGCACGACGTTCTCAGTGCCGGCAACATCGCGCATATCAAAGCCGGTCTCTTCGTCGTCGAAGTTCTGACGCATGTCGATCTCGTTGCCGTCCTTGTCCTGAACAACAACGTCCAGACCCAGAGACTGCAGTTCCTTCAGCATAACGCGGAAGGACTCGGGGATGCCGGGCTGCGGGATCGGCTCACCCTTAACGATGGCCTCGTAGGTCTTCACACGGCCCTCCACGTCGTCGGACTTGACGGTCAGGATCTCCTGCAGAGTGTAAGCAGCGCCGTAAGCTTCCAGTGCCCAGACTTCCATTTCACCAAAGCGCTGGCCGCCGAACTGGGCCTTGCCGCCCAGAGGCTGCTGAGTGACCAGAGAGTAGGGGCCGGTAGAACGTGCATGGATCTTATCATCGACCAGGTGATGCAGCTTCAGGTAGTACATATAACCGACGGTAACGCGGTTATCGAACTTTTCGCCGGTGCGGCCATCGTAAACGGTGGTCTTGCCATCGCGGTCCAGCTCGATCTTGGAGAAGTCGATGATGTGTCCCTTCTCGCCCATGATCTTGGGGAGCTTCGTGGGATATGCAGGAGCATTCTCACCATGCCACATCTCGCGGGCGGTATCAAAGGTATCGCCGATGTCGTTCTCACGAGCAGAGTCGAAGACGGGAGTCATGACCTTGATGCCGCATGCCTTGGCAGCGTAGCCCAGGTTGACTTCCAGCACCTGACCGATGTTCATACGGGAAGGCACGCCCAGAGGGTTCAGCACGATGTCCAGCGGGGTGCCGTCGGGCAGGTAGGGCATGTCCTCCTGCGGCAGAATGCGGGAAACGACACCCTTGTTGCCGTGGCGGCCTGCCATCTTATCGCCAACGCTGATCTTGCGCTTCTGGGCAATATAGCAGCGGACGACCTCGCGCACGCCGGGCTGCAGTTCGTCGCTGTTCTCCGGGGTGAACACCTTGACATCCACGATGATGCCGTATGCACCATGGGGCACGCGCAGAGAAGTATCACGCACCTCGCGTGCCTTCTCGCCGAAGATGGCGCGCAGCAGGCGCTCTTCAGCGGTCAGCTCGGTCTCGCCCTTCGGGGTGACCTTACCGACCAGAATGTCGCCGCTCTTGACCTCGGCACCGATGCGGATGATGCCGCGCTCGTCCAGATCTTTCAGTGCATCCTCAGAAACGTTGGGGATATCACGGGTGATCTCTTCGGGTCCCAGCTTGGTGTCGCGGCTCTCGGTCTCGTACTCTTCAATATGAATGGAGGTGTACACGTCCTCGCGCACGATCTTCTCGTTCAGCAGAACGGCATCCTCGTAGTTGTAGCCTTCCCAGGTCATGAAGCCGATCAGAGCGTTCTTACCCAGAGAAATTTCGCCGTTGCGCATTGCAGGGCCGTCGGCCAGCACCTGACCGGCCTTGACGCTCTCGCCGACCTCCACGATGGGACGCTGGTTGATGCAGGTGCCTGCGTTGGAGCGTGCGAACTTGACCAGAGGATAATCCTCCAGCTCGCCCTTGTTGTTGCGCACAACAACATGGTCGGCATCCATCTTCTCAACGATACCGTCATTCTTTGCCAGAACAGCGGTGCCGGAGTCGGTAGCAGCCTTGTACTCCATACCGGTAGCAACGATGGGCTGCTGGGTGACCATCAGAGGCACTGCCTGACGCTGCATATTGGAACCCATCAGAGCACGGTTACAGTCATCGTTCTCCAGGAAGGGGATGCAGGCGGTAGCAACAGAGACCATCATTCGCGGAGAAACGTCCATGTAATCGACTTTCTCTGCATCAATTTCAAGGATCTCGTCGCGGCGGCGGGCAGACACACGGGGACGGATGAAGTGCTTGCCCTCATCCAGCGGCTCGTTGGCCTGTGCCACAACGTACTCGTCCTCGACATCAGCGGTCATATACTCCACTTCGTCGGTAACGACCTGCTCGAGCAGGCGGCCGTTCTCGTCGTAGGTCTTCTTGACCTTGCGGTACGGAGCTTCCACGAAGCCGTACTCGTTGATCTTGGCGTAAGATGCCAGATAGGAGATCAGACCGATGTTGGGGCCTTCAGGAGTCTCGATGGGGCACATACGGCCGTAGTGGCTGTAGTGAACGTCGCGGACCTCGAAACCTGCGCGGTCACGGCTCAGACCGCCGGGGCCCAGAGCAGACAGGCGGCGCTTGTGGGTCAGCTCAGCCAGCGGGTTGTTCTGATCCATGAACTGGGACAGCGGAGAAGAACCGAAGAACTCCTTGATGGCTGCCACCACCGGACGGATGTTGATGAGGGCCTGCGGGGTGATGACGCTCTGATCCTGGCTCTGCAGGGTCATGCGCTCACGGATGACACGCTCCATGCGGGAGAAGCCGATGCGGAACTGGTTCTGCAGCAGCTCGCCCACGCTGCGGATGCGGCGGTTGCCCAGATGGTCGATATCATCGGTGGTGCCAATATTGTGGCCCAGACCGTTCAGGTAGTTGATGGAAGCCAGAATATCGGCGACCGTAACGGTGCGGCCGATCAGCTGGTCGTGGTTGCGGCGCAGCATCTCCTTCTGCTCTTCCACATCGGAGGTGGTGTCGAGGATCTTCTTGATCTCATCGAAGGAGCAGCGCTCGTTGATGCCGCACTCCTTCACGTCGAAGGAGAAGAAGCCCTGTGCATCCACACAGCCGTTGGTGATGACCTTGACCTTCCGGCTCTCTTCCTTCATGGGATCGTCGAGCTTCAGCACGACCAGATTCACACCGGCATTGTCAGCCTTCTCAGCCAGCTCGCGGGTGATCTTGGCACCAGCCTCGATCAGGATCTCGCCGGTCAGCGGAGCAACCACATTCTCAGCAGCCACCTGACCGGTGATGCGGCGGGCCAGAGACAGCTTCTTGTTCATCTTATAACGGCCGAAACGAGACAGGTCATAACGGCGCGGGTCGAAGAACAGCATGTTGATCTGGCTGGTAGCAGACTCCACCGTGGGAGGCTCGCCGGGGCGCAGCTTGCGGTAGACTTCCAGCAGGCCCTCTTCCTGATTCTTGGTGGTATCCTTTTCCAGAGTAGCGAGGATGCGCTCATCGTCGCCAAAGAAGTTCAGGATGTCCTCGTTGGTGGACAGGCCCAGTGCACGGCACAGCACGGTGACAGGCAGCTTGCGGTTCTTATCGATACGGACATAGAACACATCGGAAGCATCGGTCTCGTACTCCAGCCATGCACCGCGGTTGGGGTTCATGGTGGCGCTGTACAGGTCGTTGCCCACCTTATCCTTGGCATCGCCGTAGAACACGCCAGGAGAACGCACCAGCTGGCTGACGATAGCACGCTCTGCACCGTTGATCACAAAGGTGCCGGCATCGGTCATCAGCGGGAAATCGCCCATGAAGATCTCCTGATCCTTCACTTCGCCGGTCTCCTTGTTCAGCAGACGGGCGGTGACGCGCAGGGGTGCTGCATAGGTCACGTCGCGCTCCTTGCACTCCTTGATGCTGTACTTCGGCTCCTTATCCAGGCGGAAGTCCACAAAGCTCAGTGCCAGATTGCCGGTGTAGTCCTCAATGGTGCCGATATCGTGGAAGACCTCTTTCAGGCCCTCGTCCAGGAACCACTGATAAGAGTTCTTCTGGACCTCGATCAGGTTCGGCATACTGATGACTTCGTCGATGTGGGAGAAGCTCATGCGCTCGGTTTTGCCGAGCTTTACGGGCTTGACTTTCATCATAAAATCAACCACTCCTTACTTTTATACTCTACGGGATGTCGTATACACGGGTCAAATTTGAGCAGACACACATAATTCGACCCGCGTCGAAGGGAACGTTTCGGCGTTTTTCACAAACTTTTCGGTTTGACCCGTCCAGCCGCCGCCTGCACATTCCTCTTTTTGGCGCACTAGTCCATTATGTGATACTAATGCAGTATACACCCTAAAAGCCTTGCTGTCAAGCCATTTTTCAGATTTTTGCCAAAACAAATTTATTTTTTCTTTCATTTTCGCACGCCCGGCAGCGTGTTGCGTTTTGCTGTTTTAGGGCTTGATTTTTTTATTTTGCACGTTCCTGTTCATAATCCCCTTGTGCAATTTGTCTATCTTTGCCCTTGTGTTTTGGCGTATTACTTTTACAGTCGGATATGCCCGTTTTCCCTTGCGGCCCTTTTTTGTGAAAAAGCAGCTCAGAAAAGCTCGCAGGCTTTTCTGAGCTGCAAATATAAAAATAATGTTTCCTCTAATATTGCCAGAGCGCAAGCGGCGGCAATTATGATCGTTCACTCATCCAGATAATCCCGCAGGCGCTTTGCACGGCTGGGATGCCGCAGCTTGCGCAGGGCCTTGGCTTCGATCTGCCGCACCCGCTCCCGGGTCACATTGAACTCCTTACCCAGCTCTTCCAGCGTATGCGCCCGGCCATCCTCCAGCCCGAAGCGCAGTGCGATCACCCGCTCTTCCCTCGGTGTCAGGCTTTTGAGCACGCTGAACAGTTCCCGCCGCAGCAGCTGCCGCCCGGCTTCATCCACCGGGATGCCTGCATCCTCGTCCTGAATAAAATCTTCAAGGTGGGCATCCTCCTCCTCGCCCACCGGCGTTTCCAGGCTGATGGGGTCCTGCGCCAGCTGCAGCAATTCCCGCACACGGTCCGGCTCCATGTCCAGCTGAACAGCGATCTCTTCCACGGTAGGCTCCCGGCCATTTTTCCGCAGCAGGTCACCCGCCATCTTTTTGACCCGGTTGATGCTCTCCACAAGGTGCACCGGGATGCGGATGGTCCTCCCCTGATCTGCAATGGCGCGGGTGATGGACTGACGGATCCACCACGTGGCATAGGTAGAAAATTTGAAGCCGCGCTCCGGCTCAAACTTTTCCGCCGCCTTCATCAGACCGAGATTGCCCTCCTGAATGAGATCCAGAAACGGCAGGCCTCGTCCTGCATAGCGCTTTGCCACCGACACCACCAGCCGCAGGTTCGCTTCGCTGAGCTTCCGCCGGGCATCCTCGTCTCCGGCCTGCGCGGCACGGGCAAGCGCCGCCTCCTGCTCTGCCGTCAGAAGCGGCACCCGGCCGATCTCCTTCAAATAGGCCTTTACCGGGTCGTCCAGCGCCACCCCCTCTGCCGAAAGCTCATGTTCCAGCCTGCCGATCTGCGTTTCATCCAACGCAGGCAGGTCCGCTTCCTCTTCGGTCAGGTGCACGCCGCGGGCCTCCAGTGCCGTATACAGCTCGTCCAGCTGCGCCACATCGTAATCCTGTTCGTCCATGGCACGGCTGATCTGCTCCGGTGTCAGAGCATGGCGGCGTGCCCGCGCGGCCAGTGTTCTGGCCAATTCCTCCGTTTGCGACAATTTCTGCATGGTTCCTGCTCCTTTCCTCTCCTGCTCCAGCCGGAGGGGAAAGCGGGGATCATTCTTCTACAGGCACATTTCCCTGCTTCTTTTCGCGCATCGACTGGAAGTAATCACTCAGTTCCTCATTGGACATATGCGCCGCCTTGCCTGCCATGGGCATCCCCCGGGCAATGCGGTCCAGATACAGCCGGATATCATCCGGCGTACAATTCACATCGCTGTATTGTGCCGCAAGATGGCTCAGTTCATTCAGCGCTTCTTCGCTTACAAAAGCGCGCAGCGTGGTCAGGCTGATCTCAATGCCCTCCTGTCGGCAGCGCAGCATGGCTTCAAACAGCTCCTTCTGCTGCGGCAGCACGAACTGTTCTGCGGTCAGCTGCCCCTGCACCAGATCGATATAGTGCGGCTCCCGCAGCATGGCCGCCAACAGCCGCTGCTGTGCGCTGGCAATGCCCAGCGCCTGACTGCCGCCCGCACTGTACGGCACGTTGATCTGATTCATCTCACCGGACTTGAGCGCCTGCTGCTTTTTCTCCCAGCGGTGCTTGCTGCCCGCCCTCTTCACGGCGGTCTCCAGCTGGGTCATGATAGCTGTTTTGGAGATGTTGGTCTCCTCAGCCAGACGCCCCGCATACACTTCCTGCTCGGTAGGGTTGGAGCGCTCTGCCAGCATATTCACAGCTTCCTTCACGTATTCCAGCCGCTGGGCATCCTGTGCCAGATCATACTGGCTGCGCAGACGGCCCAGCCGGAAGTCCAGTGCATTGCCCACACCATCCAGCAGAGCCTTGAACCGCTCTGCGCCATACTTTTTGATGTACTCGTCCGGGTCCTTTGCACCGGGGATCTGCAGCACACCCACCTTTACCGGGCTGTTGCGGAACAGTTCCAGCGAGCGCAGCGTGGCCTTCTGGCCTGCTTCGTCCGAATCGTAGCTCAGGATCACCTCGTCAGCATACTCGCTGATAAGCCGCACCTGCTCCGGGGTCAGGGCCGTGCCGCAGGCGCACACTGCTGTGTCGATGCCTGCCTGATGCATACTGATCACGTCCATGTAGCCCTCGCACAGCACGAACCGGCGCACCGCGCTGCGCTTTGCGATCTGCAGCGCAAACACCGTCTCTGATTTGTGGTACACCAGCGTTTCCGGGCTGTTGACATATTTCGGTTTGGAATCGTCCAGCACGCGCCCACCAAACGCAATGATGTTGCCGCGCAGGTCAAAGATAGGGGTCATCACCCGCTTCCAGAACAGGCAGTAGATGCGGCCGGACGCACTGCGCTTGAACAGGCCGCTGGCATCCAGCTCCTGCTGATTGTAGCCCTTATCGCGCAGGAACTGATACAGCGCCTGTCCGTCGTTGGGCGCATAGCCCAGCCCGAACCGGACGATCGTCTTGTCGTCCAGACCGCGCCGCCGCCAGTAGGCACGGGCCTGACGGGCTTCCTCCACGGTGGAGTTCAGGCAGGCGTGGAAAAACCGTGCCGCCTCCTTGTTCATGGAGAGGATGCGGCTGCGCATCCGGCCTGTTTTGTCGTCCTCCTGCGGCTCCGGCATACCGGCTCGCGCTGCCAGCAGCTTAACGGCCTCCGGGTAATCGATGCTGTTGATCTTTTTCGTAAAGGTAATGGCATCGCCGCCTGCGCCGCAGCCAAAGCAGTAAAAGCTCTGGGTGTCCGGGTAGACGTAGAATGAGGGCGATTTTTCGCTGTGGAAGGGGCACAGGCCGCCATACAAACGTCCCTTGCGCTTGAGCTGCACATAGCTGCCCACCAGCTCCACAATGTCGGTGCGGCGGGTCAGTTCTTCAATGTATTCGTGTGGGATCATGGATCTTTCAAACGACCTTTCGGATTTATAGGACATGCCACTTCCGGGGCACAAACAATTCCTCAAAAGTGCGGATGGCAAATTCATCGCTCATGCCACTGATGTAATCAGTCACTGCGCGTTCTCTGCCCTCCTGATAAGCCAGCTGGATGTAAAAGTTGGACATCCGGTCCACATGGTTCAGGTAGTAATCGTACAGTTCCCCGATCACCTTGTCCACCTTCTGCTCTTCCCGCTTGGCGGTCTTGTCCACGTACACGGTGGCGTACATGAAATCCCGCAGCGCAAGGAAGGCTTCGTTTTCCTCTGCGCCCACCTTCACATCCCCATCGCTGTTGGCAAGGATACTGTTGATCATGGTGGTGATGCGGGCAGATTTTGTCTGGCCCAGCACGGCGGTGCATTCCTTCGGCAGGGTGGCTGGGTCCAGCACACCGGCGCGCACCGCGTCCTCAATGTCGTGGTTCACATAGGCGATCTGATCCGCCATGCGCACGATGCGCCCTTCCGGCGTTGCCGCCCAGGTGCCCTTTGTGTGGGTCACGATGCCGTTGCGCACCTCCCACGTCAGGTTCAGGCCCCGGCCGTCCTTTTCCAGCTTGTCCACCACACGCAGGCTCTGCATGTAGTGCTTGAAGCCGTCCGGGCACAGCTCATTCAGCGCGCGCTCCCCGGCATGGCCAAACGGCGTGTGGCCCAGATCATGGGCAAGGCTGATCGCTTCGGTCAGATCTTCGTTCAGCCGCAGGGCGCGGGCAATGGTCCGCGCGATCTGCGAGACCTCCAGCGTGTGGGTCAGTCGGGTGCGGTACAGGTCTCCCTCCGGCGAGAGGAACACCTGCGTCTTTTGTTTGAGCCGTCGGAACGCCTTGCAGTGCAGCACCCGGTCACGGTCACGCTGGAATACCGGCCGGATCGGGTCCTGCTCTTCCGGCACGACCCGCCCCCGGCTAGCGTCACTGAAAGTAGCCCACGACGCGAAGGTCATATGTTCGATCTCTTCTGTGCGCTGACGTACATCCATACAAAGTCGCCCTCCCTTTTTGTCGCCATTCCCCCTCTCTGTTTCGGCACAGCCGATCCCAATTGCTGCGTCTGCGGCAATTGTAGCACACCCGCTTTGTCGAAGGGGGAAAAAGCCTGTCGGTTCGCAAAATAATGCTTGCTTTTTTATTTTTGCCGCTGCCTGGTTCAGAACGGTGCGTAGAACGGGTCGGATACCGTCACCTGCGCGCTGCCGCGCGTCAGCTCCCGCAGCTGTTCCAGCAGCGGGCCTTCGGTGTGTTCCGGCATCTGCCAGCACAGGGTCACGCGATCCGTGAACTGCGGCGCTGCCTGCTTGGCACCTGCCGCATCGATCAGCAGCGATGCCCGCTCATAAAGGGAGTAATCCACCGTCACGCTCAGCTCCACCACGCTGCGCACCGTGACCACCTCGGCATTTTCCAGTGCACGGGCCGTAGCCGTGGTGTATGCACGCACCAAACCACCGGTGCCCAGCAGCACACCGCCAAAGTAACGGGTCACCACCACGATCAGATCCGTCAGGCCGCTGTGCTGCAGCACCTCCAGCGCTGGTGTGCCCGCCGTCTTGGCCGGTTCACCATCATCTGAATAGCGTTCCCGGTTGCCTTCCCGCAGGCGGTAGGCATACACATTGTGGCGGGCGGTACGGTTGGCCGCACGCACCTGTTCCAGAAATGCAACGGCAGCTTCCTCGCTGTCCGCAAATGACAGCGCCGCAATGAAGCGGCTCTTCTTTTCTTCGTATTCTCCTGTGGCCGTGCCATGGATGGTGCGGTAATCCTCCACTGTGGTTCCTCCTGCATGTTATTCAAAACAAGTATAACATAAATCGTCCGTTGTGCAACCACTGCCGCATACGTTTTTGTGTCAAGGGCAGCTTCCTGTACTGCTGCCCGCATGTCCTCTGCCAGAAAAAAGCGCAACAAAAAAATCGGCCAAGCCTTGCAGCTCAGCCGATCTTTTATTAGAAGAAAGCAGATGATCACTTCGTAAAGAGCTGGATCCACTGATGGCCCCAAGTGCTGGAGCTGTTGTAGTAGTAGCCAACACCCATTGCACGAGCTTCGGGATCCAGAATGTTTGCGCGATGGCCTTCGGAATTCATCCAGGCATTCACGACTTCTTCAGGAGAAACGCTGCCCCATGCGGCATTCTCGCCAGCAGCGGCATCCGTCACGCCGTACTCGCTGAGAACAGTGTACCACTTGGTACCATTGGGACGAACGTGAGAATTGACGGTTGCGATCTCTTCGGCGCGCTGCTGAGCAGCTGCGGTGAGCTTTGCATCGCCCATGACCAGGGGCTGCAGGCCGTACTTTGCACGCTCGGCATTGACCAGATCCAGAACTTCCTGACGGTAGTTGCTGGTGTAAGAGTTTTCGGGGTAAGAGAAGATCAGCACCCAGTAGTTGTTGTAAACGCCGCCTTCGTAGTGGCCCACACTCATGGTGGTCACATCCGCATTCAGCATGCGCTCACGTGCGAAATCAATGTTCATCCACTGATCCACCGCTGCATCGGGGGTAGAAACGCCAGCTATGTAGTTTTCACCAACAGACACATCGTCGATACCATTCTCGGCGAAGATGGTGAAATCGCGCTGACCGTTGGGACGAACGTAAGAGTAAGAAACAGCCAGCTCTTCAGCGCGCTCCTGAGCGGCATTGTTGTGGCTGCTGTCGCCCAGCTGAACGGGCTTCAGGCCAGCCTTTGCGCGCTCGTTGTTTACGCGGCGCAGGAACTCGTTCTGATAAGCTTCGTCCTGAAAGCTGATGTAGGAATTTTCTTCTTCGATGGAGACAGAAACCGAAGCCTCAGCTGCGTTTGCAGTAACAGGCTTGAGAGATGCAGCACCAAAAACTACAGCCAGAGTCATAGCTGCTGCTGCGATATTCTTCAGGGTGCGCATCTCGAGTTTCATAAGACATCCTCCGTAAGCCTTTGTATATAAAAGCTTTTTTTGCATTCCTGCGAATGCGTGCCGCAACACATTCGCAACGTTTCCGTTTCAAATATGTCACTCTTGTGCAACAAGAGTATCACAAGAACATCTCATCGTCAAGGGGTTTCTGTCGATTTTTTTGAGAAAAAATGCAAATAAATCAAAATTTCCTGTTCCAAAAGCGTTTCACAAGTGCAACAGGCTCAACCAGGATCCCGTAAATTTGTTACGCCTGTGTTGCACTTCACCGTTTTCGGGATTGTTTCGTCACACTTTACGTGTTGCATTTTATTTTTCTACACTTTTTCTGCAGTGTTTTTCATGCATTTTTCCGTATGTTTATTCGCTTACATGCATATTTCAAAGTATAACAGACTTTTGTGTGCGCTTTTTCCGTTCCACTCCCCTCCCGCAGCCCTTTTCTGGGCTGCAGCCGGCCTTTGGCTGTACTTTCTGCAACAAAAAACAGCACAGGCAGCCTTTTCAGGACCATCTGTGCTGTGCCGTATTCCTTACATAAAAAGAAGAGCGGCTCCGAAGAGCCGCCCTCCCACAATTCAGGCTATGCTATAAAAAGATCTCGCGTCAGTCGATCACTGAGCAGCCTTTGCTGCCTCGATCTGCTTGATCAGCTCGGGCACGACCTTGAACAGATCGCCCACGATGCCGTAGTCGGCAACACCGAAGATGGGTGCGCCCTCATTCTTGTTGACAGCGATGATGCACTCGGAGTCCTGCATACCAGCAGTGTGCTGGATAGCGCCGGAAATGCCCAGAGCAACATAGATCTTGGGATGCACGGTCTTGCCGGTCTGGCCAACCTGATGGTCAGCAGTCATCCAGCCTGCATCGGTGACGGCACGGGAAGCGCCCACAACGCCGCCGCCCAAAGCGGCAGCCAGCTGCTCAGCCAGCTCAATGCCCTTGTTGACATCCTTGCTGATGCCGCGGCCAACAGAGACGATCACGTCTGCGCCGATCAGATCGACCAGCTTTTCAGCTGCCTTCTCAACGCTCAGCACTTCGGTCTTAACATCGTCAGCGGTCAGGCTGAAGGCGGGCTTCACGATCTGGCAGGCATCAGCCTTGGCCTGATCGAAGGGAGCCTTCTTCATAACGCCGGGGCGGACGGTGGACATCTGCGGACGGAAGCGGGGGCAGATGATGGTAGCCATCAGATGGCCGCCGAATGCGGGACGGGTCATCTTCAGGTTGCGATCCTCATAATCGAACTTCTGCTTGGACAGGTCGATGGTGGAGCTTTCCTTCAGGAATTCGACATACTTTGCAGTGTCGATATCCAGATGGGTAGCATCGGCGGTCAGGCCGGTGTGCAGGCGGGCTGCGCAGCGGGGGCCGAGATCGCGGCCGATGTTGGTTGCACCGATCAGCAGGACTTCGGGCTTATACTCGTTGACCATGTCGCACACGACCTTAGCGTATGCATCGGTGGTGTAGTCCTTCAGCAGGGGGCTGTCGCAGACCATGACCTTATCAGCGCCATAGCCGCCCAGTTCCTTGGCAATGCCTTCCACGTTGTCGCCCAGCAGCAGGCCGGTGACCTCGCAGCCCAGCTCATCAGCCAGCTTGCGAGCCTCGCTCACCAGCTCGAAGTCAGTGGACATCAGTGCGCCCTGGCGCTGCTCGCAGAAGACCCAGACGCCCTTGTATTCGTTAAAATCAGCCATTGTAATCCTATGCTCCTTTCATCAGATCAGGTGCTTCTTGGCCAGGATACCAGCCAGCTGGGCAGCAACATCGTCGCCCTTCAGCATGGTGCCTGCGCCCTTCTGCGGAGGAGTGAAGGACTTAAAGACGTTCGTCGGAGAACCCTTCAGACCGATGGTATCAACCTCGATCAGCGGATCGTCCTTCAGTGCGTTGTAATCAAACACTTCCATCGGCTTGTCGTAGCAGGTGAAGATGCCGTTCACGCTCATGTAACGGGGCTGGTTCAGCTCCTTGATGCAGGTCAGCAGGCAGGGAGTCTGCACCTTGACCATCATGTAGCCGTCTTCCAGCATACGCTTCACGGTCAGGGTGTTGCCATCCTTCTGGATGTCTGCCACGTAGGTGACCTGAGGCAGATGCAGCTTTTCAGCGATCTGCGGGCCGACCTGTGCGGTATCGCCATCGATTGCCTGACGGCCGCAGAACACAACGTCCTCGGGGCCAACGCCGATCTTGTTGACAGCGGCAGCCAGGATCTGGCTGGTTGCAAAGGTATCGGAGCCGCCGAACTCACGGCCGGAGACCAGAACAGCCTTATCAGCGCCGCGGGCCAGCAGCTCACGCAGCATGCCTTCTGCCGGCGGGGGACCCATAGTAACAACAACGACCTCGCAGCCGGTCTCGTCCTTCAGCTTCAGAGCAGCCTCCAGAGCGTTCAGGTCATCGGGGTTGGTGATGGTAGCCATCGAAGCACGATCCAGAGTGCCGTCAGCCTTAACGGCGACCTTGCCGGAGGTATCAGGAACCTGCTTTACACAAACAATTGCTTTCATTGTAACTCTTGCCTCCCTTACTTCAGCAGCGCGCCGGAAATGACCATCATCTGCACTTCGCTGGTGCCCTCGTAGATCTCGGTGATCTTGGCATCACGCATCATGCGCTCGATGGGATAGTCACGGGTGTAGCCGTAACCGCCGAACAGCTGCAGGCAGCGGCGGGTCACATCGCTTGCGGTGCGGGCTGCGATCAGCTTTGCCTGAGCAGCCTCGACGCTGTAGCGGACCTTCTTGCCGTCCATAGCCTCCTGCTTCTTCAGAGCAGCGGCGTAAACCAGATACTTTGCAGCCTCAACGCGGGCCTTCATCTCAGCCAGCTCGAACTGAGTGTTCTGGAAAGCTGCGATGGCACGGCCGAACTGCTTGCGCTCCTTGACGTAAGCCACGGTCTCTTCCAGCGCGCCCTCGGCAATGCCCAGAGCCTGAGATGCGATACCGATACGGCCGCCGTCCAGAGTAGCCATAGCCAGCTGGAAGCCCTTGCCGCGCACGCCCAGCATACGATCCTTAGGAATGCGGCAGTCCTCAAAGATCAGCTCGCAGGTAGAAGAACCGCGAATGCCCATCTTGTCCTCAGCCTTACCGACGGAGAAGCCCGGGTCGGTACGCTCCACGATGAAAGCAGAGCACAGCTTGGTGGGACGGCCCTTCTTGTCCAGCACATTGTCGGTGACGGCAATGACGATGAACACATCAGCAAAACCTGCATTGGTGATGAAGATCTTGGAGCCGTTCAGCACCCAGCAGTCGTCCTCTTCCTTTGCAATGGTCTGCTGGCCCTGTGCATCGGTGCCGGCACCCGGCTCGGTCAGGCCGAAAGCACCCAGCCACTCACCGCTGCACAGCTTGGGCAGATACTTTGCCTTCTGCTCGGGAGTACCATTTTCATAAATAGGAGCAGCACACAGGCTGGTGTGAGCAGAGACGATGACACCGGTGGTGCCGCAGACCTTGCTCAGTTCTTCCACTGCCATGACGTAGGACAGCACATCGCCGCCTGCACCGCCGACCTCAGTCGGGAAATAAATGCCCATCATGCCGAGCTTGCCCATCTTTTCGACGGTCTCTTTGGGGAAGTACTCTTCCGCATCAACCTTCTTTGCCAGGGGCTTGACTTCGTTCTCAGCAAACTCGCGGTACATTTTCTGTACCATCTGCTGCTGCTTGGACAGAGTAAAATCCATCGCTATATCCTCCTAACGGGTCTTTTTCATTTACCGGAATTGCCCGGTGCAAACAAATTCCTCCCGGCCGCTTTTCCACGGTCGGGAGAAACGTTTATCAGAATTTACAGCTGGTCAACAGGGGTCTTGGTGCGGTCTGCGTTGTAAACGTAGAAGCCCTTGCCGCTCTTGCAGCCCAGGTTGCCGCCGCGGACCATCTTACGGATCAGCGGGCAGGCACGGTACTTGCTGTCGCCGGTCTCCTTGTACAGCACATCCATGATGGCCAAGCAGATATCCAGGCCGATGAAGTCGCCCAGCTCCAGGGGACCCATGGGGTGGTTGGCACCCAGCTTCATAGCGGTGTCGATGCCGGCGATATCGGAAACGCCTTCCATCTTGATGAAAGCAGCTTCGTTGATCATGGGGATCAGGATACGGTTGACAACGAAGCCTGCAGCCTCGTTGACCTGAACCGGCTGCTTGCCGATGGCAACAGAGATCTCCTTGATCTTCTCAACGGTCTCAGCGGGAGTGTTGCAGCCTGCGATGACCTCGATCAGCTTCATGCGGTCTGCGGGGTTGAAGAAGTGCATGCCGACCAGCGGACGGCCAACGCCCTTGCCGATCTCGGTGATGGACAGAGAAGAAGTGTTGGAAGCGAAGATGCACTCGGGCTTGCAGATCTTATCCAGTTCGCCGAAGGTGGTCTGCTTGACCTTCATATCCTCAAAAGCAGCCTCAACGACCAGATCGCAGTCAGCGCACAGGTCTTCCTTCAGGCCCGGGGTGATGGCAGCAACGATAGCGTCTGCCTTTTCCTGCGTCATCTTTCCCTTGGCAACCAGCTTCTCGTAGCCCTTCTTGATCTTTGCCAGACCATTCTCGGCCCACTCCTGCTTGATGTCGCACAGAGCAACGGTGTTGCCCTCAACCTGTGCAAATGCCTTTGCGATGCCCTGGCCCATGGTGCCAGCGCCGATAACACCGATCTTCATAGGAAACCTCTCCTTTAATATCAAAAATTATGTAGTAATGGATTAGTTGTTGGTGAACACTGCCTTGGGCTTCGGCTTCTCACGGCTCAGGAAGCAGGCCATGCCTTCCTTCTGGTCGTGGGTCTCGAAGCAGTCGCCGAACAGCTTTTCCTCGACCTCAACAGCCTTCTCGATGGGCAGGCTGATGCCGCCGTTGATTGCCTTCTTGCAGTTGCGTACAGCGATGGGTGCATTCTTTGCGATCTTGCCGGCCAGCTTCAGTACGTTCTCCATCAGTTCAGCCTGAGGATACACAGCGTTCACCAGACCAATGCGCAGAGCCTCGTCCGCCTTGATGTTCAGTGCAGAGTAGACCAGCTGCTTTGCCATACCCATGCCGACCAGACGTGCCAGACGCTGGGTACCGCCGAAGCCCGGGGTGATGCCCAGACCCACTTCCGGCTGGCCGAACACAGCGTTGTCAGAGCAGATGCGGATGTCGCAGCTCATAGCCAGCTCGTTGCCGCCGCCCAGTGCAAAGCCGTTCACGGCTGCAATAACGGGGATGGGGAAGCTCTCAATCATCAGGAACACATCATTGCCCAGCTTGCCGAAGGCCTCACCCTCTGCCTTGGTCATGGTGCTCATGGAACCGATATCTGCACCTGCCACGAAGCTCTTGTCGCCTTCGCCGGTCAGAACGATGCAGCGGACATTCTCCTGATCCACAGCCTCAAAAGCTGCCTTCAGGTCTGCCAGAACTTCGGGATTCAGGGCATTCAGTGCCTTGGGGCGGTCGATGGTAATGATCTCAACTGCACCCTGCACCTCGGTTTTTACAAATGCCATTGTGAAAACCTCCTATTCAAATCTTATCAATTATCACAAACAGCCCCCGGACGGAGGAAAGGCTCTCCGGTTTCCTTCCCCGTCCGGGTCTGTCATTCAGTCAGGATTCCAAGAGGTGGAGCTTAGTCCATCTCAACGATGGTAGCGCAGCCCATGCCGCCGCCGATGCACAGGGTAGCCAGGCCCTTGTGTGCACCGCGATGCTTCATAGCATACAGCAGGGTGACCAGGATACGAGCGCCGGAAGCGCCGACCGGGTGGCCCAGAGCAATTGCGCCGCCGTTGACGTTCACCTTGCTCATATCAAAGTTCAGAGCCTGGCTGACAGCCACAGACTGAGCAGCAAATGCCTCGTTGGCCTCGATCAGATCCATGTCAGCAACAGTCAGGCCGGTCTTTGCCATGACCTTCTTGGTAGCGGCGATGGGGCCCAGGCCCATGACTTCGGGCTCAACGCCAGCCAAAGCACCTGCGACCCAGGTAGCCAGAGGCTTCACGCCCAGCTCCTTAGCCTTCTCCTCGCTCATGATGACCAGAGCAGCAGCGCCGTCATTGATGGCGGAAGAGTTGCCGGCGGTCACGATGCCGTCCTTGGTGAAAGCGGGCTTCAGCTTTGCCAGCACTTCAGGAGCGCTCAGACGGGGGCCTTCATCAGTATCGAACACGGTGTCGCCCTTCTTGCCCTTGATCACAACGGGAACGATCTCGTCCTTGAAAGCGCCGTCCTTGATGGCCTTGTCAGCCTTCAGCTGGCTGTTGTATGAGAACTCGTCCAGCATCTCACGGGTGATGGGGCTGTAGCCGTACTTCTTCTGATAGGTCTCGTTGGTGCAGACGTTCTCAGCGGTCATGCCCATGTGCTTGTTGAAGCCGCAGGCATCCCACAGAGCATCGTTGACCATGGTATCCACGATCTCGCTCTTGCCCATAGGAGCGCCCATGCGGTAGCCGTAACGAGCCTTCTGCAGTGCGAAGGGAGCCATGTCCATGTTCTCCATGCCGCCTGCGACCACGATATCAGCATCGCCAGCCTCGATCATCTGAGCAGCCATATTGACGCAGTTCAGACCGGAGCCGCACACCACGTTGACAGTGACAGCCGGGGTCTCGATGGGCAGGCCAGCCTTCAGAGCAGCCTGACGAGCGACGTTCTGGCCCAGACCGGCCTGAATGACGCAGCCCATGTAGACATGATCGACCTGCTCGGGAGCGACGTTTGCACGGTTCAGAGCTTCCTTGATGACGATGGAGCCCAGCTCAACTGCGGGAACGTTTGCCAGAGTGCCGCCGAACTTGCCAATAGCGGTACGGCATGCAGATGCGATAACGATCTTTTTCATGTGAATAGCCTCCTGAATTGTGTATGTGTTACTTTTCGTAAGCCATTTTTATCAAAACGCCCGTAAGCGCTTTTACAAATTAGGTCTCGGGGTCTTTTTTCTGCCGGATCAGCGCATACTTTTCGTTGACCGCCTTTTCCACATTGGGTGTGACGAACTTACCGATGTCGCTGCCGTAGTAAGCTGCCTCTTTTACAATGGTGGAAGAAAGGTAGCTCCACTTGATGCTCGTTGCCAGAAACATGGTCTCGATGCCGGGCATCAGTGCGTGATTGGTCTGCGCAAGCTGGATCTCGTTTTCAAAATCCGTCACCGCCCGCAGGCCCCGCACCATCACCGAAGCGTGCCGTTTCTTGGCGAACTCCACGGTCAGGCCGTCGAAGCTCTCCACCGAAACATTCTGGATGCCCTTGCAGCATTCCTTTAGAAGCTCCACGCGCTCCTCCACGGTGAAGAGCGGATTCTTTGCGCTGTTGATGAGCACCGCCACGATCAGATGATCGTTGATCTTTGCTGCGCGCTTGATGATATCGAGATGCCCTTTTGTGACCGGATCGAACGAACCGGGATAAACTGCTGTTGCCATCGTCTGGTGTCCTCCTTGAGCGCTGTGAAAAGCGCGTTTTGGTTCTGCCATGATAGCACTTTCCAGTCTTGGGTGCAAGATTTTTGTGCAAGCTGTACGTTTTATCGTTAAAATTTAAACAATCAATGTCATGCTGCATCGCAGCTGCCTGCTACGCTATAAGTAAACCATATCGTCAAAATTTTATCAAGTCCTTTTGCAAAGATTTTGGTTTTTCAGCACCAAACAATCGCCTAAAAACTCCGCGAATTTTGTCCATATTGCCAGTCGGTCAAAATTTTCTCGATAAACTATTGATTCTACACATTGTTAATGTTATAACTAAGTTGTGCAGATCTGCTGCCCTGTCCGACAGCTGCCTTCTGCTGGTTATCAGGATATCATCCGCCTGTGTCAGAGCTGTGTTCAAATTGCCAACAGGTGGTAAACATCCTGCAAAGATTTGTCCGTGCAGGAAGAGTAAATGATAAATTTACAATTCCTTTATGTTATTATAGGAGAGGATGGTTTATAATGGATTTTACGGAACTGTATGCTCAGAAGAAAATGACCGCCGCTCAGGCTGCCGCACTGGTCAAAAGCGGTGACTGGGTGGATTACGGCTGGGCTGTGAACACCCCTGTGGCGGTGGATGCCGAGATTGCAAAGCGTCTGCCTGAGCTGGAAGGTGTCAACTTCCGCGGCGGCATCCTGATGTGGGTGCCCGCGATCTTCCAGATCGACGATCCCGCTGCACACATGACATGGAACAGCTGGCATATGGGCGGCATCGAGCGCAAGGCCATTGCACAGGGCTTCTCCTTCTACTCCCCCATCCGTTATTCCGAGCTGCCCCGCTACTACCGCGAAAGCCCGGATCCGCTGGATGTGGCGGTGTTCCAGGTGGCCCCCATGGACGAGCATGGCTACTTCAACTTCGGCCCCAGTGCATCTCATCTGGGTGCTGTGTGCGAAAAAGCCAAGAAGATCATCGTTGAGGTCAACAAGAACATGCCCCGCTGCCTTGGCGGCATGGAGAACTGCATCCACATTTCTCAGGTCACCGGCATCGTGGAAGGCGAGAACCCGCCCATCGGCCAGATGGCCGCTCCCGGTGCTGCTACCGAAGTGGATCTGAAGGTTGCCAACCTGATCGTTCCGCAGATCCCCAACGGTGCCTGCCTGCAGCTGGGCATCGGCGGTATGCCCAATGCCATCGGCAGCCTGATCGCACAGAGCGATTTGAAGGATCTGGGCGTGCACACCGAAATGTATGTGGATGCCTTTGTGGATATCGCCAAGGCCGGCAAGATCACCGGTGCATGCAAGCAGCTGGACAAGGGCCGTCAGGTCTACGCCTTCGGTGCCGGCACCCAGAAAATGTACGATTACCTGAACGATAATCCGGAGTGCATGTCTGCACCCGTGGACTACACCAACGATATCCGCAGCATCTCCGCACTGGATAACTTTATTTCCATCAACAACGCTGTGGACATCGACCTGTTCGGTCAGGTGAACGCCGAGACTGCAGGCCTCAAGCACATCTCCGGTGCCGGCGGTCAGCTGGACTTCGTTCTGGGCGCATACCTTTCCAAGGGCGGCAAGAGCTTTATCTGCCTGTCCTCTACCTTCTTTAATAAGAAGACCGGCCAGCTGGAGAGCCGCATCCGTCCCACTCTGGAAAACGGCAGCATCATCACCGATACCCGTGCCAACATCCACTACCTGTGCACCGAGTACGGCTGCGTGAACCTGAAGGGCCTGACCACTTGGGAAAAGGCCGAAGCTCTGATCAGCGTAGCACATCCCGACTTCCGTGAAGACCTGATCAAGGAAGCCGAAAAAATGCACATCTGGCGCAGGAGCAACAAAATCTGATAAGTGCCGCGGAGATTCCTGCTGTCCGCGGCTGAAATGGAGTCTATCATGATGGACAAAAAGCCGCACATCAAGCCCTACCTCTACGGGATGTTGGCAGGATTTGGAGCGATCTCCCTGAGCATCATCTTCTTTTTCCTGATCTACCGCTTCGATGGTTTTGGCGATGCCATCTCCACGCTGACCGGCATTCTGATGCCATTCATCTACGGTGCCGTCATCGCCTACCTGCTCAAGCCTGTGTGCAACACCATCGAGAGCTTTCTGCGCCGGTTCATTCCGGAAAAGATGCATGGTCTGGTCAATGTGCTGTCCGTTACGCTGACCATCCTGTTCGGCCTGCTCCTCATCTACGCTTTGTGCATGATGATCATTCCGCAGCTCATTACCAGCGTGACCACCCTGTACTACACTGCGCAGCGCAACCTCGCAAAGTTCGTGCAGTGGGCGAATCATGTGGAGTTCATTGAGAACAACCAGCAGATCATGGACATGCTCAACTCTGCTTATGCCACCATCAGCACCAATATCGATGATCTGATCAAGACCCGGCTCCTGCCCTCCATGCAGAACATCGTCAGCGGTGCCGCAGTGGGTGTGCTGAACGTAGTGACCATGGCCAAGAACCTGATCATCGGCATCATCGTGGCCGTGTATATGCTGGCCAGCCGCAAGCGCTTTGTGCAGCAGGCCAAGCTGGTGCTCTACAGCATCTTCAAGCCCCGCTGGGCAGAGCTGATCAAGGAAGAAGTGAAGTACGCCGATAAGATGTTCGGCGGCTTCATCAACGGCAAGATCATGGATTCCGCCATCATCGGCGTGCTGTGCTATATCGGCTGCCTGATCTTCAAGTTCCCCAGTGCCCTTCTGGTTTCCGTGATCATCGGCGTGACCAATGTGATCCCCTTCTTCGGCCCGTTCATCGGTGCCGTGCCCGCCACTCTGCTGATCCTCATTCAGAACCCCATCAAGGCGCTGTGGTTCGTCCTGTTCGTTCTGGTGCTGCAGCAGCTGGACGGAAACGTGATCGGTCCCAAGATCCTAGGCAACACCACCGGTCTTTCCAGTTTCTGGGTGCTTTTCGCCATCCTGCTGTTCGGCGGTCTGTGGGGTTTTGTGGGCATGATCGTAGGTGTGCCGCTGTTTGCAGTCATCTATGATGTGATCAAAAAGCTGGTCATCTACGGCCTGAAGCGCAACAAGGAGATCGACCTGCTGCAGACTTACCACGACAACTTCGGTGACCCGGAGGACGATGTTCCGGTAGAAACGTCTGCATCGGAAGCACCTCCTGTCGAAACAAATAATCTATCAATCACAAAGCCCCGGCATTCCATGTGATATGCTGCCCCTAGAGTAGACAGAGTAAAAAACAAAAGCTCTGAGTACTCTGGGGGTATTTTCATGTCAAGAAAGAGCAATCACTATTCACTGTTGACTGCTGCAACAACCGCCGTTACCAGCACCGTCTGTTCATCCAGATGCCGATGCTGGCAGATGCCGATGCAGGCTCATGTCGGTGCCATGAACCGAGCTTCCTGATCCCGATTTTGCACAAAAAATTCGCCGTCTCCTTGTGGAAACGGCGAACAAAAACCTTATATTATTTTTTCTACTTGACAGAATGCACTTCAGTGATTCAGAGCGGGTCCTGTTTTTTTATTTCTGTTTCGTGCAGAGCTTTCTGGCTGCGTTTTATGCCGTCACTCCACGGTCACGCTCTTGGCCAGATTACGCGGCTTATCCACGTCACAGCCGCGCAGAACAGCCATATAATAGGCAAATAGCTGCAGCGGCACAATGAGCTGCAGCGGCATCAGGATATCCTCATACTCATCCAGTCGGATCACGGCATCTGCCACGCCTTCCGGCACCGCAGCATCCTTTGTGGTAAACAGCAGCACCCTTGCTCCGCGGCTGCGGGTCTCCTTGGCATTGGAAATGGTCTTTTCGTACACCTGTTTCTGGGTGGCCAGTGCGATCACCGGCACGCCATCGGTGATCAGGCTGATGGTACCATGTTTCAGTTCACCGGCTGCATAGGCATCCGAGTGCACATAGCTGATCTCCTTGAGTTTCAGGCTGCCCTCCAGCGAGAGCGCATAGTCGAACCCGCGCCCAATGAAGAAGCAGCTCTGGGTGTTCACATAGCGGCTGGCAAGGTACTTGATCTGCTCACAATCTGCAAGGCGCGGCTTGATGATCTCCGGTGCGCGCAGCAGCTGGGCCGTAAAGCGGCGGGTCTCTGCCTCGCTCAGCCGTCCGCGCGCATAGGCCAGCCGCAGTGCAAACAGATAAAGCACGCACATCTGCACCATATACGCCTTGGTGGATGCTACCGCGATCTCCGGCCCGGCGTAGGTGTACATTACATAATCTGCGGCACGTGCAATGGAGCTGCCCACCACATTCACGATGGCCAGCACCGGCACGCCGCGGCTCTTGGCCAGCTTGAGCGCTGCCAACGTGTCGCTGGTCTCGCCGGACTGGCTGATGATGATGACCAGATCGTTCTTTTCCAGAATGGGGTCCCGGTAACGGAACTCGCTGGCAATGTCCACCTCGGCGGGCACACGGGCCAACGTTTCGATGGCAGATTTGCCCACCATACCGGCATGCATAGCCGTACCGCAGCCCACCAGATGCACCCGGCCAATACCGCGCAGCACTTCATCGGTCAGCTCCGGGATGCGCAGCACCGGCAGTCCGTCCTCTACACGGGGGCTGACCGTGGCCATAATGGCCGCAGGCTGCTCGTTGATCTCCTTGAGCATAAAGTGGGGATAGCCGCCCTTTTCGGCAGCTTCCATATCCCAGTCCGCCGTCAGCTGCTGGCGCTCCACTGGCTCACCAAATTCGTTGTAGAAGCGGATGCCCTCTGTGGTGCAGACGGCCATATCCCCTTCTTCCAGCACGCTGTATTTCCGGGTATACTTGAGCAGTGCCGGAATATCCGAAGCCACAAAGTTTTCGCCCTCGCCCCAGCCGACGATCAGCGGGCTTTCCCGCTTGACTGCAAAAATGGTGTCCGGGTAATCCCGGAACAGCACGGCCAGCGCATAGCTGCCGCGCACCTTGGCAAGCGCCTGCTGCAGTGCACGCAGCGGGTCACCGGTATAGCAGCTGTCGATCAACTTTACCAGTACTTCGGTGTCCGTCTCACTCTGGAAGGTATAGCCTTTTGCGGCCAAGCGCTCCTTGAGCAGGCCGTAATTTTCAATGATGCCATTGTGCACAATGCTCACACGCGGGGTCGAATGCGGGTGGCTGTTCACATCGCTGGGCTCGCCATGGGTAGCCCAGCGGGTGTGGCCGATGCCGCAGAAGCTTTGTGCCAGCTGCTGCGCCGCCAGCTTTTCCCGCAGGGCGGTGAGCCGTCCTTTGCTTTTTACCACGCGGATGCCGCCGTCCAGCGCAAGCGCCACACCGGCGGAGTCGTACCCGCGATACTCCAGCTTTTCCAGACCATCCAGCAGCACGTCCTGCGCACTGCGCTTACCGACATAACCAACAATGCCGCACATACAAAACACCTCCATACCGACCGTTCCCGCGCAAAAAGGCGCAGTGATACCCAGTCAGCTTCCTAGTACAGTTTATGTTCTTGTATGGCTTTCTTTGAAGGGATCTGTTGCGGTATTGCTGCCGTTTTTTGCCCTTCTCTGCGGCTGGTCTAGCCCTCAGCCGGAGAAACATCCGCCGAATCTTTCGATGATTCCTCTCCTCGTCACCCTCGCGGCTGTCACCCGCGTGGCCCGGCGCTTTGCGTTACCTGTGTGCTGCGCTCTCCCCTTTCTGATGCCCCATTATAGCACAAAGGCTGGCTCAGCGCCAGCCCAAAGTTTTATGAAGTTTCGGCCGCCAGACCAGCCGGTACATCATGAGCATGTTATGCAATGCCCGGTCGTACAGCACAAAGGCAACATTGCCCATGGCCAGCGTTGCCAGCGAGACCGCCAGCGCGGTGGTGCGCAGCTCCTGCGAAATGCTGCCCGCCGGCACCAACAGAAATACCAGCCCGTACATGGCCAGCACTGTGCCGTTGCACAGCAGCAGCTTGCAGACAATGCACAGAACCGCAGGGCGGATGCGCTCAAACTTCGGCTTTGCCAGCGGGTAATACCCCAGCAAAAACACAAAGATCAGCGCTACTTCCTTATCCGGCACGAACAGCAGTGCCAGCAGGCTGACTGCCGCATAGGCCGTCAAAGCCAGCTGCATCCCGCACTCCACGCAGACTGTTGCAACAAGAAAGCCCGCCACTGCAGGCGCAATGAACATGGCAATGGGGATCACAGCTCCCAGCAGCATCAGTGCGACGCACAGCGCCGCCACAATGCCGCAGTAAGCCATGGCCCAGCTTTTTTGATGGTTTTGCTTCATGGGATCTCCCAGTTTTCGTGCTCAGCACCGGCTTCCAGCGGGTCCACCGCATGGTGCAGACCAAGCAGCATGATGTTATCCAGCAGGCCGCGGTTCAATTTGATGTCCAGCATACTGTACACGCGAATCAGATCGTTGGCGGCAGCCAGTGCCTGACGGCGGGCATTCTCCACCGCCGCAGCCTGTCCCCGCAGGTCGTTGACTACGAACACGTTGTAGCGGCCACTGCGCTTGTCCATCTCAAAGCGCTCAGCCTTATCCAGCAGGTAAAAAATGCGGCCGATGCTGCTGCCGATGTAGCGCATGCTTTTGCGCTGGCTGGGGTCGTCGGTGGCAAGGGTGGAATACAGTGCACCGTAAATGTTGCTCATGGGTTCAGCGGCAAGAGAGTAGTTCTTGGCGCTCAGGTTCATCTGCACCACGGCCTGATCCCGCTCCTGCACGAACAGCCGTTCCAGCGCCGGGTTCTCCTGCACGGCACGCTCATAGGCGCGGCGCAGCAGCAGACGGTCCACCGCACGGCGCAGGCGCTTGAGCGGCCGCAGCTCGCTGTATTTGCGGTCCTGCAGGTTGTGCCAGCCCAGCAGCACCTCCACCTGTGCGGCCAGCCGGATGCCCTGGGTCTGGCACATGAGCCTGCGCCAGGCCAGTGTGCCCGGGACCCGCTTGCGCTGGCAAGTGGCCTGCCGCCCGGCCAGACTGTCCGAAAGGATGGCAAACAGCACGCCGTTGCTCCGCAGCAGATGGCAGGAATATAATCCGTACGCCTCGTACAGCTGACGCCGCACCCCGCGCAGATAGCGCAGGTAGATATTGTAATCCCGGATGGTGAGCTCCGGCAGATATGGCCGCATCCTACCCTTCATACGCACCTTTTCCTCCTCGGAAGAACCGCAGAATAATAAGGTAAGTATAATCCATTTTCAGCCCGGGTTCAACCATCCTTTGTAAAAAGAGCATGAATTTGTCTCATCTTTGCCGCACGTGGCGCGGAACACAGCGTAAAACTTCCTGTGTTTGCGTTCATTTCCATCTCCTGCCAATTCAGATCCCGCTTTGTTTTTTTTTCGGTAATTACCGGCTGCAATGTAAAAAGCCGCACTGGACAGCTCCGGTGCGGCAGGTAACATTTTTCAATTACTTCTTGTTAAAGCGGTTCGGTGCAGTGCGCTTGCCGTCAAAGCCGGACTTCGGCATCGGCTTTGCAGTGTGCTCAAGCTTGAGCGCGCTGTAGTACATATACAACTGGCAGGGGATCATGCCGTTGTACATCTTGCGGCGCTTGTTGGCACGCTTGCCGTAGTGGGTCTCAAAATCCATATCGGCAGTGATCGCATACACGCCTGCACAGGGGTGTGCTTCCATCTGCCGGCCCAGCGTGCGGGCCAGCTTTGCAGCACCTTCAATGGTGCTCATGCGCTCGCCATACGGGGGATTCGTCAGCACGATGGCCTCCTGCTTCGCGGCAAAGTCGGCCACATCAGCCACTTCAAAGTGGCAGCGCTTTTCCACACCGGCCAGCTTTGCATTGGCGTTGGCCAGAGCCACAGCGGCAGGGTCGATATCATAGCCAAAGGCTTCAAAGCCCACATCCAGCTTGGCCTCGGCCAGTGCCTTCTGACGCTGCTCTGCCCAGATGGCTGCCGGCACAAAGCCATAGCGCTCAGCGGCAAAGCGGCGCTTCAGGCCGGGGGCAATGTTCATGGCTTTCTGAGCAGCTTCGATCAGCAGCGTGCCGCTGCCGCAGAAGGGGTCCTCCACCAGACTGTCGCGGCGCACACGGCCAAGGTCTGCAATGGTAGCGGCCAAAGTCTCGCGAATGGGTGCCTCCATGGCGTTGCGGCGGTAGCCGCGCTTGTGCAGACCGTCGCCGGTGGTGTCCAGCATGATCTCACACTGATCCTTGCGCAACATGAAGCGGATCTTGTACTCCGCGCCGGTCTCCGGCAGCACAGAGGTGTGGTGCTTTGCCATCAGGCGCTTGACCACAGCTTTTTTGATGATGCTCTGGCAGGCAGGCACACTGGACAGCTGGCTGTTCAGTGAAGAGCCGGTGACCGGAAAGGCTGCGTCTGCGGGCAGCAGCTCCTCCCACGGAATATCGTACACGCCGTCGAACAGGTCATCAAAGGTGGCGGCCCTGTAGCGGGCCAGCAACAGCATCACGCGCTCCACCGTGCGCAGATTGAGGTTTGCAGCAGCAATCATCTCTGCGCCGCCGGCAAAGCTCAGACGGCCATCGTCCACGCGGATATTCTCTGCGCCGATGCGGGTCAGCTCAAATTTTGCAGTGGATTCACACCCAAAAAAGCAGGGCGCGATCAGTTCAAATTTTGCAGGCATTGTGTTTCCTTTCTTTTATTACGGAAAAAACAGACCTGCCCGATCAAATGAGACAGGTCTGTTTCCGTTATTTTAATCAGGCTTGAAAAGCGCAGGCCTTTCCGCTCAGCGGCGGCCACCGCGGCCGCGAGGCGCATAACCACCGCCGCGGCGGTTATTGGTCTCGTGATCAAGATCGGCCATCTTCTCTTCGCTCTGGCTCTTGAAGCGGCTCATCATGTCCTCAAAACTCATGTTATCGGAACGGACGGGAGCCTTGGGCTGCCATACACGGGGTGCGCTGTCGCGGGCAGGGCCTCTGCCGCCCTCACGCGGGGGACGGCCAGCGCCGCCGCGGCCTGCACCAAAATGACCACCCTCGCGGGGGCCGCCCGGACGGGGACCACCAGAGCGCGGACCGCTTGCAGGGCCTCTGCCCTCACGCGCCGGGCGCGGAGGCGGCGGCAGCAGGCGCTTGATGGACAGCGCGATCTTGCCATCCGGTGCAATGTTGATCACCTGCACCTTGACGATATCACCATCGTGCAGAACAGCTGCAATGTCCTGCACGAACTCGTTGGACACCTCGGAAATATGGACCATGCCCACACGGCCCTCCGGCAGTGCGACAAAAGCGCCAAACGGCTTTACACCGGTGACGCGGCCCTCGAATACGTTCCCTACCTCAATTGCCAAAACTCAATACTCCTTGTTTTCCATAGAATGGGCAGCAATTCAGCTGCCGGTCACATCCACAAAGATGCGCTCGTTGGGTGCAGCGTAATTGTAAGAATCCCGCGCGACCCACTCGGTGATCTGGTCTGCATCGCCGCTGAGAATGCGCTGCATCTCCTCGTTTTCAGTCTTTTGCTGGGCGATCTGCTCGTTCAGCGTGTCCAGCTCCGCACGTTTGGAGCTGATCGTAACCTGATTGGAAATGTATGCTGCCAGCATACTCAGCAGCAGCAGGACAAAAAACACCCGTACAAGCGTTTTAACGACCACTTTCTTCTTGCGTTTTCTGCGGTCCGGTGCTGCCATGATCTCTTCTGCCCCCGTTGCATTTGACTCTTACTTTAACACATATGAATTATACATCATGCGGCGCTGGTTTGGCAAGTTCTTTTTGCGCTTTTTTGCAGTTCTTTTTGCGCTGCGGCGTAGTTTGCGTGCCTTTCTCCGCCGGGCGCGCCGCCGCTCTGCCGGCCGGAGCACCCGGCGCTGTAAAACGCCTCCCGCTGCACGCAGCGGTGCACCCAGCACAAAGGCTGCTGCACCGGCACCGGCAAAGGCTGCCGCAGCCATGTACCAGCGCAGAACACCGGCACTGCTCTGCCCTGCTGCGTAGCTCTGCACAGTGGCCAGCACAGCACCCATCCACACCAGATCCGACACAAAAGCTGCACGCCCTCTGGCCGGGAATACAGCCCGCAGTGCGCCGATACTGGCTCCCAGCACCGTGCAGGCAGCGATCTCCTGCCCAAGGGCTGCAGGCGGCAGTACCGGGATCATCGCAGCAGGCGGCGCAGAAAACCGCCCGCCGGTGCGCTGACCGTATATTCCAGCGTGTCGATGCGGCCGGTGAACTTCGCCTCCCCGGTCTCCAGATCCAGCGCCGCCATGTTCAGCTGCGCCCCGGTCAGGTGCAGCGTACCCTTGCCCGTTTCCATGGCAGCGCTGTCGGCATTGCAGTGCAGTACCTTCTGCACACCGGTCACCGTCAGGCGGGCGCGGCTTTCCAAGATTAGATCGTGCGGCGCGGGCTGCGGGTCTCTGGGTGTTTTTTCCGGCATGGTTCGTCTCCCCTTTTCTGGTGCATCCTATGCACCGGACCGGGGCTTTTATGCCTGCTCGCCCTCTGCAATGATCTCGTACATCTCGCGGGCCACATCCTTGGTGCGCGGCTCCACATCCGAGAGCACCTTTACCTTGATGGGCCGGTTGCCAAAGGTCACTTCGATGATGTCGCCCGCCTTGACGGCCTGACTGGCCTTGGCGATCTTGCCGTTGATGAGGATGCGGCCTGCATCGGCCACCTCGTTTGCCACGGTGCGGCGCTTGATCAGACGCGAAACTTTCAAATATTTATCCAGACGCATGGATCTTCCTCCTGTCACAAAAAATGCCGCCGCACCCTCTTGCAGGCAGCGGCGGCAAAGCAGATACAGCTTACAGGGTGTCCTTCAGGGACTTGCCGGGCTTGAACACGATGCTGCGGGAAGCGGCAATGGTGATCGGCTCACGGGTGCGGGGGTTGATGCCCTGACGCTCGGCGCGCTCACGCACCTCAAAGGTGCCAAAGCCGGAAATGGTGATCTTTTCGCCCTCAGACATGGCCTTGCTCAGTGCTTCAAACACAGCATTGACAGCCTGCTCAGCACTCTTCTTGCTCATCTCAGTGTTCGCAGCAACCTGTGCGATCAGATCGGTCTTCGTCATAAAAATACCCTCCAGATTTGTTACTTGGTGTTCTTTTTTTCTCTATCGGAGCAGGTCACTCGACCTGAGTACCGCTTTGTTCTTTCTGCGCCAGCAGTTCTGCACAATAGCGCTTGGATGCAAAGGTCAGCGCTTCCTCCGCGTCCACACCTGCCAGCCGCATGGCATTGGCCGCAGCAAACAGCAGTTCTCCCGCCGCCTGTGCGTCCTGTTCCCGGTTCCAGCCGTCCAGTGCTGCCTGCAAAGCCTGCCGTGCCGTTTCCGGCACAGACTGCTCTGTCCCGCAGCGGTCGGCACGCTTCTGCAGCTTCTGGGCACGCATCAAAGCAGGCAGCGTAACCGGCACTGTGCCCAGCTCATCAGCCAGAGTGGTGCGGCCCTTTTCCTTATTTTTGAGCGCATCCCAGCCGTTTATACCCGCATTTTGTGCCGCCGAGGACGCAAAGATGTTCGGATGCCGGAACACCAGCTTCTCGCACACCTCACGGCAGACATCCTCAAACGTAAAGCGCCCGCGCTCTTCTTCGATCACCGCGTGGAACGCCACCTGCATCAGCACATCGCCCAGCTCTTCCTGCATCAACTGCGGATCGTCAGCATCAATGGCCTCCAGCGCTTCGCAGGTCTCTTCCAGAAAGTTCTTCCGGATGGAAGCATGGGTCTGTACCTTATCCCACGGACAGCCGTTCTCCGGGTCCCGCAGGATACGCAGAATTTCCAGCAGCTGCTCTGCCGTATAGGGTGCCTTTGGCTGCCAGTCCAGCACAGCGCTCACCTGCCTTGTAAAAGATACTGTATATTGTATCGCATCTCATGCAGTTTTGCAAGACAAAGTGCGCAAATTTCCCGCATTTCTCCTGCATTTTCCGCTCGCAAAAACAGGACGGTGCCCTGTGGGGAGCGCCGCCCTGTTGCTGAACCGTTTTATTACAGCTGTGCACCGCACTTGTTGCAGAACAGTGCATCGTCCGAGACGGGAGCACCGCACTGCGGGCAGGCTTTGTGCTCTTCCGGTGCAGCTTCGGCAGCAGGGGCTTCCGGCTGGTCGGCAGGAACTTCCTCGTGCACCACATATTCCGCCTCGGCAGCTTCCGCCGGGGTCAGGGATGCTTTCAGGCGGGCGATCTCCTGCTCGATGTTATCGATCATCTCGATATACTTATCCACCAGCGGCTGGTTTTCTTCCTTGCCCTTGGCCAGACTGTACACCAGTGCGCCCAACTGGCGCTGTGCCTTGAGCAGCTTGCCCTGCTCATTTACGATCAAAGCCTGAGTCCTGCCCTTTTCGGCCAGATCCAGCGCAGCGTTCTTGCCTTTTTCGGCATATTCCAGACCCATTTCCTTGATCTTGTTGAAATCCATAAAAGACACCTCTCTTACTATCGGCCTGTTTATCGTGGGCCATGTGCGGATGTTATCTCCATTATAGCGCACAAGCCGCTCATTTGCAACGAACGGACCGCATTTTTTACAGTTCGGTGCCGGTTTGGAAACAATTTTTTCGCATTCGGCCTAAATTTACACGATAAGTTCACACATCGGCATTCTGTGCCCTGCGGTCGGCTGCGCCGCCGTAGAATTCCCGCAGCATGCTGTCCTCCGGCAGCAGCTCCAGCTCCAGCGGTGCCACATGCTCAAAGCGGCGGGCTGTCTCGTCCCACAGCTCTGCATTGTGGCCTTCCAGCGTGAACTGACGGCGCACCACGCCCAGCAGCTTGGAGATCAGGCCCAGCTCGTAGGTAAAGGAGGTATCCAGCAGAAAATCTGCCGTGGTCTTGAAGCCCTTGATATACCGCGTCTCACCGTCCAGCACGCGGTCCCACATGGCAAGGGTCTTTTCCGGGCTGCGGCCGCGCGCTGCAGCGTCCCGCAGGGTGCGGCGGCACAGGCGGATATCCTGCGTGTTGATGACGCGGCGGCCATCGATGCAGTATTCCTCCCGCAGGCCTGCATAGATGCGGTAGATGTCGTCGCCCTTTACAAGGCCGGTCAGCTCCGGGTTCAGCGCATGGATGCCCTCCACGATGCATACACCGCCCTGCAGGTCGATGGGCTCCACCTCTGCCGAGCGCTTTTCGGCAGAGAAATCGTAGATGGGCAGCACGGTCTTGCCCGTCTCGCTCAGCTCCCGCAGGCACTGCTTGATGAGAGGCAGATCCAGCGTATCGGGGTTCTCGTAGTCCAGCGTGCCGTCCGGCAGGCGCGGATAGAACTCTGCGCCTTTGAAGAAATTATCCAGACTGACCACCTGCGCCGGGGTCCCGCGCTTTTGCAGAGCCTTTGCAATGCAGTGGGCGCTGGTGGTCTTGCCGCTGGCCGACGGGCCGGTGAGCATGACGATCTTTGCGCCGGAAAGCTGCACTTTCTGGGCGGCGTAATCTACCCTTTGGGCATAGCTCTGCTCACTCAGGTCGGCAAGTGCCTGCGGGCTGCGGGCTGCCACATTGTACAGATCGATCTCAACCAGACGTTTGGGTACCCAAATCGTGATCATAAAAATCAGCCACTCCTTTTTTGCGTTCCAGCACCTCCGCAAAACGCTGGATATATTCGTTCGGATACTTAAAATTGAAAATGCGCTGCATCCGTTTTCCGCCGTCGGCCACCAGCTTGGTGCTGCCGCCTGCACCGGCGGAGAGGATGGTCTGGACTTCCTCCATGATATAGATGTTGTAATATCCCTCGTGGCCCGGCTTGCACCAGCCCACGTTTTCCAGGTTCTGCAAGGTATTCTTCTGGCGGTAGAGGTAGTAGGGCCGATAACCCGCCTCGGCCAGCAGATGGCACTTTTCCAGCATGGCGGCGACATCGGCGTAGTCGTTCTCCTTCTGGTCCTCAATGACGATGCGGGAAGCGCGCTTGAGGGTGAGGGTGTGCACGGTGATGTTCTCCGGGTCCAGCGCGATGGCCTGCCGCAGGCTGCGCTCAAAACTTTCCACCGTATCGCCGGGCAGACCGGCGATCAGGTCCATGTTGATATCATCATGACCGGCCTTGCGCGCTTCGGCATAGCAGTCCAGAATGTCCTGCGCCGAGTGCTTGCGCCCAATGCCCGCCAGCACCTCGTCCGAGAAGGTCTGCGGGTTGATGGAGATGCGGGTAGCGCCGTATTCCTTGATGACCGCCAGCTTTTCGGCATCCGTGCAGTCCGGACGGCCTGCCTCCACCGTATATTCCACGACCTTCGAGAGGTCAAAATTCGCCCGGACCGTGCCCATCAGCTGCCGCAGCTGGTCGGCAGACAGGCTGGTGGGCGTGCCGCCGCCGATGTAGATGCTGCAAAGGGTAAGCCCCGCCTTGTCAGCCTGAATGCGGATCTCTTCCACCTCTCGGCACAGACAGTCCACATAAGGCTGCACCATCTTGCGGTCGCGGTCCAGATTGCAGCTGACAAAGCTGCAGTAGCTGCACCGGGACGGGCAGAACGGGATGCCGATGTACAGGCTGTAGGTCCCGGGTTCATTGCCCACTTTCAAGATCGGCTCCTGCAGGTCGGCAATGGCCTTGGCCATCTGGTATTTCTGCTGGGAGCAGTCGAACCGGTCAAGGAAAAAGTGGTCGATCTCCGCTTCCGTCCAGCCTGCGGCGCGCTTGTCGTGGATGAGCCGCACCGGGCGCACACCGGTCATTTTGCCCCATGGCGGGCGGATGCCGGTCCAATCCCGCAGCAGATCATAGGTCAGGCTGGCAAGGCTGAATTCCGGGGTCTCGCCGCCCTGTTCCACAGGCGCAGGCAGCGGTGCGTGTCGTTCAGCACTTCTGCCGTCCTGACGCACCAGTGCATGCAGGCCGTCCGGCGTTTTTTCTGCCCAGACGCAGTCCTCGGCGTTCTCCGGCGGGGTGAGGGTGAGCGGTGCCATGGGGTAAAACAAACGCACCAGATGCTCCACTTCGTAGCCGGAAGGCAGGCCTGTAATATAAATCTTCATGTTGTTCACTCTTTAAAATAAATCATTGTTGCCGCGCAGAGCGCTGCGGATATAGTAGTTATTGTCCAGTTCATCGCCAAAGGTGGAGAACTCGCCGTGGCCGGGCAGCACCTGCGTGCCGCGCGGGATGGGCAGCTTTGCCAGCTTACGCAGGCTCTCGGCCATCTGTGCACTGCTGCCGCCCTCCAGATCGGTACGGCCGATGCTGCCTTCAAACAGGGTGTCGCCGCAGAAGAGATACTCGCCGCACAGCAGCACCACGCCGCCGGGCGTATGGCCGGGCGTGTGCCAGACCGTGAACTGCAGCTCGTCTACCGAGACAGTCTCCCCTTCTGCGTAGCCGCAGTCCGCTGCGCTCAGCGGATACATGCGGTCGCCTGCAAGGTCGGCAGCCTCACAGTAGAGCTTTGCGTTCCACTCGGTGCGCAAGGCTTCGGCGCTGCCCACATGGTCGTAGTGGCCGTGGGTGCACAGGATGGTGGTGAGCTGCGCATTGTTTTCCTTTAAAATTTTATCGTAGGTCTGCGCATCTGCCGCCGGATCAATGACCACGGCATGGCCTGCGTCGGAAATGAGCAGGAAGGTATTGGTATACAGCGGCGCAGCGCCCGGAATATGAAAAGCCTGCATGGTGGTCACTCCTTTTTCTTCCACTCGTCGGTATCGATGATAATGGTGCAGGGGCCTTCGTTCACAAGAGCCACCTGCATGTCCGCGCCAAACTCGCCGTGCTGAACATCCTTCAGGCCCTGTTTGTTCATCTCTGCAAGGAACAGCTCGTAAGCATCCACGGAGAGCGGCGGCTTTGCGGCCTTGATAAAGCTGGGCCGGTAGCCTTTTTTCGTGTCACCGTAAAGGGTGAACTGGCTCACCACCAGAGCCGAATAGCCAAGGTCCTTTGCGCTGAGATTCAGCTTGCCCTCTGCGTCCGGGAAGATGCGCAGGCCCGCGCATTTATCGGCAAGCTTGGGCACGATGTCCAGACTGTCGGTATCCCTGACACCCAGCAGAATCATAAGGCCCGGCCCGATGGCCCGCGGCTCACCGCCGTTTACCCGCACACTGGCGGAAGAGACCGCCTGAATGACTGCACGCATGTTTTAGCTCCTTGTCACCTTGAGCACGTCCTTTACCTTGGAAAGTCTTGCGACCACACGGTTGAGGTGCTCGGTATTGTTGATGCCGATGGTCAGGCTGACCATGGCGCAGTTGTTTTCCACCTGACGGGCGTTCACCGCATAGATGGGCACCCGGATATCCGCCAGCGCAGCCAGCACATCCTGCAGCAGCTCGTTGCGGTTCAGCGCGATGATCTCAATGCCGGCCTTATAGCTGTCCTTGACGCTGTCGGCCCAGTACGCCTTGACCCAGCGGGGGGCGTTGGTGGGATCTTTCATGCTGGAAATGGCGTTCACGCAGCTCTGCTTATGGATGGAAACGCCAAAGCCGCGGGTGATAAAGCCCACGATGGGGTCGCCCGGCAGCGGGCTGCAGCACTTGGCAAACTTGATGGGGGTGTTATCGAAGCCTTCTACCACCACGCCGTCGGTAGCGTGCACACGGCTCAGGTCCACCTTGGGCAGGTCTTCCCCGGCCTTTTCCTCCGAAGTTTTCAGCTTCTGCCACTCCTCCTTGAGCTTGGGCAGGCAGTTGGCAATGGTCATGCCGCCGTAGCCGATGGCGGCATAAAGCTCCTCGGCATTGTTCTGGCGCAGGCGGCGGGAACAGCTGTTGATAAAATCGTCCAGCTGGTCGTCCGGAATGATGATCATTTCCCTGCGCAGCTCACGGGCCAGCGCATCACGTCCCTGCGTGATATTTTCCTCGCGGCGCATCTTTTTGAACCAGTTTCGGATCTTGCTCTTCGCTTCGCTGGTGCGCACGATCTTGAGCCAGTCGCGGCTGGGGCCTTTGTCCGCCGGGCCAAGGATCACTTCGATGATCTCGCCGGTGGAAACGATGTGGTCGATGGGCACCATGCGGTTGTTCACCTTGCAGCCCACCATGCGGTTGCCCACCGCCGAATGGATCGCATAGGCAAAATCGATGCAGGTAGCGCCGGTGGGCAGGTTGATGACATCGCCCTTGGGGGTAAAGGCAAACACTTCCTCCGGCAGCAGGTCGCTCTTGAGGTCGTGCAGCAGATTGCCGGAATCCTCGCTGACGCGCTGGTTTTCCAACAGCTGGCTCACCCATGCCAGACGTTCGTCCAGCTTGTCGTGGCCATCCAGACCTTCTTTATACTTCCAGTGGGCCGCAACGCCGTACTCGGCCTGCTCGTCCATCTTGCGGGTGCGGATCTGCACCTCAAAGGGGATGCCCTCGTGGCCGATGACGGTGGTGTGCAGGCTCTGGTAGCCATTGGGCTTGGGAGTGGAGATATAGTCCTTGAAGCGGTTGGGCAGCGGATGGTACATATCGTGGATGAGGCCCAGAGTGCTGTAGCACTCGGCCAGCGTATCCAGAATGACACGCACCGCATAGATATCGTAGATCTCATCAAAGGACTTGTTCTGCATGATGGTCTTGCGATAGATGCCGTAAATGCTCTTGACGCGGCGCTTGATGGTAGCGCCCTCAATACCGCTTTCGGCCAGCCGCCGCTCGATCACACCGGACACCTTTGCAAGGAACTCCTCGCCTGCACGCTCACTGAGCATCCGGCTGATCTCCTCGTAGCCCACAGGGTCAAGATAATGCAGGCTGCGGTCCTCCAGCTCTTCCTTCACGTTCAGGATGCCCAGACGGTTGGCGATGGGGGCATACACCTCCATGGTCTCGCGGGCTTTATCGCGGCGCTTCTGTTCCGGCCATGCATCACCGGTGCGCATGTTGTGCAGCCGGTCGCACAGCTTAATGATCATCACGCGCACATCGCGGCTCATAGCCAGCAGCATTTTGCGCAGGTTTTCGGCCTGCAGTTCTTCAATGTTGGAGAACTGGATCTTGGTCAGCTTGGTCACGCCGTCCACCAGCAGGGCAACTTCCTCGCCAAAGGCGGCTTTCAGGTCGTCCAGCGTAGTGGGAGTGTCCTCCACCACATCGTGCAGCAGGGCCGCAGCAATGCTCTCGGAGTCCATACCAAGGTCCAGCACCAGCCGTGCCACGGCCAGCGGGTGGCAGATATACGGCTCGCCGCTGCGGCGGCACACCCCCTTGTGGGCAGTGTTGGCAAGGTCATATGCCTTTTCGATCATCTCCATATTGTAGGAGCGGCCGCTGGCCTTGATGGCCTCACACAGCTTTTCCCAGGTAACGATCTCCGGCCGTACCTCCGAAGGCAGAGTTCCTTCCGGTGCATCGGCCAGCTGTGCTGTTGCAGAAACGGTAGCCGTTTCCTGCACCGGCACCGGCTGATGCAGGTGGGTCTTTGCGGAGTAGAGATCCTCTTCCCGCACAGGCTTCGGTGCCGGGACAGCAGTTTTCTTTCCCTCTGGCATTTTACATTCCCTCCAAACATTTCAGGACCGGGGCATCCGCAAGGTTCTTTTTGCCCTGTGCAGGCACAAGATCCAGATACTTTGCTCCGCCCTTTTCCACCGTGGCGATCAGTCCCACCTGTTCCAGAGCCGTGACCGCCACCAGCGTTTTGCCTGTATTTTCCTCGCCCAGTTTTGCGCACAGCGGCTGCAGATCTTCCGCGTGCCAGCGGCGCGCCTGCAGCTCACGGTACACTGTGACGATATCACTGCGCTCAGGCGTAATAAGCTTTTTCTGTTCCTCGGTCAGGGGTGTGCCGCGGCGCAGCGCCGCTACAAAAGCAGCCTGCTCCGCAAGCTTTGTGCCCAGCCCTGCCGGGTGCAGGTCCAGAATGCGGCCCGAAAGCTGTGCGCCCCGGGGCGAATCGTAGACCGAAAGGTTCAGCGCAGCATCCACCACATCGCCCATGGCATAGGGCAGCTGTTCCGGCGGCATGCCGAACCACACGGCATACACGCTGGCATTGCCCTGCCGCAGGCGCAGGCGGCTGTGCCTGCCCTCCGATACCGGGTATACCCCATCCAGCACGGCGTTCTGCAAAAGGAACACCGGGGTCGGGTTCTCGGCCCCATAGGGAGCCAGCTGGTCGAGCTTCCGCACACTTTCCACGGTCACACGGTCCAGATGGATGGGCAGGTCGCACTCCAGCGGGGTGGTATGCAGCACCGGGCATTCCCGTGCTGCCCAGTCGTTCAGGCGGCGGCGCAGAGCGGGCAGATTTTCTTCCCGCACCGAAAGGCCCGCAGCCATGGCATGGCCGCCGTAGCGGATGAGCAGATCTGCGCAGGCACCAATGCAGGCATGCAAATTGAAGCCCTGCACGCTGCGTCCGCTGCCCTTGCATTCGCCGTGCTCGTCGATCGTCACCACGATCACAGGTCGGCCGGTGCGTTCCACCAGCCGGGATGCCACGATGCCAATGACACCGGGGTGCCAATCGCGGCCCCACAGCAGCATCACGCGGTCTTCTAGCCGCTCCGGTTCCTGTTCCAGCAGTTCCTGCGCGGCCTTGAAGATCTGCAGCTCTGTCTCCTGACGCTTTGTATTGATCTCGTTCAGTTTATGGGCCAGCTCTGCGGCGCGGTCCGGGTCCTCACACATCACAAGCTGCAAAGCCGTAACAGCGTTGTCCATGCGGCCAGCCGCATTGATGCGGGGCGCAATGGCGTAGCTGACATTTTCTGCGGTGACCGGTTTGCCCGCAAGGCCCACCTCTTCCAGCAACGCTTCCAGACCCGGACGGTCCGTGTTCTGCAGCTGGCGCAGGCCCGCCTTGACAAGGGTGCGGTTTTCGCCGGTAAGCGGCATCACGTCCGCCACAGTACCCACAGCGGCAAGGTCGCCGCAGTAATCCAGCATTTCTTCCGGCGGGCAGCCATCCAGTGCGGCACACAGCTTGAACGCCACGCCCGCACCGCACAGGCCCTTGAAGGGACTGGTGTCGTCCTCACGACGGGGGTCTACCACGGCAATGGCCTTGGGCAGAGTTTCCGGCGGCAGATGATGGTCGGTAATGATCAGGTCAATGCCCAGTTCAGCGGCATAATCGGCTTCTTCCACAGCAGAAATGCCGTTATCCACCGTCACGATCAGCTTGCAGCCCTTATCGTGGATGGAACGGATGGCATTGCGCGAAAGGCCGTAGCCGTCACCCTCGCGGCTGGGCAGCATACATTTTACGGTAGCCCCCATGCCCTTGAGATGCTGGTACAGCAGGGCCGTGGCCGTCACGCCGTCCACATCATAATCGCCGAACACCACAATGGTCTCGCCCTCGTCAATGGCCCGCCAGATGCGCTCGCAGGCCTTGTCCATATCGGTGAGCAGCGAAGGGTCGCTCAATTCTTCCTCACCGGCAAGCAGGGTCAGTGCTTCGGTAGGGTCGGTAATGCCGCGGGCCGTCAGCACGCCCGCCAACAGGGCATTTTCCTTCTGCTGGGCGGCAAGGGCGGCCGCATATTTTTGCTCGCTCCACGGCTCGTCGTCCTGTGCGTTATATTCCAGTTCTTCGGTGGCCTGCTCCGCAATCGCCTGCGTCAGCTCCCGCAGCGCGGCACGGTCCAGCGGCTTCAGATTCCATGCACGGTAGGTCATTCAAAATTTCCTCCCGTCAGGCCATCGTTGGCCAGCATTCCCTGCAGGGCGGCGATCTCAGAAGAGACATCCATCGCTACATCCGAGAGCAGCGTATCATACAGGGTGTCGTAGGCCTGATTCAGCGTGTGAAGGATGCCCGCGATATCGCGGCGGATGGTCTCGGCGTTTTCACCCTGCTGGCCCTGCACATCGTTGTAGGTGTGCAGCAGCTTGAGGGTGGTGGGGATATAGTATTCCGCAAAGCGGCGGGCCTTGGGCAGGCTTTCCGGGTGTGCTTCCAGCCAGTCACAGATGGCAGTGGTGGTGGTCTGCATATGGTCCAGCTCTTCGCGGCCCTGCGCATCCTGCATCAGCTGTTTTTCCTGCTGCAGCACGGCGGCAAAGCGGCGCGCTGTCTCAAGATTGAGCGGCACATCGTCTGTTTTTTCTGTCTCCGGTTCCGGCTGCGGCGGTGCCTTGGAGGCTGCGGCAGCTTCCTGCGCGGCACGGTAATCCTCAGCAGTCAGGTAAAGCTTTTCCGCTTTTTCGTCCACCCATGCACTCAGCCAGCCATTGCGGATGAATCTGCGCACCCGCTTGAGGGCACGGGCCTTTTTCTCGTCCACGGCTTCCAGCGGCAGGCCCTTTTTGCAGTCAAAGCCTTCTGCTGCCTCGGCCAGACGGAGCAGCGTCTTGCTGGCCTTCAGGCGGGATGCACCGGCAGTGATCATCCACACGAACACGGCGGTGACAGCCGCAAAGCACCAGCCGGTGATCCGCACCGCCCCCAGTGCAAAGCTGCCCATGGCTGCAGCATTTTCAGCCATAAAGCTGTCCTGCAGAAGAGCCTGCAGAACCGCCGCATTGGGCGTAAACAGGCCCGCCGCACCCAGACAGGAAACCGCCGTGATGCCAAAGATCACCGTAAACGTGATGCCGACTGCCAGCAATGCGCAGCCTGCGCTGTAGCGCTTTTTGGCACTGGCGCGGATCTCGTCTGCCGGGGTCGTCTCTGCCTTGCCGAACATCTGCCGGAACCAGCCGGAAACACCTGCGGCCTGCGCGTTGATATCGTCCTCATTCAAGCCCTGTTTTTTCGTATTCTGCGCATTCTGGCGGCTGCGGTAGTATTCATCCCGGCTTCTGCGGAACGCCTTTGCCGCTTCGCCAAGGCCAAAGTTTGCAGCATTCACCGCCGCACGGCCCACACCATAGGCGCGGTCGCCAATGTCCTCCCCTTTGCCCTCAAAGCCATGGGCAAAGGCATCCGACACGGTATCGCCAAAGGCGCGCAGCTGGTCTTCCAGCTCCTGCTGCACCTGACGGCCCTCATTTTCCCTCATTGTATCGTTTTCACGATCGTTCATCGAATTCTTCTCACCCTTCTGCCGGTGCATACCGGCTGATGATGGCGCGGGCCACCCGCAGGCCATCCACGGCGGCGCTCATGATGCCGCCCGCATATCCGGCACCCTCGCCGCAGGGATACAGACCTGCCAGCTGGGTGCATTCAAAATTTTCTTCCCGCTTCAGCCGCACCGGGCTGCTGGTGCGGGTCTCAAGACCCGTAAGGATCGCTTCCGGCGCGGTATAACCCGCAATTTTGCGCTCGTAGGCGCGCAGGCCCGCCCGCAGCGTTTCGGCCAGCTCCTGCGGCAGCAGTGCGCCGAGGTCTGCCGCAGCAACGCCGCGGTCATAGGTAGGCTGCACGCGTCCAATGTTCAGCTGGCCGCGCCCTTCCAGAAAGCTCTGGATGTTCTCTGCCGGAGCGGCATACTCCCCTGCACTGCGCCCAGCGGCGTAGGCTCTGGCTTCCAGTTCCCGCTGGAACGCGATGGCCCGGCGTGGATCGTCTGCAAAATCCTTGCCGCCCACGCTCACCACCACGGCCGCGTTGGCATTTTTGCCATTGCGGGCGTGAAAGCTCATGCCGTTGGTCACTACACGGCCTTCCTCGCTGGCCGATGCCACCACCTGCCCGCCGGGGCACATGCAGAAGGTGTAAACGCACCGCTCCCCCACATGCTGGGAGAGCTGATACTCGCCCCGCGGCAGAGCCGGATGCCCGGCAGCCTCGTGATATAAGCTCTTTTCGATTTCACTCTGCAGATGCTCGGCGCGGAAGCCCACGCTGAACGGCTTGCATTCCAGCTGCAGGCCGCTGTCCATCAGCATCCCAAAGGTATCGCGGGCCGAGTGGCCCACCGCGAACACTAAAGCTTCGCAGGCAAAGGTGCCATTTGTGGTAAAAATGCCGGTGAGCCGACTATTTTTCTGTTCAAAGCCGGTCAGGGCCGTGTTGAAATGCACCTCACCGCCCAGAGCTTCGATCTCCTTGCGGATAGAGGTGATCACACCGCGCAGCAGGTCGGTGCCCACATGGGGCTTCTGCTTCCAGGCGATCTCCTCCGGCGCACCGTGCTGCAGGAACACCTCGGTAACAAAGCCGCACAGTTCATCGCCGATGCGGGTGGTCAGCTTGCCGTCCGAGAAAGTACCGGCACCGCCCTCGCCAAATTGAATGTTCGCATTCACATCCAGTTCGCCGGTAGCAGAAAAATGTTCCACCGCCTTTACGCGCTCGTCCAGCGCCGGGCCGCGCTCCAGCACAATGGGCTGATAGCCCTGCCGGGCCAGCAGCAGCGCTGCAAACAGGCCCGCCGGGCCAAGGCCGCACACCACAGGCCGATGTGCCAGCGGCTGGATGCCATTCTGCACCGAAAAATCCACCTTCTGCTGCAGAGAAGCATCACCACAGCGGGCTGCAAAAGCCGCTTCCTCGGCAGGTTCTTTCAGGGTGACAGCCACGGTATACACCAGCTTGGGCTGGCCGTGGCGGGCATCCACCGAGAGCTTTGCCACGCCCAGATGCTGCACCTTTCCGCGCGGGATGCGGGCAGCGTGCAGGGCTTTTTCAAATGCCTGCGGCTCTCCGGCAGAGAGCGGCAGACGGATGTTGCGAACCAGAATCATGTTATCGTGTGTTCCTTTTTGTTTCAGTTGCTTTCGATGCGGCACTGCAGCACATAGCTGCCCAGTGCAAAGATCTTGCCGTTGGAGGGCACATACAGGCGGCAGGCAATGTTCTGCTCGCCGGTCGCCACCGAGAAATCCTCGGCATCGATCTCAATGACCACCTGCTCCGGGGTCAGCGTTTCGATCGCGCCCTTGGGGCCGCAGAGCGTTACATTCATCAGGCGTTCTGTCTGCACCGTCAGCTGGTAGGTAGAGGGCAGATTGACCACCTGCACGCAGGTATTGGGCAGGTTCATGGTCTTGGTTCCCAGATTGGAGCAGTCAAAGCTGACCGTAATGGTGGAAATGTTATCCAGCAGATAGATGTCTGCGGGCAGGTCGATGGGCAGCTCATAGCTCTTGTTCAGTGTAAAGGTGGAAAGGTCGATATTGCCGATGGGCAGCGTGGACAGCATATCGATCTTGGCTGCCGGACCTGCCACCTTGAGCTGCTTGCGGCTGAGTGCATATACCAGCACCGAATCATCAAAATCACGCGGTGCATTGATGAAATTCACGTCCACCGGCAGCGTTGCCATCTTGTACACCTGCAAGGTCACATCCACGCTGTTCTCTTCCAGCTCCGTGTACTCAAACTTGACTTCCTTGCCGCCGGAGGTATAGAAGCGCAGCGGCGTGTTCAGCGTGATGGACTCGGTCAGTTCGCCGCTGTAGGTCACCTCTGCTGTGCAGGTAGCAACTTTGTCCAGCTCACTGCTGGGGCCGGAAAGGGTGATATTCTCCTTGGAAACATCCGTACTATAGAGGATATAGCCGTCCGCGATGGTCAGGTAGTTGGTGGTAATGGTAACGGGCAGGGTCTTTTCCTCCACCACGTCAAACACCACATCCACCGTGTTGTCATTGCCTTCCATGGTCACGGTCACACCGTTCAGCAGACCGTTGGCACCGCGTACCAGCAGGCGCAGGGTCTTTTCGCCGCTGTCGCGTACGCTGGAAAAATCCGGGTAGACCACAAAGTCGGAAGCCGTCAGCCCGCCGATGGTGTAGCCGTCGCCGGAGATTTTCAGGTTCACGGTCTTATCCTCGGCGCTGACGATGCTCAGGCCCCGGGAGGTGTAAGCAGCGGAATCGTAGGTATAATCCACCGGCACATTGTAGATGGTGTTGCTGGTGCCGGGCTGCACGATGATGGTGACCACCATCCATGCAACGATGGCACCCAGCACCGAAAGTGCCAGCCGGATGCGGCGGTCGTCCAGAATGTTTTTCTTATGGGCGACCGCAGGCTTTGCGCCATTTTTCTTGTTGGGTTCGTTGTTCATTGCGCATCGTCCTCCTTCTGGCTGACCCATTTCCACAGACGGTCCAGCTGACCGCGCCAGCCGCTGACCGTCGTCTTTTCGGTGGTGGTCTCCTTGGGGATCATCTCATCCACCAGACGGGTATACAGGGTCTGGCGGTCAAAATGGCGGATCAGCACGCCGTTTTTCGCCATGGAGATGATACCGGTCTCCTCGCTGACCACGATGGCGATTGCATCGGAATTTTCGGCAATGCCAAGGCAGGCGCGGTGACGGGTGCCCATATCCTTGCCAAGATCCAGATTGTTGGAAAGCGGCAGCACACAGCCCGCGGCTTTGATGCGGCCATTCTCAATGATGGCAGCACCATCGTGCAGGGGCGTGCCCTCGTAGAAAATGGTGCCCAGCACTTCCAGATTGACCGCACTGTTCACCGGCGTGCCGGTGCGCACGATCTCCGAAAGGTTCGTGTGGCGTTCCAGCACGATCAGTGCACCGGTCTTGGTCTCAGAAAAGCGCTCTGCCGCATCGCAGATGGCAATGATGGCGCTGCGCCATGCACCTTTTAGGCTGGGATCGTTATAGCGGCCTTTGACATTGAACAGCTTGGCGGCCCACTGGTCGGTCTGGCCCATGCGCTCCAGCGCACGGCGGATCTCTGGCTGGAACAGCACCACCAGCGTCAGCAGGCCCACCTGCAGCAGTGAGTTCAGCAGCCATGTAACGGTACGCATGTTCAGCGTTTCTGCCACCAGATAGACGGCCATCACCAGCAGCGCACCCTTGAACAGCTGGCCGGCGCGGGTGCGGTTGACAATGCCCAGCAGCTGGTAAATCAGGAAGGAAATGATGATGATATCCAGCAAATCGACCAGTTTGAAGGTCTGGAAATTTGCAATGATCGCGTTCAGAGTCATTGGTACACGCTCCCGTTTACAGTGTTTCGATCAGGGCAACAGCGTGGGCGGCAATGCCCAGCCCCTCACCGGTAAAGCCCAGATGTTCCTCGGTGGTGGCCTTTACACTCACGGCATCCACCGGCAGGCCGAAGGCATCGGCCAGATTCTGGCGCATGGCCGGAATGTACGGCGCAAGCTTGGGCCGCTGACACAACAGCGTCGCGTCGATATTTTCAATGCGGAAGCCGTGCTCCTTTAAAATTTCGGCCACACGGCGGGCCAGCTTCAGGCTGTCGGCACCGGAGTAGGCCGGGTCATTGTCCGGGAAATGCTGGCCGATATCCCCCAGCGCAGCGGCACCCAGCACAGCATCCATCACCGCATGGGCCAGCACATCTGCATCCGAGTGTCCCAGCAGGCCTTTTTCAAAGGGCACTTCCACGCCGCCCAGGATCAGCTTGCGGCCTTCCACCAGACGGTGCACGTCATAACCATGTCCAATGCGCATTTTGTATTCCTCTTTCTGTTCCGGGCGGGGCAGGTCCTCGCGGGTCGTGATCTTATAATTGGCGTAATCGCCCTGCGTCAGCTGCACGGCGCGGCCGGTCAGCTCGAACAGGCTGCAGTCGTCGGTGACAAGGCGGGCTTTTTCGGCATCCAGCTCTTCCAGCGCAGCAAGGTACTCTGCGCGGTCAAAGCACTGAGGGGTCTGCACCGCATACAGGGTGCTGCGGTCGGGCGTTGTGTACACAAGGCAGGCATCCGGCACGGTCTTTCCGTTGCCGCGCGCTGCAGCCTTGATGGTATCCTTTACCGGTACGGCAGGTGCAGCTGCGCCGCACCGTGCCGCTGCTTCCAGCGCTGCTGTAATGACGGCCTGACTGACGAAGGGTCTTGCCGCGTCGTGCACTGCCACAAGCTCCCCTGCTGCCGCCAGCACGCCGTTTTTTGCGCTCTCGGCGCGGGTAGTGCCGCCCGTTACGATCTGCACAGGCTTTGTGCAGTCTACTGCCTGCTGCTCCACAAAGGCGCGGTTCTTACCGGCCACCAGCACGATCTCCGTGACAAGCGGGTCCTGTTCAAACGCGCGGATGCTGCGGTGCAGCACGGTCTCGCCGCCCAGATCAAAGCTGAGCTTGTCAAAGCCCATGCGTGTGGAAGACCCCGCCGCCACCAGTACTGCGGATACTCTCTTTTCCAATTTCTTCACCTGCCCGATTCCTATAGTAAGCCATATTTTATTATAGCGTATAACTTCCCAAACTGCAACCAATATTCTACAGCAAAAATGCCCCTCTGCACACAGCAGAGGGGCACAAACTTGTTCTTGATGGAGTTTACTTCAGGATCGGCTCGATGGCAGCAGCCAGAGCATCCTTCTGTGCCTGTGCTTCAGCCAGATCCTTGCCCAGAGTGGTGAAGTAGGTCTTGATCTTCGGCTCAGTGCCGGAGGGACGCACCACAACGGTCGCACCGTTTTCCAGACTGTAGATCAGCACGTTTGCAGCGGGCAGGCCGGTCTCCTCGGGCTTCTTGTAGTCGGTCACCTTGACCACCTTGTGGCCAGCCAGCTCGGCGGGCGGGTTATCACGCAGCTTCTGCATGATGGAAGCCATCTTCTCCATGCCGGTCAGGCCGGGGAACTCGAAGCTGTCCACCTTGTTCAGGTAGCGGCCATACTGTTTATAGATCTCTTCCAGACGCTGCTTGATGGAGGAACCGATGCTGCGGTAGTAAGCGGCCATTTCGCAAATCAGCATGGAACCGATGACGGCATCCTTATCGCGTACATAGGGGCCGGCCAGATAGCCGTAGCTCTCCTCGAAGCCAAAGATGAAGCGGTCCACCTCACCGGCAGCTTCCAGATTTGCGATCTGGTCGCCGATCCACTTGAAGCCGGTCAGCACGCTGCGCATTTCCACGCCGTAGTGTGCGGCAATGGCATCGGCCAGAGGAGTGGATACGATGGACTTGACGGCCACCGGGTTTTTGGGCATGGTGCCCTTCTCGATGCGGCCTGCGCAGATGTAATCCAGCAGCAGAGCGCCCATCTCGTTGCCGGATACCAGCTCATAGCTGCCATCCGGGCACTTCATGGCAATGCCCACGCGGTCGGCATCGGGGTCGGTGGCCAGCATCAGGTCGGCACCAGTCTTGGTTGCCAGCTCCAGACCCAGCTTCAGAGCCTCGAAAATTTCGGGGTTCGGGTAGGAGCAGGTGGTAAAGTAGCCGTTGGGGTACTCCTGCTCGGGCACGATGGTGATATCGGTGATGCCCATATCGTTCAGCACATGAGTGACAGGCACCAGACCGGAACCATTCAGCGGGCTGTACACCAGCTTCAGGCCGGCAGTCTTGCACAGGCCCGGGCGCACCTGACGGGCCTCAATGGCATCATACAGTGCCTTCTTGCAGTCGTCGCCCACAAAGCGGATCAGGCCCTGCTCCACGCCCTCGGCAAAGGAGATGTACTTTGCACCGGTCAGCACATCCGTCTTCTGGATCTCATCGTACACGATGGCAGCAGCATCATCGGTCATCTGGCAGCCATCCGGGCCGTAGGCCTTGTAGCCGTTGTACTTGGCCGGGTTGTGAGAAGCCGTGACCATGATACCAGCATTGCACTGGTAGTAACGGGTAGCAAAGCTCAGTGCAGGCACAGGCATCAGAGCATCGTAAATGCGCACCTTGATACCGTTTGCAGCCAGAACGCCTGCGGCGGTCTTGGCAAAGATATCGCTCTTCAGGCGGCTGTCGTAGCTGATAGCCACAGTCTGGCTACCGCCCTGAGTCTTGACCCAGTTTGCCAGACCCTGCGTGGCCTGACGCACAACATAGATATTCATACGGTTGGTGCCAGCGCCCAGAACGCCGCGCAGACCAGCGGTGCCAAACTTCAAAGCCACAGCAAAGCGGTCCTTAATCTCGTCATCATTTCCCTCGATCTTTGCCAGCTCCGGCTTCAGATCAGCGTCTTCCAGCTCTGCAGCCATCCAGCGCTTATATTCATCCAAATACATCTTGCACACCTTACCTTTTGTAAATTTTTCCGCAAAAAGAACAGGTTTGGTTAAACCTACTTATAATATAAACTCTCCGCGTCCATGTGTCAATTGCGTAATCTGCAACAAGATTTGCAATTCAAAACCGGCATATGGCACAAAAATCAAAGTTTTTCCCGGTAAAGTCGGGAACCGTCCCGGCCTCGCTTGCATTTTCCAGCAGTTCATAACTCTGGCCTGCATCGTCCAGAACGTCCAGCCACTGCTCCAAACCGATGCTGTTTTCACACAGGTAGCGCAGCAGCTGCATTGCCCGGGCAAAACTGTCCTGCAGCAGCACCGCGCTGCGGCGCACCCGTCCATCCTGCTCCTGCCGCAGCTCCATTACAACGCCCCGCGCAACGGCGGCACCGCAATATACAAGGGTGTGGGCATGCTGCAGCCCTTCCAGTTCTGAATATGTACGGATATAGCGGCAGTATTCTTTGCTCATCATGGAAAACTCTCTCCTCTCTATCGCATTGACATCTTTCCTGCCCTTTACTATAATGAATTTAGAAGCATTTTTGTGTCGAAGTATGACATAATCATCCAATATTTTCCACTTTTGCCAATTCTTTTCCGTCATATCATCCGCTGGGATAAGGGAGAACAACATGTATTCTGTTACCAGAAGCTTTGGTCTGAACGGCCTGAGCGGCTTTGCCGTGGCAGTGGAGGCCGACATTTCCGGCGGTCTGCCCGCCTTTTCCATCGTGGGCCTGCCGGATTCCGCTGTGCGTGAAAGCGCCGACCGTGTGCGCGCCGCCATCAAAAATCTGGGCTTCAAGTTCCCAGACCGGCGCATTACCATCAATCTTGCCCCGGCGGATGTGCGCAAGACCGGCCCGGTGTACGACCTGCCGCTTCTGCTGGCAGTGCTCACTGCCAGCGGCCAGCTGGAGGATGTGCCTGCCGACGCGGCATTTCTGGGCGAACTGGCACTGGACGGCACCCTGCGGCCGGTTTCCGGCGTGCTGCCCATGGCGCTGGCTGCAGCAGAAAATGGCACCCACGCCCTGTATGTACCTGCCGAGAATGCCGCTGAAGCAGCCGAGGCCTGTGCCGACAGCATGGCCGTCTACCCCGCCCACACGGCACGCGAAGTTGTAGATGCCCTGCGCGGCATCTCCCCGCTTGCCCCGGCGGCTGTTGTTCCCTTTGACCCTGCAGACGCCTGGGCACAGGTGCCGGATTTTGCGGACGTGATGGGACAGTCGCTGGCGCGGCGGGCTATGGTCATTGCTGCCGCAGGCGGACACAATGTTTTGCTCATTGGCGCACCCGGCACCGGCAAATCCATGCTGGCAAAGCGTCTGCCCGGCATCCTGCCGCCGCTCACCCGTGAGGAAGCCGTGGAGACCACTAAAATTTATTCCATTGCAGGGCAGCTGCCGCAGGGCCGGGGCCTGATCTCTGCACGGCCTTTCCGCAGTCCGCACCACTCGGCCAGTGCCGCAGCTCTGGCTGGCGGCGGCGCACAGTTCCGGCCCGGCGAGTGCAGCCTTGCCAACTGCGGTGTGCTGTTTTTAGACGAATTGCCGGAGTTCTCCCGCGAGAGTCTGGAAGTGCTGCGCCAGCCGCTGGAGGACGGCCAGATCACCGTGAGCCGAGCGGCAGGCAGCGCCACCTATCCCAGCCGCTTCCAGCTGGTAGCCGCCATGAACCCCTGCAAATGCGGCTACTACGGCCACCCCACCCGGCAGTGCACCTGTTCGCCCAGTGCTGTGCGGCAGTACCGCAGCCGTGTGTCCGGCCCGCTGCTGGACCGCATCGACCTGTGCGTGGAGATGGACCCCATCGCCTTTGACGAGCTGCACGCCGTCGTCCCTTCCGAGAGCAGCGCCGATCTGCGCAAACAGGTGCTTACCGCCCGGGCCATTCAGGCAAAGCGCTATGCCGCCCCGGGTTTTGAGGATGTGCTCTGCAACGCCCAGCTCACCGCCGGGCAGGTGCGGCGCGTCTGCCGCATGACCCCCGCCGCCGAGCGGCTGCTGCGCGCCTCCTACGACGCTTTGGGCCTTTCCGCCCGCGCCCATGACCGTATCCTGCGGGTGGCCCGCACGGTGGCCGATCTGGCAGGCAAACAGCTGCTGGATGAGGATTGTGTGCTGGAAGCCCTGCAGTACCGGGCACAGGAAAAAGTGGAAGTATAAAAACTTCTCCGTCTTTGCTTCACAGATCCGCCTTCCCCGAAAAGGGAAGGGTTTGTGCAGCTTACCGTTACGCGCAAAAAAGCCATCTGTATCTTTCCAAATGCTCAATACGAGCGGAAGATCACAGATGGCTTTTTATAATTGCTTTTTAGAATCTGCGCCATGTATCCGGCAGGAACAGCACCAGCATCGGGAAGATCTCCAGACGGCCGGCCAGCATGTCGAAGATCATCACCAGCTTTGCGGGGTTCGTAAAGCTTCCAAAGTTCATCATGGGGCCTACCTGCGCAAGGCCCGGGCCGATGTTGTTCAAAGTAGCTGCAATGGCTGTGAAGTTCGTCACCATATCAAAGCCATCCAGACTGATGAGCAGGAAGGATACCACGAAGATGAAGAAATACGCGCCCATAAACACATTGGTGGTGCGGATGGTCTCGTGGTTGAGCAGCTTGCCGTCCATGCGGACGGGGGCCACCACCTGCGGGTGCAGTGCCTGCTTGAGCTCCTTGCCCAAGGTCTTGCCCAGAATGAGGAGGCGGCTCACCTTGATGCCGCCGCCGGTGCTGCCTGCGCAGGCACCAATGAACATGAGCACCACCAGAATTTCTTTGGAGAGGGTGGGCCACAGGTCAAAATCGCAGCTGGAAAAGCCAGTGGTCGTGATGATGGAACCCACCTGAAAGGCTGCTTGACGCACCGCTTCGCCAAAGCTGTTATAAAGGCTGTAGATATTGGCCGTGATAATGCCAATTGCCACCAGAATAATGGCGAAGTAGCCGCGCACTTCCTCGCTGATGGCGCGGTTGAATTTGCGCAGCAACAGCAGGAAGTAGGCATTGAAGTTGACACCAAACAGAATCATGAAGATGGTCACGACCCACTGGATGTAGGGAGAAAAGCTGGTAAAGCTGTCGTTCTTGAAGCCGAAGCCGCCGGTGCCCGCCGTGCCGAAGGCCGTGAGCATGGACTCAAACAGCGGCATGCCGCCCAGCATCAGGAATACCAGCTCCAGCACGGTGAGTGCAAAATAGATGCCGTACAGGATCTTTGCGGTAGACTGCACCTTGGGCACCAGCTTATCCACCTGCGGACCGGGGCTTTCTGCCTTCATCAGGTTGACGTGGGAGCCACCAGTCAGGGGCAGCAGCGAGAGCAGGAACACCAGAACGCCCATGCCGCCGATCCAGTGGGTGAAGCTGCGCCAGAACAGAATGCCCTTGGGCAGATCCTCTACCCCGGGCAGGATGCTGGCACCGGTGGTGGTAAAGCCGGACACCGTCTCAAACAGGGCATCCACCGGGTTCGGGATGCAGCCCGTCACCACAAACGGAACGGCACCCACGATGGAAATGACGATCCAGCTCAGCGAGGTAGCAGCAAAGCCCTCCCGCATATAGAATACCTTGCTTTGGGGCTTGATGCCGCGCAGGGCGTAGCCGATGGCGGCGCTGACTGCCGCCGTGATCAGAAACACGCCCAGCACGAACCATTCGCCGTAGATCCAGCTGGCTGCCGCCGGAAGCAGCAGCAGCGCTCCCTCGATCAGCATGACATAGCCCAGCAGACGGAAAACGATCGCATAATTCATAGTCTGCCTCCGTCAACCCTCTGCGCCCTTGTCCAGAATATCGCGCAGGTCATGCAGACCATGCTCCAGCGTGACCACGATCACGTTGTCGCCCACCTGGATCTGGTCGCCGCCGCGCGGGATCAGGATCTGATGGCCGCGGGTGATGCAGCACAGCAGCAGATTCTTTTTCAGGTGCAGCTGGCTCAGGGGGACACCGGTGGCAGCGCTCTTCTCGTGGACGGTAAATTCCAGCGCTTCCACACGGTCGTCCAGAATGCGGTACAGCGTCTTGATGTTGCTGCCCGCTTCGTTCTGCAGTGCACGCACATACTGCACGATGTAATCGCAGGTCATGTACTTGGGGTAGACCACGCTGCCCAGATCCAGACCGGCCAGAATATCATCAAATTCCAGACGGTTGACTTTGGTGACCAGCTTGCCGTTGGAGTGCTTTTTGGCAAACAGGGTCAGCAGCACATTTTCCTCGTCGATGTTGGTCAGGGCCACAAAAGCCTCGGTGGACTCCATGCCCTCCGAGAGCAGGAATTCGCGGTTGGAGCCGTCCTCGTTCAGGATCTGTGCGCCGGGCAGCTGCTCGGCCAGCTCCATGCAGCGGGCAGGGTCGCGCTCCACGATGCGCACACGCACGTGGTTTTCCAGCAGCTCCTGGCTCAGATAGAAGGCGATGGCACCGCCGCCCACGATGAAGGCATTGCGCACCGGGCGCACCGGCAGGTGGATGCGCTGGAAGAACTCGTGGGCCTTTTCCTGTGTTGCAAGGAAGGTGACCTGATCGCCGTTCTGCAGTACAAAGTTACCGTTCGGAATGATCACGCCGCCGCTGCGCTCCACTGCACACACCAGAATGTCGCTCTTCAGACGGGTGGGGATCTCGCGGATGGCCACGCCATCCAGCCCCTGCTCTGCAGTGAGTGCAAACTTGATCAGCCGCACACGGCCGTCTGCAAAGGTGTCGATCTTGCTTGCACCCGGGAAGCGCAGCAGATGGGAGATTTCCTTTGCTGCAGCCATTTCCGGATTGATGATGGCCGAAATGCCGATTTGCTTTTTGATAAAGTCCAACTCATGGCTGTAGGACGGGTTGCGCACACGGGCAATTGCATGGCAGTGGCCCGCCTTTTTGGCAAACATGCAGCACAGCAGGTTCAGCTCATCCGAACCGGTCACGGCAATGAACACATCCGCGTCTTCAATGCCGGCCTCTGCCAGCGTGGTGATCGAGGAACCGTTGCCCACGATGCCCAGCACATCGTAGCTTTCAGTCAGGTGCTCCACACGCGCTTTGTTGGTATCCACAATGGTCACATTATGGTCTTCCTCACTGAGCTGCCGCGCCAGCGCAGTACCAACCTTGCCGCCGCCCACCAGAATGATCTTCATAACAAGTCCTTTCTCTTTCCGCGTCCCTTCTGCCGGGACAGCACAAATCCATCATAGTATACCATATCTCCTGCCAAAGTTCCACTGTTTTCCACATTATGCAACAAAAACCTGCCAAATGACGCAAAAAAGCCCCGGGAGATACCGTCCCGGAAGCTTTTATTTCATTTAATAGCGCGCCACGCCGTCCTTCGTTACAAGGGCATACACCAGCGGGGCTTCCTCCGGCTTCTCAGGGCCGTATCCAAGGCCGCTGCGGTACTCGGCGGCGGCAGCTTCAAACTTATCGGCTGCGCCGTAGAAGGTGGCAAGGCTCTCGCCCTTCTTTACGTAGTCGCCGCGCTTTTTATGCAGGGTGATGCCGGCGGCAAAATCCAGCGGGTCGCCCTTTTTCTGTCGGCCCGCACCCAGCAGTACGCTGGCAGAGCCAATCTTCTCGGCATCGTTCGCCACAATGTAACCGTCCTGCTCTGCCAGCAGCTCAAAGCTTGCCGCGGGCTGCTCAAACAGGCTGTAATCGTCCAGCACGCGGGTATCGCCGCCCTGCGCCGCAAACATCTCCTTGCACTTTGCAAAGGCAGACCCATCGGCGATCACCGCCTCGGCCATGGCGCGGCACTCGGCAGGAGTGCCCTTATCGGCCAGCACCAGCATGTTCGCCGCCAGCTGCAGGCAGACCTCGGTCAGGTCGGCGGGGCCATGGCCCTTGAGCACATCCATGCTTTCCATGACTTCCAGACTGTTGCCAATGTTATGGCCCAGCGGGGTGTCCATATCGGTGATCATGGCAGCAACGCGGCGGCCGTGATGGGTGCCAATGGATACCATCAGCTTAGCCAGCTCAATGCTCTGGTCTACCGTTTTCATAAAAGCTCCGGTGCCGGTGGTCACATCCAGCAGGATGGCATCCGAGCCGGAAGCCAGTTTCTTGGACATGATGCTGGATGCGATGAGTGGGATGCAGCTGACGGTTGCGGTCACATCCCGCAGGGCATACATTTTTTTATCTGCAATGGCAATGCCCTCGCTCTGGCCAATGACCGACAGGCCGATCCTGTTCACCTGCGCAAAGAACTCCTCCTGCGAGAGGGCGGTTCTGGTTCCGGGCACGCTCTCCATCTTATCAATGGTGCCGCCGGTATGGCCAAGGCCCCGGCCGCTCATCTTGGCGATCTTCACGCCGCAGGCCGCCACGATGGGGGCAATGACCAGCGTGGTCTTGTCACCTACGCCGCCGGTGGAGTGCTTGTCCACCTTGATGCCCGGAATGGGCGAAAGATCCACCATCACACCGCTGTGAGCCATCACATCGGTCAGCTCTGCGGTCTCCTCATCGGTCATGCCGCGCAGATAGACAGCCATCATCCATGCAGCCATCTGGTAATCAGTCACTTCTCCGCTGACATAGCCATTGACGATCTGCTCCAGCTCCTCACGGCTGTGCGTACCGCCATCACGCTTTTTTGCGATCAGATCATAAACGCGCATCGTATCACGCTCCTCGTTTTTTCAATAGTACGACATTGATAGTACGACATTGTAAGATATAGTATAGCAAAATTCCAAACAAAAGCAAGTATCATTCTGTAAACTTTGCCCAATTTTAAGCCAAAAAGGGCGCAGCCGCCCGGAAAAGCAGCTGCGCCCTTTTTTGGGGATCACGAATCGTCGTTTTAGCGGGATTCCTTGTCATAGGGGATGCCCTCTGCCTTGGGTGCCATGCTGTTCTTGGAGGTAAACGCCAGAATGATCATGGACGCCACGAACGGCATCATGTTGTAGATGTTGCTGGACCAGTGCAGCTGTGCCAGGAAGGTGGAGTCTGCAATGTTTGCCAGACTCTTGAACACAGCAAAGAACATGGCTGCGCCAAAGATGTTGAAGGGCTTCCACTGGCCAAAGATCATAACAGCCATGGCAAGGAAGCCTGCGCCGGCCACGCCCACCTCAAAGTTCCAGGTCTGCACCGGGGGCACGATGTAGGCCATACCGCCGATCGCGCCCAGCGCACCGGAAATGACAACACCGGCATAGCGCATCTTGTAGACATTGATGCCCACAGAGTCCGCTGCCTGCGGATGCTCGCCGCAGGCACGCAGGCGCAGGCCAAAGCGGGTCTTGTACAGCACCACATAGCTGATGATCAGCAGAATGATGCCCAGCGGCACAAAAATGCTCAGTTCCAGCCCGCCGATGCTGAACAGGAAGGGCTTGTTGGAGTAGTTCAGCTTTGCACTGCCGCTATCGCTGAAATACTTGGCAATGACCACCGCAATAGCAGTAGCCAGCAGGTTCAGGGCCGTGCCGCCGATGGTCTGATCCGCCTTCAGGTTGATGGAGGCAAAGGCCAGCAGCAGACTGTACACCATACCGGCCAGTGCCGCCACCAGAACAGAGATCAGCACCACGAGGAAGACCGGCATACTGGAAGGCAGCATGGTCAGGGTGAGAACACCCGCCACACCGCCAATGACCATGATACCTTCCAGTGCAATGTTGATGATGCCGGAGTGCTCACTGAACATACCGCCCAGTGCCACCATCATCAGAACGATGCCATACAGCAGCGTATATTTGATCAGAAGCAGCATATCACTTGCCCTCCTTTTCGGTTGCAAATCCTGCAGGAGCAGCAGGCTCTGCGTTCACATTGGTCTTGTCGGCATTCCTGAACAGCAGTGCGTGGATCTTGCCGCGGAACAGCATGGAGAATGCGCACAGGTAGATGATGATGCCGCTGATCAGGTCCGAGATCTCAGTGGGGTAATACTTGGTGGAAAGGAAGGAGCCGCCCACCGAGATATGGGAAATGAAGATCGCCGAGAAAATGGTGCCAATGGGGTTGGAGCTTGCCAGCAGTGCAACGGAAATGCCGTTGAAGCCCATTGCCGGCAGGCTGGTGGAGTTCAGCGGGTTCCACTGGGACACATTGGACAGATAGTACAGGCCCGCACCAAAACCGGCCAGCGCACCGGCAATGGCCATGGAGAGGATGATGTTCTTCTTCTCGTTGATGCCGGCGTAGCGGGCAGCGCTCTTGTTCAGGCCGACTGCCTTGAGCTCGTAGCCGAAGGTGGTCTTGTTCAGCACCACCCAGATCAGAACTGCCACCGCTGCCGCCAGGAAGATGGCGATGGTGGTGCTGTTGGTCTGGAACAGCTTGTTCAGGCCGAAATCCGGGATGATGGACTGAGCGTAATCGGCGTTCTTGCTGATGTTGATGGTACGGGTGTTGCGCACATCGTACATGGGGCCGGTGCCGTTCTGGTAAATGAGCTCATTGACCAGATACAGGCCGATCCAGTTGAACATGATGGAGGTAATGACCTCGTTGATGTTGAAGTAGGCCTTGAAGAAGCCGGGGATCGCACCCCAGATGCCGCCCAGAATGGTGGCTGCGATCAGACAGACGAACCACGGCAGCTTGAGCATGATGGCGCAGTACAGAGCGCCGTAAGCGCCCAGCGTATACTGACCCGCCGCACCGATGTTGAACAGGCCGGTCTTGAAGGCAAAGGCCACGGACAGACCGGTCATAATGAGGGGAGCCGCATTTGCCAGCTCCTTGCCGACACCGTAGGGCGCGTCATGGAAGCCGCCCTTCAGGATGCGCACAAAGCCGTCGCCCCATGCGTGGGCCGGGTTGATGGCCAGCAGCACCAGAAAACCGACCACAAGGCCAATCAGGATGCACAGCAGAGCAGCCAGCACACTGGTGATGGAGCTGTTCAGACTGCTGTGGGAAAGTTTTTTCTTGTTCATGTGTTATTTGCTCTCCTTTCCCTGCTTGCGTGCGCCTGCCATATGCAGGCCCAGCTCCTGCACGGTGGTGGTCTTGGGGTCAAATTCGCCCACGACCTCGCCCTCGTACATCACAAGGATGCGGTCGGACAGGTTCATCACCTCGTCCAGCTCCAGACTGACCAGCAGCACGGCCGTACCCTTATCCCGCTCGGCCACGATCTGACGGTGGATGTATTCAATTGCACCAACGTCCAGACCGCGGGTGGGCTGGACTGCCACCAAGAGCTTCGGGTCCTTATCGATCTCACGGGCAATGATGGCCTTCTGCTGGTTGCCGCCGGACATGCTGCGCACGGTGGTCAGGCTGCCCTGACCGCTGCGCACATCGTACTGGGCAATGAGCTTATCGGAATATTCGCGCACCTTATCGCTGCGGATAAAGCCGCCCTTCTGGAACTCGGGCTGCCAGTAGCGCTGCAGCACCATGTTGTTTTCCAGACTGTAATCCAGCACAAGGCCGTGCTTGTGGCGGTCCTCCGGGATATGGCTCATGCCGTCCTTGGAGCGCTGACGGATGGACTCGTTGGTGATGTCCTTGCCGTCCAGTGTGATCTTGCCGCTGCTGATCTTTTCCAGACCAGTCAGGCCGTAGACGAACTCGGTCTGACCGTTGCCCTCGATACCGGCAAGACAGACGATCTCACCGGCGTGCACCTGAAAAGAGACATTCCGGACTGCATCCTTCTTGTGCTGGGCATTGTGCATGGTGACGTTTTCCACATCCAGCACCACTTCGCCGGGGTTGGCAGGCTTTTTGTCCACCTGCAGCTGCACATCACGGCCAACCATCATGCGGGAAAGCTCTTCCTTGGTGGTATCCTTGATGTCCACGGTACCCATGCATTTGCCCTTGCGCAGAACTGTGCAGCGGTCTGCCACAGCCATGATCTCGTTGAGCTTGTGGGTAATGAACAGGATGGACTTGCCTTCCTTCTTGAACCCGCGCATGATCTCCATCAGTTCGTCGATCTCCTGCGGGGTCAGCACTGCGGTAGGCTCGTCGAAGATCAGGATCTCGTTGTCGCGGTACAGCATCTTCAGGATCTCAACGCGCTGCTGCATACCAACAGAGATATCGCTGATCAGTGCATCCGGGTCCACGCGCAGGCCGTACTTTTCGCTCAGGGCCATCACCTTTTTGCGTGCCTCGGCCTTCTGCAAAAAGCCCATCTTGTTGGGTTCCACGCCCAGAATGATGTTGTCCAGCACGCTGAAGCATTCCACCAGCTTGAAGTGCTGGTGCACCATGCCGATGCCCAGTGCGTTTGCATCATTGGGGTTGCGGATAGCAACCTCCTTGCCGTTTTTGCGGATCTGACCAGCTTCCGGCTGGTACAGGCCAAACAGCACGCTCATCAGTGTACTTTTGCCGGCGCCGTTCTCGCCCAGCAGGGCATGTACCTCGCCTTTGCGCAGCTGCAGGGTGATATCGTCGTTTGCTTTGATCCCAGGAAACTCCTTGGTAATGTGGAGCATTTCGATCACAAAATCCTCTGCCAATCTGCTCACTCTCCTTTCGTGTCGTTTCGACACCGATACTTCTTTAAGTTCCATTATACCTGATTTGCGGCAATTTGCACATGTCTTTTTTGCTTTTTGGCAGAAAGCACAGACAATAGTATTACTTTTGTACTCTTTTCACGAAGAGTACGCTGCATTTTTCCCGCATTACGCCAATAGAAGACAGAAAAAAGCGGGACACCCCGTTACAGGATGCCCCGCTTTGAAAAGAACCATCGATCGTCCGCAGGCAGGCCTGCCGGACAACAGCTTACTGGATGTAGTTGACAGTGGTGAACTCGCTGACGGTGGGCTTGGTAGCGTCGTCGGAGCTGTTATCAACAGTGATCTCGCCGCTCTTGATCTTGCCCTTGACTTCCTCGTACTCGTCGGTGGTGAAGGACTCGAAGTTCCAGCTGTCTGCATCGGTGGGCAGGCCGACATAATCGCCGTCCTCCAGACCGAAGTTGCCGTTGGAAGCTGCGATGTCGCCCCAGCTGCCGGCCTCGATATCAGCCAGAGCAGTGTTGACAGCCTCGGACAGGCCCTTCATAGCAGAGGTGATGAACGGGTTATAAGCGTAGGTGCCGTCTGCAACGCCGTTTGCACCGATGTAGTTCTGGTCAACATCAACGCCGATGACGTAGCCGTTGTTCTTCAGAGCAGCCTCAACAGCGGAGGTGTAGATGCCGCCGCCGCAGGCAAAGACGACCTGAGTGCCGTTGGAGTACCAGCCCTCCATACGGGAGGTGATGTTTGCATCACCGTAGAACTGGCCGCCGTAGAAGTAGTTGATCTCGATGTTCTGGCCCAGCTCAGCAGCAGCGGCATCAGCACCTTGCACGAAGCCGTAGCCGTAACGGATAACAGCGGGAACAGCCATGCCGCCCAGGAAGCCCAGCTTGGTCTTGCCGTCCTTTGCGATGGCGTAGCCTGCCAGATAGCCTGCCTGCTCCTCTTTGAAGGTGATGCAGTAGCAGTTGGCAGGGATGGCATCGGTGCCGATATCGCCCTGCGTCACATCGATGGCGATGAACTTGACATCGGGATACTGGTCAGCAGCCCATGCCAGAGAAGCACCGTACAGGTAGCCGACGCAGACGATCACATCAGCGCCGTCGTTGACAGCCTGACGGATCATGGTCTCGCGGTCCTCATCGGAAGCGTCAGCCTCGGGGATGTAGTACTGGCAGTCATCGCCCATGTAGCTGGAAACAGCAGCCCAGCATGCCTGGTTGAAGCTCTCATCATCGATCGTGCCGGTATCGCAGGTCAGAGCGACCTTGACGATCTTCTCACCGCCCTCAGCAGCAGAGGAGGCAGTAGAAGCAGCAGCGGAAGAAGCGGTGCTGGCAGAAGAAGCGGAAGAACCGCCGCAGGCGGTCAGAGCAGCGGCAGCGGCAGCAGCACCAGCCACAGCCAGAAAGTTACGACGAGAAATCTTCATAAGAAACTCTCCTTTATTTTAAAAAATCGCGTCAAATAAATAAAATGCGCAGAGCTGCACATTTACTGGCTCAAGTATAACGGCAAGCCGTGTCAGATGCAAGCAAATTCCGATTACAAAATCTTTACAATAATTTTGTCAGTTTTTATCAAAAGTAGTATTTATGCACAAATTTGCCGTAGTTCCGGCCATTTTCCGTGCACTCCCTGTGTTTTGCCGCACAATGCACGTATTTCCGTTACTTTATTGTCCTGCAGTGTGCCTCTGCGCTTTTATCCCGTTACTTCACGGCACGGTTGCCCGCCACATTGGAGGGGCCAAAGCCGAAGGGCAGCAGTTCGTCCATGCTGCGCTCGATAAAGTCTTCCGGTGTCTTTGCCATGATAACGTTCAGTTCCGGCCCGCCGAATTCAAACAGAGCCTGGCGGCACACCCCGCAGGGAGAAGTGATCTGCTCGTTTACCTCGCCGCGGCGGCTGCCCACCACAGCAATGTCGGTGAACTCGGTCACGCCCTCAGCCACCGCCTTGAACAGAGCCGTGCGCTCTGCACAGCTGGTGGGGGTAAAGGCAGCGTTCTCCACGTTGCAGCCGGTAAAAATGCGGCCATCCTTGGCGCGCAGGGCAGCGCCCACCATAAAATCGCTGTAGGGCACATAGGCTTTTTCCCGTGCAGCCAGTGCCATGCGGATGAGCTCCTTCTTTTCTTCCAGCGTCAGGTTTGTCATATCCGTCACTCCTTTTTTGGTTTTCAGCGGTCGAAAACAGCGCGGCAAGCCCTTTTGCAGGCAAACCGCGCTGAAATACGTTTTTAACGCTTAGTATTCTGCACCCAGTGCTACCTTCATCATGTCGGTAAAGCTCTTCTGGCGCTGTTCTGCCGTGGTGATCTCCGGCGAAACAAAGCTGTCGGAAATGGTCAGCAGGCAGGCAGCGTTCTTGCCCAGCACCTGTGCATTGGCAAACAGGGCAAAGCTCTCCATCTCCACGCACAGGCAGCCGCGCTCGTCGCGCAGCTTTTCCCAGTAGGTGGGCTTTGCATCGGAGGGCTGACGGTAGAACACATCCGAAGAATGGATGTTTCCCTCGATGAGGGGGATGCCCTGCTTTGCGGCAGAAGCGCGCAGCTTGTCGTTCAGACTCTGGCTGGGCAGGGTAACATTGCCGTCAAAACCGCTCTGCACGCGGGCATAGTTGCTTTCACTCACAGCACCGGCGGCCAGCACCACGTCAAACAGCTTGGCCTTGTCGGTATAGCTGCCGGCAGAGCCAATGCGGACGATGTTCTCTACATCGTAGAACTTGAACAGCTCATAGGAATAAATGCCGATGGAAGGCATACCCATGCCGCTGCCCATCACGCTGATGGGACGGCCCTCGTAAGTGCCGGTAAAGCCTAGCATGCCGCGCACGCCGGTCACCTGACGGACATCCTTGAGGAAGGTATCCGCAATGAATTTTGCACGCAGGGGATCGCCCGGCATCAGAACGGTCTTTGCAAAATCGCCTTTTTCAGCACTGATGTGAGGGGTAGACATAAGATCATCTCTCCTTTTCTGTTACATAATACAGCAGATGGGCCTTCTCCGGAGAAAAAGCCCTCTGCAAACTTACCTTTACCTATACTTTCTGCGGTTGAACACATTCTGCGGCGCGATGTAGCTGCCGTTGCGGCGGATCTCAAAGTGGCAGTGGTTGCCGCTGGAGCGTCCGGTGCTGCCCACATAGCCGATCAGCTGGCCCTGCTTGACGGTCTGACCGGAGTGCACCGCCAGCGACAGACAGTGCGCATACACCGTGGTGTAGCCGCTGCCGTGGCTGATGATGATGGAGTAGCCATAACCCGTACCGGCACCGGCCTTGTTGTAGCCGGCCTTGGTCACGGTGCCGCCCGCCGATGCGTAGATGGGCGTACCGGCAGCCGCACAGATATCCACACCCTTGTGGCTGCCGCCGTACCAGCGCGAGCAGTTCCGGTAGCCGGGCACCGGCCAGATGAACTGACCGCTGCCGGTGATGTAGCTGGTGCTGCTGGTCACCTTTTTGGTGCCCTTCACGATCTTTTCCGTGACAGGCTCCTGCACCACTTCCGTGCTCAGGATCTTCTGGGAAAGCTGGATGCCGTCGGTGTTATAAACACGCTGCGCCGTGATCTGACGCAGGCCGTTCACACCGTTCTGCACCGTTTTCTTGGTGCCCACCGTGTACTCGTTGGAGGTGGTGGTCTCGGTGGTATAGGGGATCTCCTCCTGCCAGGTCTCCACCTTGGTGATGCGCACTTCCAGCGTAGCTTCCTGCTTGGTCACGATCAGCTCATCACCGGCCTGAATGTTGGATTTTTCATTCAGCTGTGCGCCTTTGAAGCTGGGGTTCAGCTCGCACAGTTCCCGGAAGGTCAGGTCGTTTTTCTGGGCGATGCTCCACAGCGTGTCGCCTGCGCCCACTGTGTAGATCTTTTCCTGCTGCTGCACACCGGAAAGTTCCTTTTCCACATCCGCTTCGTCCTGAAAGCTGTCGTTGAAGTAGATGCCGTTTTCCAGCGTGACTTCCTTGTTGAAGCCCACGGTCACGTTGGAGTTCTCAGGGTCCTCATAGGGTTCCAGCAGGCTGCTCAGGTAGCTCTGCAGGCTGGCACCATCGCTGCACACTGCGGTCAGCTCACCATCCAGATACAGGGCCGTGCCCTCGCTGATCTCGTCGCTGGCGCTCTTCAGGATCGCGTCCGCCATCTCGTTTTCATCCATGGTCTTGTGGGCCACGGTAACGGTGTAGGTAGGCTCCACGGTCCACTTTGCATGGTCGGTGTCTGCGTAGTTGATACGCTCCTGCACCGCCTCGCGGGCCGAGTTGAACACATCCTCATTGGCCACATAGCCGACGGTCTGGCCGTTCACCTGCACCTCCAGCGCATAAGGCTGGCGGACGGTATGGTTGAACACGGTCACCATAACGGCCAGTGCGCACACCGGCAGCACATACATGGCCATGCGCGGCAGTGTTTTCAGGTTGCGGCGCACGCCGCTGGCCAGATAATGTACGCTGGCTTTGCAGGCTGCGGCAAAGCCTTTTTCTTTCCGCACCCGTTGGGCGTGCACCAGCAGCGAACCGCAGCCCCGGAAGAACAGCCAGATCGGGCCGAACAGGTCCCGGAACATCTGCGCTGCCCCCGGGAACGCCATTGCCGCAGTATTTGCCAGCAGTGTCGTAAATGCCTGCCACAGCCACAGCCAGCCGCTGCGCAGGCCGCGCCCAACGCGGACGAATACATACTCTGTAGAATAGCCCAGTGCATACAGCGTCTCCCCGATGACTGGCGCGGCAGAATTCTGGGCAAGCTTTCTGCCAAAATCATTCATATGATTCTGGGTTTTACGGCGCAGCCGGTGCCGGTGCAAAAGCCCCATGCATTGCAGCTGTGCCCAAAGGGAGCGCAGCCTCTGGCCGCGTTTCGGTTTTACCGGTGAAGCGGGCTGCTGCTCCTTTGTCTTGTCTTCGATCAAAAGGTTTTTCTCCTTCCTTGCCGCCAATGCACACACGGTGCCGGGATAAGACGGCGGCGGTCTTGGGCGCACATGCCCTTTCCAGCAGGCTCATGCGCACAACATTCTTATTTTATTATACACCCTGCCGTCTTTGAAACAAGCATTGTCACAAAATTTGGGCGGTTCTTTCACTTACTTTTCACCAAAAAGCTGTTTCATATCCTGCGGCATCGGGCTTTCTGCCGCAACAGTCTTCCAGTTATTTCCATTCGCCGGGCATTTCACCCGGATTCCGCCCTCCACCGGGGTGTACACCGGCACCCGGAAGCTCTGCCTTGCACAGTGCAGCGCCTGCCGCCCAATGCGCTCCCGGCTCCCGCCGTAAAGGTCATCCCCAGCCAGCGGGTGGCCGATGGACGCAAAATGCACCCGGATCTGATGGGTGCGGCCCGTTACCGGCACACAGGCTGCAAGGCTCAGGCCGTTTTCTGCCTTTAATATGGTATACTCGGTGCGGCTGGGCTTGCCGTCCGGGGTCACGCAGCGGCCAATGATGCTCTCCGCCTGGCGGCCAATGGGCGCGTCGATCACGCCCGGACCCAGCGGCAGCTCCCCCTCCACAACGGCATAGTAGAGTTTTTCCACATTCCGGGCCAGCAGCGGCGCAGCGTAGGCGTGCTTTGCAGCCAGAACAAGGCCGCTGGTGTCCTTATCGATACGGTTCACCGGGCGGAACACCGGGCTGATGCCCTGCTGCGCAGCCCATGCCGCATACCCGTTGGCAAGGGTATCGTAGGGGTAGTTCAGGGTGGGGTGCACGGCCAGATGCGGCGGCTTTTCCAGCACCACTGCAAAGGCATCCTCATAGACCACGTTTACCGGGATCTCCGGCTGTGGGGCCACGCCTTCCCCTTCCGGCGGCAGCTCAAAGCTGACCGTCTGCCCCGGGTACACCCTGCGGTTGGCAAGGACAGGCTCTCCATCCGCAAAAAAGCCGCTGCCCCGGAACTTGACTGCACGGGCAAGGTCGGTGGAGACGGCACACTGGCGCAGAAAATTGCGCAGAAGCACTCCGTTTTGGGTCTGCAGCGTATCGGGCACCGTAAAAAACAGCCACATATGCACCCCCACCTCCTGCGCAAAAAACATAAAAATGTATAAGATATTATATCAAAAAAGGCTTCTACTTGCAAATCCTTCTTTTTTATGGTATCATGAGGAGCGGAAAACGAGTGGAACATACGGCGGCGGGGCGGCTTTGACCGCTCTGAGGAAAGTCCGGGCCTCACAGAGCACGGTAACTGCTAACGGCAGCCGAGGGTGACCTTAGGGAAAGTGCAACAGAAAACAAACCGCCGCAGCAATGCGGTAAGGATGAAACGGCGAGGTAAGAGCTCACCAGCGCATGGGTGACCATGCGGCTTTGTAAACCCTACCGGAAGCAACGCCTATATGGGACGTACAGCGCTGCTCGCGTGTCCCGAAGGCGGCACGAGCCTGTCAGCAATGGCAGGTCTAGACAGATCGTCGTTTAATACAGAACCCGGCTTACGGTCTATCTCGTTTTCCATTTTTCAGTCTTTGATTCCCGCACATTTTTGTGTGGGATTTTTTATTTTTTGTCTTGCCCGCTTTCTTCGTCGGGCAGTGCGAGATGGAGAGAGCGCGGCTGTTTTGTTTTTGTCATTGTTCTTTTACTTCCCGTTTGGGTCTGTTTGTGGTATACTATGTGCACTGCAGGAAATTGCAGTCAACTAAGAAAGACAGGATGTGAAATCCTCCGATGAAAGATGGTTTTTTGAAAGCAGCCGCCCTTTCTCCCGCACTGCGGGTGGCCGACTGCGCCTATAATGTCCGGCAGATCACGGATGCTTTGCACAAAGCCGCAGCCCGCGGCGTAAAGCTGGCCGTGTTCCCTGAGTTCTGCCTGACCGGCTATACCTGCGGCGACCTGTTTTTGCAGCGTACTCTGCAGACCGGCGCGCTGGACGCTTTGAGCGCCCTGCTGGCTGAAACGCAGGAGCTGGACGTGGTGGCTCTGGTGGGCCTGCCGCTGCTGGTGCACGGCAAGCTGTACAACTGCGCCGCCGTGCTGTGCCATGGCCGCATTCTGGGCCTTGTACCCAAGACCTATCTGCCCAACTACGGCGAGTTCTACGAAAAGCGTCAGTTCACCCCGGGCAGTACCGAGGTGGAGCTGGTGGAGATGTGTGGTCAGCAGGTGCCCTTTGGCACTTCCCTGCTGTTCCGCTGCCGCCAGATGCCCAGTTTTGTGCTAGGTGTGGAGATCTGCGAGGATCTGTGGAGCGCCCTGCCGCCCTCCACCTTCCACGCGCTGGCCGGTGCGACCGTGATCGCAAATCTTTCCGCCAGCGATGAGACCGTCGGCAAGGCCGAGTACCGCCGGGCGCTGGTGTCCAACCAGTCTGCCCGCCTGCTGTGCGGCTACCTGTATGCTTCCGCCGGGCACGGTGAGAGCACGCAGGACATGGTGTTCGCCGGCCACGACCTGATCGCCGAGAACGGCACTATTCTGGCGGAGAACGCTCCCTTTGACGGCGGCTGTGCCGAGACCGAGATCGACTGCCAGCGCATGGAAGCCGAGCGTGCCCGCAACACCAGTTTTGAGCTGAGCGGCGAGGGCTACCAGACCGTGGAGTTCGATCTGGAACCGGCAGAGACCACGCTGACCCGCTGGATCGACCCCGCACCCTTTGTGCCCGGCGACCCCAAGCGCCGCGCCGAGCGCTGTGAGCTGATTCTGAAAATGCAGGCCGACGGCCTTGCAAAGCGGCTGGAACACGCCCACGCAAAGACCGCCGTTATCGGCATTTCCGGCGGCTTGGACAGCTGTCTTGCGCTTCTGGTGGCCGTGCGTGCCATGAAGCAGCTGGGCCGCCCCGCCCGGGATGTGCTGGCTGTGACCATGCCCTGCTTTGGCACCACGAAGCGCACCCGCAGCAATGCAGAGATCCTGTGCGATGAGCTGCAGGTCTCCTTTAAAGAGATCGATATCGCCAACACCGTGCACAGCCATTTTGCGGACATCGGTCAGGACGAGAGCGTGCTGGATGTCACCTTTGAAAACGGTCAGGCCCGCGTGCGTACGCTGGAGCTGATGGACACCGCCAACCGCACCGGAGGCCTTGTAGTGGGCACCGGCGACCTTTCGGAGCTGGCGCTGGGCTGGGCCACCTACAACGGCGACCACATGAGCATGTACGGTGTGAACGCCGGTGTGCCCAAAACGCTGGTGCGCCACCTTGTGCGCTACGAAGCCGACATTGCCGCCGCCGATGCTCTGCGCACGGTGCTGCTGGATATTCTGGATACGCCCGTCTCCCCGGAGCTGCTGCCTGCCAAGGACGGCGAGATCGCGCAGAAGACCGAGGACCTTGTGGGACCCTACGAGCTGCACGATTTCTACCTGTATCAGGTACTGCGCTTCGGCTTTGGCCCAGCCAAGATCTTCCGGCTGGCAAAGGCTGCATTCGCAGGCCGGCCGGAGTACCCGGACAGTGTTCTGTACAAGTGGCTGCGCAACTTCTACTGGCGGTTCTTTGCCCAACAGTTCAAGCGCAGCTGCCTGCCCGACGGCCCCAAGGTGGGCAGCGTGACCCTTTCGCCCCGCGGCGACTGGCGGATGCCCAGCGATGCCTGTGCCGCACTGTGGCTGGCCGAGCTGGAACAATTACAGATCAAGGACTAACGCATGAAAAACAAAAAGCTGCTTGCCAATCTTCTGTTTGCCGTGGTCATTCTGGCCATTGCCGCTGTGCTGCTGGTGGTACGCCGCGTGCACGCTTCCGGCTCCGGGCTGCGGGCCGAGCTGATCTACGGCGACAACAACACCACCATGAACCTGCCGCTGGACGTGGATGAGACCTATGATGTGGACACCGGTTACTATACCGTCCACATCCAGATCAAGGACGGTGCAGCCCGGTTCGTGGATTCGCCCTGCCCGGATCACATCTGTGAAGGCTTTGGCTGGCTTTCCAACGAAGATCAGACCGCCACCTGCCTTCCGGCCCGTGCAGTGCTGACCATTGTACCTGTTTCCTGACAAAAAGGAGTGGTTTTGAATGATGGATGAAAACGATCGTTCCCACGAAGATTACCGTTCTCTGCGGCACATCAGCCGCAAGGAAGGCTCTGAGGACACTGCGCCCATCGAGGTAGACAGCTCGGCGTTTTTTTCCGAGCTTCCGCCGGAACAGCCCAGCACACCGCCTCCGGCCCAGCCTCCCCAGAAGCCGCCGCGCAGCGGCCACAACACACCCGTACCGCCCAAGGCCCAGCCGCCCGTGGATGGAGCCGTGGCAGTACCTTCCAAGTGGGGGAAAATTTTGCTGATCTTACAAGGTATTTTAAGCATTCTGGCACTGGTGCAGCTGTGGCGCACCCAGATGCTGCCGGTGCTGTATCTGGTCATTCTGGCCGCGCTGCTGGCACTTTTGTGGCTGCTGGTAAAGCGCTGTCAGGAATACAATGTTCCCGGCAAGGTAGCCCGGGTATTCTCGGTGTTCCTGTGCGCTGCCATGGCGCTGGGCTGCTTCTGGGCCCAGCAGGGCCTTTCTGCCTTGGGCAGCATGACCTCTGGCCTGCTCACCGGTGCCGAGGCCAACAAGATCACCAAGGAGCCGTTTGTGATCTACCTCAGCGGCGTGGACACCCGCGGCGAGCTGACCGAAAATGCCCGCAGCGACGTGAATATCCTTGCTGCCGTGAACCCTGTCACCAAGAGGGTAGCCCTGATCAACACCCCGCGCGACTACTACGTAGACCTTGCCGGCACTGACAGCAAGGATAAGCTGACTCACGCCGGTCTGTACGGCGTGGAAACCAGCATGGCCACACTGGGCAATCTGTACGGCGTCAATGTTGACCATTACATCCGCATCAACTTTGCGGGCTTCATCAGCATCATCGATGCGCTGGGCGGCGTGGATGTCTACTCCGATCAGGCGTTCACTTCTGTGGGCAGCCCCGGCTACTATGACCCCACCACCTTTGTGGAGGGCTGGAACCATCTGGACGGCAAGGCCGCTCTGGCCTTTGCCCGTGAGCGTCACGCCTTTGCATCCGGCGATATCCAGCGCGGCATCAACCAGATGAAGGTGATCGATGCCATGCTGAACAAGATCAAGTCCCCTGCCCTGCTGATGGGTTTTTCCAAGATCATGGATGCCGCAGCCGACTGCTTTGTGACCAGCTTTTCACAGGATCAGATCAGTGCGCTGGTGCGGATGCAGCTGAGCGACTTTGCCGAGTGGGATATTGAAAGCTACACCGTCACCGGCACAAGCTCCAGCAGCACCAAGTGCTACTCTGCCAAGGGACAGAAGCTCTACGTCATGAAACCGGACGATGCTTCTGTGAGCAAGGCCAAGGAAATGATCGCGTCCGTGCTGGGCGGTGAGGGCACCGTTGCCGACACCACCCAGAAGCCGGAAAAGACCGAGGTGTTCACCCCCACCACCGACCCGAACGCCGCTGTTTCGGAGGTGCCTGCGGAGAGCGTTCCCGAGGAAGTGCCCGCCGACAGCCTGCCGGAAGAGACTGTCCCGGCCGACCAGCCTGCAGATGCAGAGCAGCCTGCCGACACCCAGCCGCAGGAGCCGGAAGCTCCCGCCGAGGGCGAGACCGGCAGCGGTGATACGGCCGGAGAAGCACCGTCCATCTCCCTGCCCACGCAGGAAGAGGTGGAACAGGCTGCATCGTCCATCTACAATGCAGCTTCCTCCATCTGGGATGCCATTCAGGATGCCGCTTCGCAGCAGAACGAAGCCGCGTGACGATTTAAAATGTCCTCCGCGCAAGCTCCGGACTCTATCGTGGAAATATTATTTTATTTGCAAAACAGGAAACAACTGCGGTCGTTTCCTGTTTTGCTTTTTCACCAGAAAGTCCGTGCCGATAAACTGCATAAAAATGCCGCCTGCATCTTGAACCAATGCAGGCGGCTTTCTCATTCTATAAAATCATTATGCCTTGATCTCGTTCCAGACGCTCTTGCCGTCCAGAGAGGAAGCATCCACATCAAGATACTCGCAGATGGTCTGGGCGATGGTGCCAAAGCACAGACGGGTGCCAAGGTCAACGCCGGGCTTCACGCCCTTGCCGCAGATCAGATACGGCACATACTCGCGGGTGTGGTCGGTGGTCTTGGTATAGGACGGGTCGCAGCCGTGGTCAGCCGTCACCATCAGGAGATCGCCCTCCCGCATCCCGGGGATGAAATCTGCCACGAACCTGTCGAACTCCGTAGCAGCGGCGGCATAGCCTGCCACATCGCGGCGGTGGCCGTAGAGCATATCGAAGTCCACCAGATTTACAAAGGCAAGGCCCTCAAAGTCGCGGGTCTGGAGCGCCTTGGTGAAGGCGATGCCGTTGGTATTGCCAGTGGTCTTGATCTTCTCGGTCACGCCCTCACCGTCAAAGATATCGAAGATCTTACCCACAGCGATCACATCCCTGCCCGCGTCCTTCAGCAGATCCAGCATGGTAGCGCGGGGCGGCTTGAGGCTCAGGTCGTGGCGGTTGGTGGTGCGGTAGAAGGTATCCGCAGTGTGGCCCAGGAAGGGGCGTGCGATCACGCGGCCCACGCCGTACTCGCCCTTGAGCATCTCGCGGGCGATCTCGCAGTAGCGGTACAGCTCATGCACCGGCACCAGCTCTTCGTTGGCGGCCACCTGAAATACACTGTCGGCACTGGTGTAGACGATAAGGGCGTTTTCTTTCATGGCCTGCTCGCCGTAATCCTTCAGCACCTGCGTGCCGGAGTAAGGCTTGTTGCACAGCACCTTGTGGCCGGTCTTTTCCTCAAACTCGTGGATCAGCTCATCCGGGAAGCCGTTCGGGAAGGTGGGCAGCGGCTTGGGGCTTACCACACCGGCGATCTCCCAGTGACCAATGGTGGTATCCTTGCCCATGCTCTGCTCCTGCAGGCGGGCAAAGGAGCCGATGGGCGCTGCGGTCTTTTCGCCTGCGGTCACGCCATCAATGTTGAACATGCCCATCTTTTGCAGGTTGGGGCAGTTGAAGTTGGGGTGTTTTGCAATGGCACCCAGGGTGTTGGTGCCCTCATCGCCAAACGCTGCGGCATCCGGCTCTGCGCCAATGCCAAAGCTGTCGAGGACGATCAGAAAAACACGCTTTTCCATATCGTTTTTTCTCCATTTCTTCCGGGGACCTGCCCCGGATAAGTGATACTATCTTTACTTATCATTATAAGCAAATCCTGTGCCGGATGCAAGCGTTTTTGCTGTGCTGCAAATATCCGTCATTTTCACCAAAATGTTCGTCATTTCGTTCACAATTCAACGAAGCGTTTTGGCGTTTTTGTTCGTTGCTGCGTTATTTCATGAAAAAGACATCTTAGCTGCCAAAAAAATTGCAGCGCAGCTTGAATTTTTTCTTGCCCTATTGTATCCAAGCGGGTATAATAGTAAATGGAAAGGTTTTGAACTACAGAATTTTTCCGCTTTTGTACCACAGCACGGGATTTTTCTCGTTGGCCACGCGCAGCTGCCTGTACGACGACAGCCTGCCGCAAAATAGAGAATGTGAAGTTGTAGTTGGAGGTAGTAAAAGTATATGAGAAAAACCAAGATCATCTGCACTCTGGGTCCGTCCACCGATCAGGAAGGCGTTCTGCGCGAGCTGGTCGCCAACGGCATGAATGTTGCCCGTTTTAATTTTTCCCACGGCTCTCACGAAGAGCATCTGGGCCGCTTTGAAAAGCTGAAGGCCATTCGTGAAGAGCTGGGCAAGCCGGTCGCCGCCCTGCTGGACACCAAAGGCCCCGAGATCCGCCTGAAGGACTTCAAGAACGGCACTGAAATGCTGGAAGCCGGCCAGACCTTCACCCTGACCACCCGCGAGGTGGAAGGCACCAAGGAGATCTGCTCCATCACCTATAAGGACCTGCCGCAGGACGTGCAGCCCGGCGGCACCATCATGCTGGACGACGGCCTGATCAAGCTGCAGATCGTCACCGTGAACGACACCGACATCGTGTGCAAGGTGCTGAACAGCGGCAAGATCAAGAACAAGAAGGGTGTCAATGTGCCCGGCGTGCATCTGTCCATGCCGTATATGAGCCAGCGCGACCGCGACGATATCATCTTTGGCGCACAGCAGGGCTTTGACTTCATCGCTGCTTCCTTCGTGCGCACCGCGCAGGATGTGTACGATATCCGCAACCTGCTCAACGAGTATGATTCCGATATCCGCATCATCGCCAAGATCGAGAACCGTGAGGGCGTGAACAACATCGACAGCATTCTGGCTGCAGCCGATGCTGTCATGGTGGCCCGCGGCGATCTGGGCGTTGAGATCGACTTTACCGAGCTGCCCGGCATTCAGAAGAATATCATCGAGCGCTCCTTCTCCTTTGGCAAGCCCATCGTCACCGCTACCCAGATGCTGGACAGCATGATCGTGAACCCCCGTCCCACCCGCGCCGAGATCTCTGACGTGGCAAATGCCATCTACGACGGCACCTCTGCCATCATGCTCTCCGGCGAGACTGCTGCCGGTGCTTACCCCGTGGAGGCCCTCAAGACCATGTCTGCCATTGCTGAGCGCACCGAGCAGGAGAACCACGCCCGCTTTGTTCCCCTCACCGAGAACACCGGCAAGATCAGCGTGAGCGACGCAACTGCACACGCTGCCTGCCTGACCGCCAAGGACGTGAACGCTGCCGCCATCGTCACCGTGTCCGAGTCCGGCAACACCGCCCGTCTGCTGAGCAAGTACCGCCCGGAGCAGCCCATCATCGCCTGCGTGATGAAGGAGCAGGTGCAGCGTCAGCTGGCCCTGAGCTGGGGCATCACCCCGCTGATGATGCCTCTGGCACACAGCACCGATGAGCTGATCGAGATGTCCACCTCTCTGGCCAAGGAGAACGGCTACCTGCACAACGGTGAGCTGGCCGTTGTGACCGCAGGCGTGCCTGTGGGCGTGTCCGGCACCACCAACATGATCAAGATCCACATGGTAGGCAACTGTCTGGCTACCGGTGTGGGCGTTGGCCGCGAGAATGCCGACGTGACCAGCGCCACCGGCAAGGCCTGCGTCTGCCGCACGCTGGAAGAGGTACGTGCAAAGTTCAAGCCCGGCATGGTTCTGGTGGTGCCCTCCACCAGCAACGAAATGCTGAGTTACGTGCGTGATGCCGCCGCTCTGGTGGTGGAAGAGCCGGGCCTGAACAGCCACGCTGCCATTGCTGGCAAGGCCCTGCTCAAGCCTACCGTTGTGGGTGCCGCCGGTGCTACCAGCCACATCCGCGACGGTCTGATGATCGCTGTGGACTGCGCTCACGGCAGCGTGCAGCGCCTGCAGGCATAAGCCAAAGGAGAAGATCATGGAACGCATTGCAAGCTTCTGTGTTGACCATACCAAACTGGACCGCGGCATGTATCTGAGCCGTCAGGACGGAGATGTTCTCACATGGGACATCCGCATGAAAAGGCCCAATCACGGCGATTACCTGTCCACCGGTGCCGCCCACACGCTGGAGCATCTGTTTGCCACCTATGCACGCAACAGCGCCTTTCAGGACAGCGTGATCTACGTTGGCCCCATGGGCTGCCGCACCGGCTTCTATCTGCTCACCCGCGGCCTGACTCCCGCCGAGGCACTGGAGCTGACGGTGGAATCCTTCCGCTTCATGGCTGGCTTTGAGGGCGCTGTGCCCGGTGCCAGCGAAGTGGAGTGCGGCAACTACCGCGATATGGATCTGCCCGCTGCCAAAGCCGAAGCCGCTGCCATGCTGCCGGTGCTGGAAGCACTGACCGGCGACGAGCTGCATTACTAAGCTATCTTCACCCTTCAAATTCATCATCATAAAAAGCGCTCTTCCGCCGGGGTTTCCCGTGGGAGAGCGCTTTCGTTTTAGTTGTTCTTGATTGCATCCAGTGCCTGCCGTGCAGCACGAATGTTTTCTTCACCCGTCTGCCATACCTCAAACTCTGAAAAGCCCGGCAGCCCCATGGGCACACCCTCGCGGCGGAAGGTCATGCGGCTTTGCAGCACCTGCTTGCCGGAAAGGTGGAACGCACGTGCCCCGGTCTGTGCGGCCAGTGCCGGGATGTTTTGTGCCGTGACACCGGCACCTACCAGAATTTCCACGCTGTCCCCTGCCCGCTCCACCAGTCGGCCGAGAAGCTCCGCTCCCTCTGGGGCACTCGCCGCCTGCCCGCTGGTGAGGATGGTACAAAGGCCCATGCTCCGGACCGTTTCCAGTGCCGCAAAGGGGTCGGCGCTGACATCAAAGGCACGGTGCAGGGTACACGCCACCGGACGGCCTGCCTTTTCCGCTGCCCTGCGCGCCGCCGCATAAATGGGCCGCATGGCATCCGCATCCAGCTGCCCTTCCGGGGTCAGCACACCGGTCACGATACCATCCGCCCCGGCCTCCACCAGCTCTGCAGCCAGCTGTTCCATCTGGGCAAGCTCGTAGCTGTCGTAACAGAAGTCTCCGAACCGGGGCCGCAGCAGAGCGCGCACCGGCAGGCCGGTCTCCGCCTTGACCTGACGCACCAGCGCAAGGCTGGGCGTTGTACCGCCCACGATCAGGTCGGCACACAGTTCCAGCCTGCTGGCACCGCCGCGCTTTGCTGCCAGTGCACTGGCAGTGCTGTCCACACATACTTCCAGAACAGAACGCATTTCAATTCCTCCCTTTTTGCCGGGCCTTGAATCCGGCATTCTGGTTTATTCTACCACGTTTTTCCGTTTTATAAAACCCTGTGGCAGCAAAAAAGCTGCGGCCCGGGTCTTATCCCTGCCGCAGCCTTTGTTGTTTTTTTCAAATCAGACCCAGCGCCTTGAACTCCTTTGCAATGCCGTCCTCGTATACCGAGGGAGCAATGCGGTCGCACCGCTTTTTCAGGTTTTCGGAGCCATTGGCCATGCACACACTGATGCCGACAACATCGGTCATCTGCAGGTCGTTATCGCTGTCACCAAAGCCGATGGTATCCGCCAGCGTGCAGCCCAGATGATCACAGATGGCCTTGATTCCGGTGCCCTTATCAAATTTGCGGTTGATGAGCTCACCATTCACAAAGCCATCGGTCAGGCGGTCCAGCTTGCTTTCGCAGAACACGAACTGGTCGGCATAGAGCTGCTTTGCCTCGGCAAGGTCGCTCTCGTGGTCGGCAATGAACACGATCTTATACAGCGGTTCCCCTTTGTAATCGGAAAGCGGCAGGATGGACATGCCCTCTTCCATGGCTTTGCGCCAGCGTTCTGCTTCGCTGTTCAGCGGTGCATCGTTCTTTTTGTGGATAAAGTTCCACCTCTCAGCCATCTTGCTTCCGCCAAAGGTGGCATCCCGGGCTTCCAGCGTGCACTCCACGCCATTGCGCTCCAGCGCCGCGCGCACGCCTTCAGCCTGCTGCGGCTCCATTGGGATATCCACCAGAGTCTTGCCATCGCACAGCACATAGCCGCCGGCGCTGCACACTGCGCCTGCAAAGCAGTCGTGCCGCAGCAGCGGTTCGGTCATGCGGTGGTTGCGGCCGGTGCACAAAAACAGCTTGTGTCCGTTTGCTCTGGCGCGATCCAGTGCAGCCAGAGTGCTTTCCGGGATGAGCATATCACCCGGCGGCAGCAGCGTGCCGTCAATATCCAGAAAAATCAGCTTACGACCCATACTTTTATCCTTTATCATCAAAGGGAGCCTCGCTCCACGATCTGATAGCCCAGCGTCACCTGACGCACAGGCCCGCTGCTCCCATTCTCTTCCAGCATCTGCAGCAGGATCCGGGCAGCCTCCTGCCCCACCTGCTTCTGGTAAAAGCGCACCGTTGCCAGCCCCGGTTCCATCATGCTGCCAGCCCAGCTGTCGCCAACGCCTGCAAGACCCACATCCTGCCCCACATGCCGTCCTGCTTCCCGCAAGGCACGCATGGCACCAAAGGCCACCGTGTCAGTCACGCAGACCACACCGTCCAGATCCGGGCAGCGCACCAGCAGTTCCTGCATACAGCGCTGGCCCTCCTCCATGGTAAAGGCGTTGCAGCAGATGCGGGGCATCTGTTCGCCGTTCAGTCCGGCAGCGTTCAGCGCATCCTGCACGCCCTCACGGCGCTGCACGCCGGTGGCATCGTCCCGCTCTGTACCGCCAATATAGACGATCCTTCTGCGGCCATGGTCCAGCATCCGCTGGGCAAGTTCCCGGGCTGCAGTGCGGTCGTCGTTGTACACGCAGGCCACATCCTGAAAACGCTGGCCTGTTACCACCACCGGCACACGGCAGTTTTTCAGTGCCTGCGCCAGCTGAGGGGTATAATAGCTGCCCAGCAGGATGATGCCCGCCACGTGGTTGCGCTGCATGGCAGTCAGATAGCCCAATTCCCGCTGGGCATCCAGCTCGGTGTTTCCCAGCAGCAGCAGATAGTTCTTTGCATCCAGCTCACTGGCAATGCCTTCCGTGATCTGCCCCACCGACTGAGATCCGATGCTGGGAGCGATCACCCCCACCTGATTCACTTTTCCAGTGCGCAGAGTCTGGGCGGCGGTATCCGGGCGGTAGCCGGTCTTTTCCACTATCTCGCGGATGACAGCCCTCTTCTGTTCGCTCAGGGGGCCTCCGTTCAGGTAGCGGCTGACCGCCGCACTGGATACACCCGCCATTTTTGCAATATCACTGATGGTCATTTGCAGTACTTCTCTCTTTTGGGATGCATTGTTATGTGTAAACGTTTTCATGCTTATTATAAACCGCTTTCATCCATCCCGCAAGATGCGCTTTTCCCGGTTTATTCCGAACGCATTTTTGTTTTTCTGGCAACTGTGTACAAAAGACGGCTTTTTTCTGAGAAGCAGGGCATTACAGGCGGTCAGGCTGCGCCCATGCTCCATGCACGCACGGCAAGCCCCAGCAGCAGGACCACCAGCAGAACGATGAACACGGTTTTATTGCCAGTTCTTCTCTGTTTCTTTTTGCGGCCTGCCGTGCTGCGGCTTTTGGCCGAGCTGCTGCGCGCTGTGGTGCTTCTGCTGCCGGAGGAACGGCTGCCGGCCGTTTTGCGGCTCTGGGTGCTGCGGTTCTGGCCCTGCTTTGTGCTCTGGCGGGCTGGCTCGTGCGCAGCCGTTTTTTCTTCCGGCGTACGGCTGGATGCGATCGGCTCCTTTGCGCCGCAGCGTGCCAGATAATTTTCTGCATCGCGGTAATAGCGGGCAAGTTCATTCTCGCGGAAAGCCGTGCCCACATAGCCGTCTTCCAAGCTCTCCACCGCCTCGTTGAACAGGATCGCCGCCTGAGCGGCATCGGTGTGATCGGTGGCGTGGGCGGCTTCGTTGCGGGCGGTGCGCACAGCATTGCAGGCGCGGCGGGCCGCACCCGGATTGCTGGTATTGCCCAGCAGGTCCAGCGGTTTGGCGGCATCCTTTTCCGGGTCCAGCAGAACCCGCATACAAATGGTGGTATCCAGCTGCTGCCAGCTGTTTTTGCCGGAAAGATCCGGCATACGGTCGTAGTAGTCCGGGCTTTCCTGCTGGCGCTGTGCAACGTGATCCAGCAATGCACCCAAGCTGTGCGCACCGGGTTTGTGCTCCCAGTGCCAGCGCAGCAGGCGGCGGCTGATCTCATCGCAGGCAGTCTTGATCTCAAAGGCAGCCTGTAAGGCTTCTTCCGGCATAATGGTTCTCCCTTCTTCTGGCATACAAAAAAGCGGAGAAGGCATACCGCCCTCTCCGCTGCTGTTTGTGTTACAGCACGAACTGGTAATACACGAAGCCGCACAGTGCCACTGCTGCACAGACAATGGCAGTGATGGGCGGCACCCAGCGGATCAGCGCTTCGGCCACGCTGTCGCGCTCGTCCTCGTATTCTTCCTCGTCGTCATAGGCAGGCTCCGGCTGCTGAGATATCGGCTGTGCACGACGGGCTGCAGCAGGCATCACACGGGTGCCTTCGTCCGCAGCTGCATGAGATGCCCTGCTCGGGAACTGTGCCCGCATTCCGGCATCCATCACACGGGTCTGCTCTGCAGCAGGTTCTTCCGGCTGTGGTTCTGCTTCACGGCACGGTGCACCCATGATCCGGGTCGGCTCCTCCTGCACGGGCGCTGCGCCCATAATGCGGGTAGGCTCTTCGGCCTGCGGGGCAAGAGGCGTTTCCAGTTCCGGCTCGGTCTGGGCAGGCTGTTCCGGCTGCAGCAGAGTGTTCAGCGCGTTCTGCAGCAGGATGCGGTCGCAGCCGCACTCCGAGCAGTACACGGTATCCTCCTCCTTCGGGTGGAAGGCACCGCAGGCGCAGTACCAGCCGTTTTCAAACACCTGAGGCTGATACTTCAGCTCCGGGCGGTTCATGCGGGTCTCCAGCGCCTTTTCCAGCTCAGCAGACAGGCGCTTGGGGGCAGGCAGGCGCACGCGCTTGATGCCGTCCAGATGCACCACCCGCTTGCCGTTGTACACGTTGCACAGCGAAACATCCACGCTGGTGATGGCCTTTGCGGTAACGAACACCGCATCGTCCATGCCAAACAGTTCGCCGGGCTTTACTTCCAAGTCACGGTACTCGAACCGGTCCTCGCACAGGATCACGCCGTCCACGCCCTTGCACTTGAAGTGGATCTCCAGTGCGGTCAGGGTCACCTTGGAAATATTCTTGAAGGTCAGGCAGACCGCGTGCTCCCCGCTGACATCACCCTTGAGCAGCTCCACGCAGACGAACTGCACCGGGCTGCCGGGGGTGTAATAGTTTGCGCGGGTCCGTGCGACCGGGTTAAAATTTTCCTCCACGACACTCGCTCCTTTCCGTTTGGATCAAATCAGTTCTGCGGGTCCTGTGCATCCGGCGTTTCCGGTGCAGCGGTCTCCGGCAGCGGCTGGGCCGTTTCGGCCTGTTCGGCAGGCTCAGCGGTCTCTGCAGGTTCAGCAGTTTCGGCCTGCTGAGCGGTCTGAGCAGAGGCAGCCTGCACGGTCTGAGCAGACTGTTCCGGCTTCGGCTCATCGCCTTCACGCGGGGGCAGTGTGCCGCCCGCCATAATGGTGTTGAACTCCTGCTCGTTGAGCTTCTCGCGTTCCATCAGGGCCTGTGCCAGCGCGTGCAGCTGATCGATGTGCTCGGTCAGGGTGCGGCGGCAGGTCTCGTAGGCTTCATCGATGATATCCCGCATCTCGCCGTCGATCTCGGCAGCGGTGGTCTCGCTGTAGCCCTTGCCCTGACCCAGATCGCGGCCCAGGAAGGTCTCCTCCTGCGAGGTTCCGTACACCACAGGGCCAAGCCGCTCCGAGAAGCCGTACTTGGTAATCATCTGGCGGGCAATGTTGGTGGCCTGCTGCAGATCATTGGAAGCACCGGTGGAGATATCCTCCAGGATCAGCTGTTCGGCCACGCGGCCGCCCAGACTGGAAACGATATCCTCGAACATTTCGCCCTTTGTCACGTAGCTGCGGTCTTTCTCGGGCAGGTACATGGTGTAGCCGCCAGCCTGACCACGCGGGATAATGGTGATCTCGTGCACACGGGGGTGATGCTTGCAGTAGAAGCCCGCCACAGCGTGGCCTGCCTCGTGGTAAGCAGTCAGCTTCTTTTCCTCCGGGGTCACAACGCGGCTCTTCTTCTCCGGGCCAGCCATCACCTTCATGGAAGCTTCCTCGATATCCTCCATGGTAATGGCCTTGCGGTTGCGGCGTGCAGCCAGCAGAGCTGCTTCGTTGACAAGGTTCTCAAGGTCTGCGCCCGCAAAGCCTGCGGTGCGCTGTGCAATGACCCTGAGAGAGACATCCGGGGCCAGCGGCTTCTTTTTGGTGTGGACCTTGAGGATCTCCTCACGGCCCTTGACATCCGGCAGGCCCACATAGACCTGACGATCAAAGCGGCCCGGCCGCAGCAGGGCCTTATCCAGAATGTCGGCACGGTTGGTGGCCGCCATGACGATGATGCCGTCGTTGGCCTCAAAGCCGTCCATTTCCACCAGCAGCTGGTTCAGGGTCTGCTCGCGTTCATCGTGGCCGCCGCCCAGACCGGCACCGCGCTGACGGCCCACAGCATCGATCTCATCAATGAAGATGATGCAGGGCATGGACTTCTTTGCCTTATCGAACAGGTCACGCACGCGGGATGCACCCACGCCGACGTACATTTCCACAAAGTCAGAGCCGGAAATGGAATAGAAGGGCACACCGGCCTCGCCTGCGCAGGCGCGGGCCAGCAGGGTCTTGCCGGTGCCCGGAGGGCCTACCAGCAGCACGCCGTGGGGAATGCGTGCGCCCAGAGTGTTGAACTTCTCCGGGCTTTTCAGGAACTCCACGACCTCTTTCAGCTCTTCCTTTTCCTCGTCCTCACCGGCAACATCGGCAAAGGTGGCTGTCTTTTGGTTCTCGTGCTCGTCCTTCACCTTGGCTTTGCCAACGTTCATGATCCCGCCGCCGCCAGCGCCACCGCGCATCATGGAGAAGAGCAAAAAGCCGGTGCAGCCCAGCATTGCCAGATAGAACAGGATCTCCATCCATGGGATGCTTTCCTTGACAGGGGTATAATCGTACACCATGGGAGCATCCGGGTTTGCGGCATCGTAGGCGGCAATGTAGTCGCCTACATACTTGACGAACATGGATGCATAGGGCAGCTTGTAGCGCACAGTCACAGTGCCGTCGCTGTTCTTCTGCGCAGCAGTATCCTCATCCGAGGAGGACAGCATACCGCTCAGCAGTCCGCCGGTGGCCTGCGTGGTGCTCTGGGACGTGGTATCGGGCAGGGGCAGGTTGTTCTTGCCGCCTTCCTTGAGGTTCATGGTGATGACACCGGTGTTCAGGTCCAGCGAGAACTGCGTGACCTGCAGGCTTTCAAAGTAATGCACCACCGTGGAATACTCCATGGAAGAGCTGCTGGCAGAGCCGGTGCCGCCCAGCACCGACCAGACCATCAGCACCGCCGCCAGCGCCAGAGCAAGGATCAGCGGATTGAAACGGGGTCTTTTGGATTGCAAAAAAATCAACTCCAGTTCTTGGATGAATTATAGTGTGAGAAATCACTTCTCGTAGACTTCAGGCTTGAGCACACCCACATAAGGCAGGTTGCGGTATTTTTCATCGTAGTCCAGACCGTAGCCCACCACGAACTCGTCCGGCACCTGGAAGCCCTCGTAGTCGGGCTGGATATCGGCCTTTCGGCGGCTGGGCTTGTCCAGAATGGTGCAGATCTTTACCGAGTTGGGGTTGCGCATCTTGAGCATGGGCACAAGATTCGAGAGGGTGACGCCGGTATCCAGAATATCCTCCACGATCAGCACATCCTTGCCGGACAGATCACCGTCCAGATCCTTGATGATCTTTACAAGGCCGCTGGTAACGGTGTTGCTGCCACCGTAGCTGGACACCACCATAAAATCGATGCTGCAGGGAATGCTCACCGCACGCATCAGGTCGGCCATAAACACCACCGAGCCCTTGAGGATGGATACCAGAACAAGGTTCTTGCCCTCGTAATCCCTGCTGATCTGGGCACCCAGCTCAGCAACCTTTGCCTTTAACTCTTCTTCACTGACCAGAACGGTCTTGATATCATCATGCATGCTCATGTTATTTCCTCCCTATGTTCCATTTCCATCTGCAGCACCTGCGCAGTGTCTGCATCCGGGGCAAGGCCCTCGGCAAAGCCCGCACCGCAGACCCACAGTACTTCGCTGCCCGCCGCCAGCAGCGGCAGCTGGTCACGCAGCTGCGCGGGGATGCCCGCTTCGTTCATCCACTTGCGCAGCCGGTTGTGCACACTTCGCCCCGCCGGGCGGTATACATCTCCCGGCTGGCGGGTGCGCAGGACAAGACCAGCATACAACGTAGTTATTCTAGCATAATCCGCCTGATTTTTTAAGTCTTTTTTATGAACGACTTGTATTTTTTCTTCAAAATCAGCCGTAAAAAGCCCTGCAGTCACCTTCCAGCCGCCCGCAAGGCAGTATTCTGCCTGTTTTTCCGGCTGAAAGGGCTGGCTTTCCGGCCGTTTGTCTTCCTGCTGCCGGGGCCGTTCCGGCACAATCTCCTGCCAGAAGCATCCGTCTCCGGCACAAAAGCGCACCCGGTCAGTCAACTGTACCGCACCGCTGCCGCGCCGCACAAGGCCGCACAGCAGCTGCACATATTTTTCCTCTGCGTCACGCACGGGAGCCGTCAGCGAATGCATGGCTGCTTCCAAAACAAGCGCATCCGCATCGGAAAGCGGGCCCAGCCGCCACACTGTGCAGGCTTCCGGGCTTTTGATGGCAGCCTGTGCCGCATCCAGACGTGCAGCGGAAAGCAGCTCTTCGGCCTTCCGGGCAAAATAGGCATCTGCGCGGGCTGCCTTCTCGCAGAAGCGGGCAAGGTTTTCCACCGCTGCGCCGTTGGTGCTCTGCAGCGCAGGCAGCGCCGCACGGCGCACCCGGTTGCGGGCATAGGCATCGGTCGCGTTCGTCTCATCTGTGACCCATGCCTGCCCGGCTGCACGGCAGAAGCTTTCGGTATCCTGCCGGGTAAGGGCCAGCAATGGCCGCAGATAGCACCCGCGCTTTGGCCGGATGCCTGCCGCACCGTGCAGCCCCGTGCCCCGGGCCAGCCGCAGCAGCAGGGTCTCAGCCTGATCATTTGCAGTATGGGCCGTTGCAACGACATCTATCCCCTCCCCGCACAAATGCGCAAAGCAGGCATAGCGCAGGCGGCGCGCCCAGTCCTCCCCGGCATGTTCCGACGGCAGGCCCACTTCGTCGGCCATCTCTGCAGCATGGAACACCCGCAGCGGCACACCCAGCCGGGCGCATTCCGCCCGCACAAAGGCTTCGTCCCGGTCGGCGTTCTCGCCGCGCAGGCCGTGGTTCACATGGCAGGCCGAAAGCACAAACCCGAACTCCGGCTGCAGGGCCAGCAGGATGCGCAGCAGTGCCATGCTGTCTGCCCCGCCGGACGCTGCCGCGGCCAAGTGCAGCGGCTCACCCGGACAAAGCAGCTTTTCTCGCAGGACAAACATGCGCACATGCGCCAGAATTTTTTCATTGTTCATCAGCGTTTAAAGTCCACATCCATAAAGCGGGTGTGGGCACCATCCCAGCCCAGCGGCACCGTGCTGGTCTCGCCGTGACGGTTCTTCGCCACGATGCACTCTGCCGTATCGGCATCCACCTCAGCGCCGTCCGGGTTCTGGCTGGCATAGTAGGAATCGCGGTACAGGAACAGAACGCAGTCGGCATCCTGCTCGATGGAACCAGAATCGCGCAGGTCGGAAAGCTGGGGCCGGTGGCTGGAATTGTTGCCCTGCTTTTCCACCGCACGGGACAGCTGAGAAAGTGCGATGATGGGCACATTCATTTCCTTTGCCATGATCTTGAGGTTTCGGGTGATGGAGCTGATCTCCTGCACGCGGTTCTCGCTGCGCTGGCCGGTGGTCATCAGCTGCAGATAGTCGATGACGATGAGGCCCACATTCGGGCGGGTGGGGTCCTGATTCACCCGGCGGATCTTCGCCTTCATCTCAGTGATGGTGATGCCGGAGGTATCGTCCATATAGATGGGTGCATCGTGCAGCTTTTCGGTGGCAAGGGCCAGATATTCCCAGTCCTCGGCGCGCAGGGCACCGGTGCGGAATGCCTGACTGTCGATGCCGGCCTCAGCAGAAAGGATGCGGTTCGTGAGCTGTTCCTTGGTCATTTCCAAGCTGAAGATCGCCACCGGCACCTTCTGCTGCATGGCCACGCGGGTGGCGATGTTCAGCGCAAAGCTGGTCTTGCCCATACCGGGGCGGGCCGCAAGGATGATGAGGTCGCCGCGGCCAAGGCCGGTGAGCACCGTATCCAGCAGGCGGAAGCCTGTGGGGATGCCCTTGTATTTGTCCGCATCCGGGCCGCTGATCTTCTGCAGGTTGGTCAGGGTCTCCACCATGCTGGAGGAAAGCGGTGTCAGTGCGCTGGAATCGCGGCCGGAGCGGATCTCATAAATGCGCTGCTCCGCGTTTTCCAGCAGCAGGTCGGCATCCGGCTCATCTCCGGCATCCTGCAGGATGTCCTTTGCAACGCCCATCAGCTGGCGCACCAGATACTTTTCCTGCACGATCTGGGCATAGGCCTTCACGTTGGAAATGCTGGGCACCGTCTCGGCAAGGCCGGTCAGGTACACCTTTGCTTCGTCGGCACTGGGGAACACGCCGTCCGAGATAACAGCGTCCAGCAACGTCACAAAGTCGATGGTCTGGTCGGCGGTGAACAGGCGCAGCATTTCGGAGTAGATCTGCGCATTCTGCCGGGTGTAGAACATCTCCGGCCGGATGATCTCCACCAAGTCGGTGAGCGTTTCCGGTTTGAGCAGCACCGCACCCAGTACGCTCTGCTCTGCCTGCATGTTGTAGGGCAGGTTGATGCCCACGCTTTCCAGATTCAGTTCATTGGAATAATGTCGTTCGTTCGGCATGGTAGTTTATCCTTTTGCATCATTTCGCTGAAAAGCCAAAAAGCGCCCCCTGCTGTGAGGGGGCGCAGATGGCAGAAAAATCAGGCCTGTTCCACTTCCACCATGATCTTGAAAGAAGCGACCACACCAACGTGCAGACGGACCTTGCCGTTGAACACACCGGCATCCTTGATGTCCTTGGTCTCCAGCTCGATCTTCTTCTTATCGATGGGTGCGCCTGCCAGCTGAGCCAAAGCATCGGCAACTTCCTTGCCGGTGACTTTGCCGTGCAGACGGCCGGATGCACCGCCCTTGGCCTTGATGGTCACGGTCTTGCCCTCGATCTTTGCGGCCAGATCCTTGGCAGCAGCTACGGTCTCAGCCTCGTGGAAATCGGCAGCAGCTTCCTTGCTGCGGGCAACGTTCACAGCGCTGGCATCTGCCACAGCGGCCAGCTTGCGCGGGAACAGATAGTTGCGGGCGTAGCCGTCGGAGACCTCGTGGATCTCGTCCTTCTTGCCAATGCCCTTGATATCCTGCTTGAGAATCACTTTCATGATAGTATCCCTCACTTCTCACCGGAAAACCGGTGCAGTTGTTGTGTTTATAGTATAGCGCATTTGTCGCTTTTGGGCAAGAGGAAGCGCCTGACCATTTAAAATGGCCGCCGCTCCGCTCTGGCCATATTCAGCGGGAATTTTATTTTTAATTTGTAAATCAGAAAAATCTGCGGATTTTTCTGATTTACTTTTTCACGGGAGGGGTCGTAACGGCAAACGACATATGCTGCTGTCGGCCTGCGGCCGTCGCGCAGCGACTTTAAATCGGCGTAACACAAAAAATCCTTTAGCGCAGCGACTTGGATTTTTTGTATGGAGCCCAACCGCTTTGGGATTATTAAGGGCGTGCAGCCCTTAATTCGTGCCTCCCGCGCCTCGAAAGTAGCGGGTGCTTTTCTGGTTCTCTTTTGGCACACAAAAGAGAACGTACCCGGCGGCCATGCTTCTTGCAAAAGGCAAAAAGCCTGCCCCACACGACCACATTCTGCCCGGGAAGCGGTTACGCCAGTTCCTTTGCAGCCACGTCCAGAGCCACCTCAATGACCTTGTCCATGTCATAGTACTTATACTCGCCCAGACGGCCGCCAAAAATCACGTCCGGCTCCGCATCGGCCAGCTTCTTGTACTCGGCATACAGGGCACCGTTCTTCTCGTCATTGACGGGGTAGTACGGCTCATCGCCCTTCTTCCACTCAGCGCTGTACTCGCGGCTGATGACTGTTTTGGGCTGGGTGCCGAACTCAAAGTGCTTGTGCTCGATGATGCGGGTGTAGGGAGTTTCCGCGTCGGTATAGTTGACCACCGCGTTGCCCTGATAGTTGTCGGTGTCCAGCACCTCGGTCTCAAAGCGGACGCTGCGGTACTGCAGAGCACCCAGCCTGTAGCCAAAGTAGGCATCCACCGGGCCGGTGTAGACCACCTTCTCGGCCAGAGCGTTCAGATTTTCGCGGTCGGCCAGATAGTCCACATTCAGGCGCACCTCGGTGCCGTCCAGCATCTTTTCCACCATGGCGGTGTAGCCGCCATTGGGAATGCCCTGATACAACGCATTGAAGTAGTTGTCGTCGTAGGTGAAGCGCACCGGCAGACGCTTGATAATGAAGGCCGGCAGTTCGGTGCAGGGGCGGCCCCACTGCTTGCCAGTGTAGCCCTTGATAAGCTTTTCGTAGATATCGGTGCCCACAAGGCTGATGGCCTGCTCTTCCAGATTCTGCGGGTCGGTGATGCCTGCTTCCTTCTTCTGCTCTTCGATCTTGGCCTTGGCTTCGGCAGGGGTAACAACGCCCCACATCTTATTAAAAGTGTTCATATTGAAGGGCAGGTTGTAGATCTCGCCGTGGTAGTTTGCCACCGGGCTGTTGGTGTAGCGGTTGAACTCTGCAAACTGGTTCACATACTGCCACACAGCCTTGTTGTTGGTGTGGAAGATATGTGCACCGTAGCGGTGGACGTTGATGCCCTCCACCGGCTCCGTGTAGATATTGCCTGCAATGTGGCTGCGCTTATCGATCACAAGGCACTTCTTGCCTGCCTTTTTTGCTTCCTGTGCAAAGACCGCGCCGTAAAGGCCGGCACCAACGATCAGGTAATCGTACTGCTTCATGGGTGTGATCCTCTCTGTTCCGTTTATTTTCCTTCTACATCGCCCTTTTTCTGCGATGCATAGTATTTGTCGATGGCATCTTCGATGCGGGCACGGGCTGCTTCCGGCGTGATATGCTTGAGCTGTGCTGCTGCCATGGTCTGGTGGCCGCCGCCGCCCAAAGATTCCATGATCACCTGCACGTTCACGGCACCCAGACTGCGGGCCGAGATGTTCACGCCTGTGCCCACCTGCACTGCCACAAAGCTGGCATCCACGCCCTGAATGGTCAGCAGATCGTTTGCCGCCTGTGCAATGGCCACGCGGGCTTCCGGTGCCACCTCGCCGCTGACGGAGATCGCGCAGTTTTTGTACATGCGTGCTTTTTCCACCAGATCTGCCTTGGCATTGTACTCCACCATGGTCACATCGAACAGCTGGCGCACCCGCTCCGTCTCCGCGCCATAGCGGCGCAGCGCAGCGGCAGCTTCAAAGGTACGCACACCGGTGTGCAGGGTAAAATCGCGGGTATCCAGCATGATGCCGGACAAAAGGCCCTCGGCCTCCACACGGTTGGGCTTGTCGTCGCGCTCGCCCACGTACTGCAAAAGCTCCGTGACCAGCTCACTGGCCGAGGAAGAATACGGCTCATGGCAGACCAGCGCCGGGTTCTCGATGTAGCCCACGCCCTTGCGGTGGTGGTCGATCACGGCTACCTTGCCGCATTTTTCCAGAATATCCTTGCTTTCCACAAGGCCCACCTGATATGTATCCACCACGATGCACAAGGTGCGCTTGGAGATGATGGGCAGTGCGTCCTTCGGGTCGATAAAGTCGTCCTTCTGGCCTGCACGGCACAATGCATCGATCAGGCTGCCCGCAAGGGTAGCGTCACGCCGCACCGCGATCACCGCCGGGACATCGCATATTTTGCAGATGCGCAGCACGCCCTCGGCGGAGCCGATGGCATCCAGATCGCTCATGCGGTGGCCCATGATGACCACATGGTCGGCTTCCTTGATCAGCTTTACCAGCTGGTCGGCCACGATGCGGCTGCGCACCTTGCTGCGCTTTTCCACGCCGTGGCTCACGCCGCCGTAGAACGTAAAGCCGTCCGGTGTCATTTCAGCGGCCTGATCGCCGCCGCGGCCCTGCGCCATATCCAGCGCCTGCACGGCCATATCCTGGGCTTCCCGCAGGGTCTTGGCCCCGCGGCCAATGCCGATGGACAGCGAAAGGTTCACGCTGGGATCCAGCGCACGGATCTTGTCCAGCACATCGTAGCCGCGGTTTGCGAACTGCTCCATCTGGCGCTCTTCCACCACAGCGATATAGCGGCCGCTGGCTACACGGCGCAAAAAGCCGCTGCCCCGGCCGATCATATCCTCCAGCGTGCGGTTGATGCCTTCCAGCAGGCGGGCGCGCTCGCTGTCCAGCATGTCACCGAACACATCGTCGTAGCCGTCCACCAGAAACACCAGATAGCCCGGACGGCTGGCTTTGTATTCCGCCTCCACCTTGCGCAGGGCGGTCTCCTCGTTCAGCACCAGCAGGGTCATGCTCTCGGCATTGCCGGGCACCGTGGAGCTGTGTACGCTCCACATGCCGTCCGCGAGGGTCAGCAGCTGGCCCTCCTGCCTGCGGCACTGCTGCAGATCAAGGCCGGGCAGCACCTTCTGCACGCGGCTCACCAGCGCATCCTGCCCGTTCAACAGGCGGGTGCGGAACTGTGCATTGTACCACAGCACCGTCTCACCGGAAAGCAGCGCGGCCGGCTGAGAGAGCGGCTCCAGACTGAACTGCAGCTTGGAGCCTTCAAAGCTGCCGCCGCACATCCACCGGGCCACCCACTTGCGCAGCTGGCAGCGGAACAGCACCACCACAACGCCCCACAGCACCACCAGTGCCAGCAGCGCCGGCCATGCCGTGGGCCGCTGGACCAGCAGCACCAGCACCAGCAGGCCGCACAGCACGGCCAGACTGGCGGTGAGCATCTCCAATGTCCATCTTGGTTTTTGTTTCATCAAATCTCCTGCCTTCCGCCGCATTGTTTGCGGCAGTGTGCCCGGATCAGACCTCCATCAGGATGGGGAGGATCATCGGGCTGCGCTTGGTGCGCCGATAGATATAGCTGCTCAGTGCCTCGCGCACGCGGGTCTTGACGCTGTTCCAGTCGCGCACATGTTCATCCACGCAGCGGTCCAGCGCATTTTCCACGATGCTCTGTGCACCGTCCATCAGGCTCTCGTTCTCGCGCACATACACAAAGCCACGGCTCACAAGGTCCGGGCCGGCCAGCACCTTGCCGGTCTTGCTGTCCACGGTGGCCACAATGATGACCAGACCGTCCTCGGACAGGTGTTTGCGGTCGCGCAGGACCACATTGCCCACGTCGCCCACGCCAAGGCCGTCCACCATCACTGCACCGGCGGTGACAGGCTCGCCCAGCTTTATCTCGTCCTGGCTGAGAATGACATTGGAGCCGTTCTCCGCGATCAGAATATTGCTGGTAGGGATGCCAAGGCTGGCAGCGGTGAGGGCGTGCTTTTTGAGCTGCTTGTACTCGCCGTGCACCGGAAGGAAGTACTTGGGCCTGGTCAGGGTGAGCATGAGCTTCTGTTCTTCCTGACAGGCGTGGCCGGAAACATGCACATCGTACATGCTCTCGTAAATGACCTCTGCACCCAGCAACAGCAGACCATTGACGATCTTGGTCACGCTCTTCTCGTTGCCGGGAATGGGATTTGCCGAAATGATAATGAAGTCGCCGGGGCCCACGCGCACCTGACGGTGGCTGCAGGATGCCATGCGGGAAAGGGCGCTCAAGGGTTCGCCCTGGCTGCCGGTGGTAATGAGCACTACCTGCTCCGGGGGATACTGGTTCAGCTCATCCACGCTGATGAGGGTGCCCTCCGGGATGTGCATATAGCCCAGTTCCTGCGCCATGGCGGTGTTGTTCACCATGCTGCGGCCGCTGAAGGCCACTTTGCGGCCATCCTCCACGGCCAGATCGATGATCTGCTGCACGCGGTAGATGTTGGAAGCAAAGGTGGCAATGATGATCCGCTTGTTGCGTGCGCGGGCAAACAGATTGCGCACACCTGCAGCCACCTTCTGTTCGGTGGCGGTAAAGCCCGGACGCTCGGAGTTGGTGGAATCGCTCAGCAGAGCCAGCACGCCGTGCTGACCGTACTCGGCCAGCGTGGACAGGTCGGTGACACCGCAGGCCAGCGGGGTGTAGTCGATTTTAAAGTCGCCGGTCTGGATGATGGTGCCCGCCGGGCTGTCGATGGCAAAGGCCACCGAATCCGGGATGGAGTGGTTCACATGGATGGGCTCAATGGTAAAGCAGCCCAGCTTGATCTTCTGTCTGGGGGTGATCTCCACGAACTTGGTCTTGCCTGCCAGACCGAACTCCTCCAGCTTGTTGCGGATCAGGCCGCAGGTCAGGCGGGTGCCATAGATGGGCAGGTCAAATTTCTGCAGCAGATACGGGATGCTGCCGATGTGGTCTTCGTGGCCGTGGGTGATGAGCAGGCCCTTGATCTTATCCTTGTTCTGCACCACAAAGGTGAAATCTGGGATGACCATGTCCACGCCGTACATGTCGCTGTCCGGGAACACAAGGCCGCAGTCCACGATGATCATATCGCCGTTGCACTCGTACACGGTCATGTTCTTGCCCACTTCGCCCAGACCGCCCAACGGGTAGATGTGGATGGGCACCGCAGCCTCTCTGGGCTGCTGCGGGCGGCGGGGCCGACGGTTATAATAAGGGCGGCGGGTGGTGCGGGGGCGCTTTTCGCCCGTCTGCGCGGCGGGTGCGCCGGTGCTCTGAGCAGCAGCTGCTGCCTTGCTGCGTGCGGAATTATTGGTATTTTCTTTCGACTGTGCCATTCTGACCTCCAAAATAATTACAGCGCAGGCCGTCCCCGCTTGTGGGAACAGCCGCGCTGTGCATGGGAAGCACCTTGAAAAATCGCATCGGCTTCCGTTGGATGCACCGTATAGAATTTATTTCTCAGCGTGTTTTTTGCAAACCGCTGCCTGTTCCGTAAGAGGTTTTGTGCCAGATAGGTCCATCTGCTCGATGCGACCGTGGCTTTTCTGTTGGAACGCCCGGGCACACGCCTGCGGTGCGCCCCTATACGCATTTTGTTAGGATAAGTATAGTATTTCCCGGCGTTTTTGTCAATTCCAAGGTTTGGCAGCTCCGGCACGGAATATACATTCGCACTTGACAGAAGCCGGAAAATAGCGCTAAATAGAAGCAACTCATTTTAGAAGGAGAACCGCATGAAGCAGGTCGAAGTGTACACCGACGGCGCATGCAGCGGCAATCCCGGCCCGGGCGGCTGGGGTGCCGTGCTGCGCTACCGTTTTAACGGCAAAGTTTACGAAAAAGAGCTGAGCGGCGGCGACGACAGCACCACCAACAACCGCATGGAGCTGACAGCCTTTATCGAAGCACTGCGCCAGCTCAAGGAGCCGTGCGAGGTACGGCTGTGCTCCGACAGCCAGTATGTCATCAATGGGCTTCAGAAGGGCTGGGCCAAAAACTGGCAGCGCCGGGGCTGGAAAAAGGCAGATGGCTCCCCCGCCCTGAACCCGGACCTCTGGGCACAGGCACTGGAGCAGGAAGCCCGGCACAAGATCACCTATGTCTGGGTCAAGGGCCACGCAGGCCACCCGGAGAACGAACGCTGCGACCAGCTGGCCGTGGCACAGAGCAAAGCACATGGCGGGAGGCAGGGAACATGAGCGACACATTTTTGCCCGGCAGCGGGTTCGACACCTACGAGAGTCAGGATAAGGTTCTGGTGCAGATGGACGGAAGCAGAGAATGCGCCGTAGCTGTGCGCATTTTACAGCAGCAGGGCTTTGCCGTGGCGGGCGCTGCCGTGCGGCTGGCAGCAGAACAGACCACCGATGCGGAAAGCGCCAAAAAGGCAGCAGAGGCCCTTGGCATCGAGTGCATTGTACTGAACGCCGAAGCACTGGCCGGGCAGGACGCAGACGTTCTGGGCGAAGGCGGCACGCCGCTGTTTGCCGCCCTGCTGACGGCTGCAGACAAGCTTGGGATGCAATATGTGGCAACCACTCACCGTGCCCGGGTGGAGACCGGTGCAGACGGCGTGCACACCGTCTGCCCGCCCGCAGGCACCGGCAGTGATGACAGCACGATTCTTGCAGCTCTGCCGCAGGAAACGCTGGCACGGCTGATCTTGCCGCTGGGCGATTTTGCCCCGGAAGATGTGGCGGAGATGGCCGAGGATTTTAAAGTTTAACCGTACGTTTCAAATGGCCTCCGTTGCACTCTGGCCATATTCAGCGGAAACATTATTTTTATATTAGAATTCCGGAAAATCTGCGGATTTTCCGGAATTCTTTTTTCACAGGCAAGGCCGCTGCGGCACACGGCATCTGCTGTTTTTGCTTCCTGCGGAAACAGCCGCACGGCGGCAGAAATGCATTCTGCGGTTCGGACCCCATTCCCGTGAAAATTAAAATCGGGAACATCCGCAGATGTTCCCGATTTTCGCATTATCAATATAGTTTCCGCTGAATATGGCGCAGCGCACGCGGAGCCATTCCAAATCGTTTTGTCAGTTCTGGGGATGCACGATATCGCGCCAATCCAGATCTCCGCGCTCCAAGCCGTGGATCAGCACCTCAGCGGTGGCGATGTTGGTGGCCATAGGGATATTGTGCACATCGCACAGGCGCAGCAGCGTCATTTCGTTGGGCTCGCTGGGCTTAGCGTTGATGGGATCACGGAAGAACAGCAACAGGTCGATCTCATTGCAGGCGATGCGGGATGCGATCTGCTGGTCGCCGCCCTGCACACCGGCCAGAAAGCGCTGCACCTGTAAGCCGGTAGCTTCTGCGATCAGTTTACCGGTGGTGCCGGTCGCTACCAGTTTATGCTGGCTCAGGATGCGGCAGTACGCCGTACAAAACTGAACCATCAGCTCCTTTTTGGAGTCATGCGCAATGAGTGCAATCGTCATCCGTTACCCTCTCCTCTTCCTAAACGATTGGAACGCTTTTTCAAAAAAGTCCTTTGCTTGAAATGATATCACAAAATCCAATCTTTTACAACTGGTTTTTATACAAAATATTCAATTTTGTTTTCTTTTCCAGTCCCATGTGGTTCAAACCGACGCTGCAGCGCCCTTCCGTCTGTCCGTTTTGTCTCCCGTTTTCAGTTCTCCGGCGCAATGGCATCGGGGTTCTGCTCGGTGTCTGCGGCGGGCTGCTGCTCGTCCTGCACGGCAGGCTGGGCTTCCCCTTCTGCTGCCGTTTCCGGCGCAGCGGTGTCTGCGGCAGGTGTCATCTGTGCAGGCTGGGCTGCGGCATTGCCGGTGGTCTGGCCTGCAGCGGCCTGAGCTGGGTCAGTGGTCTGCGCCTGATCTTCCTGCTGGGCCTGCTCGGCTTCCTTTTCCGCTTCAGCCTGCTGGGCAAGGCTGCCATCCTTCAGGGCAAAATAGGCATTTGCAATGTCCACCACCAGATCACCGGTACGGGCACCATAGCCGCCGTACTCAATGCTAATGCCAATGGCGATCTGCGGATCATCCGCCGGGAGGTAAGCCACCATCATGGCGTTCAGATAGTGCTTACCGGGCGCATAGGTCTCGCTGCGCTGAGGTGTACCGGTCTTGCAGGCGATCGGCACCGGATAGCTGGAAATTTTGCCGCTGATGGTGCTGGGCACCTGCTTCATGCCCTGCCGCACCAGCTCAAAGGTGTTGCCGGTGCCTTCGATCACATCCATGACCTCGGGCTTGGTCTCGCTGAGCACCTCGCCGGTGTTGGTGTCCAGAATGGCCTTGACGAAATGGGTGCGGTAACGGGTGCCGTTGTTGGCCAGCGTTGCCGCGTAGGTAGCCAGCTGGATGGGCGAGACCACCGTGTTGCCCTGACCGATGGCGGCCTGCACATCCAGCGATGCCGTATAGTTGGAGTCGCTCTTGGTGGTCAGACGGCCCACGGCCTCGCTCACCTCCACACCGGTGCGCTGGCCAAGACCCAGCTTGTAGGCATAGGCATCGTACACATCGCTGGTCAGGCGGCGGCCAACATCATAGAAGAAGATGTTGCAGCTCCACTTGATGGCCGTTACCACATCAATGTTGCCGCTGTGGCCATGGCGGGTACAGCGGGGGTGGTAATCCTTGAAGTAGTTGTACACGCCGTTGCAGTAAACGGTAGAATACTGGTTGATGAGGCCGCTGTCCAGTGCAGCCACCGCCACGGCGGGCTTGAAGGTAGAACCCGGCGTATACAGGCCCTGCAGTGCGCGGTTGAACAGCGGCAGGCTCGGGTCGGAGCTGTACTCGCTATAGTTGGCGGCATACAGGTTCTGGTCATAGCTGGGATAGTTGGAAGCAGCCAGCACACTGCCGTCCTTCACGTCCAGAACCACCACCGCACCGGCGGCAGCTTTCATGGTGCCGGTATTGTACACGCGGTTGATCATATCAATGTTGTCCGCCAGTGCCTTGTCCACGGCACGCTGGAAGTTGCTGTCAATGGTCAGCTGCACGGTATGGCCCGGCTCCGGAACAGTGGTGAGCTTTGTATCCACGATCACGCCGTCCGAATTGCGGGTGATGGTCTTCACGCCGTCCTTGCCGCGCAGCTCGTCCTCAAAAACGGATTCCAGACCGGAAATGCCCAGAACATCGTTCATGTTATAGCCTTTTTCCCGCAGCGGATAGGTCACCTGACCGTTGGGATCGGTCACCTTCCACTTTTCCGCCGTGATCTTGCCCACACGGCCCAGCACCGCCGGGATGATATCGCTCTGGTCGTAGCTGCGAGCGCTGGTCTCCACGATCTCCACACCCGGCAGCTGCAGGCTGTGCTCCTTGATGGTGGCCACCGTTGCTGCACTGACGTTTTCTGCCATGACAAAGTTGTTCACATTGGAGAACGCCTGCCGGTCCATCTCGTAGTGGATGCCGGCCAGCACACGCTGCCATTCCGGCGAAAAATCCTGCAGATCGTTCTTTTCCACCAGCATTTCCATTACATCGTTGGCGGTGGCGTACTGCTGCAGACCAAGCGTTTCCTTCATGTCTGCCAGCTGCTTCTGGTCGCTGGTGGACGTGTCATCGTCCGTAAAGGCGTAATTGCCTGCTGCGTCCGCCTGACCGATCAGCAGCGTATCGTTCCAGCTCTCGCCATTCGCACGCAGCAGCTCCACGATCTGCTGCAGCATGGTGTCCAGATCCCGGTCGCCCATCAGCAGTTTGTTGAGGACCACATTGTAGCTGGTGGTTGTGGTGGCAATGCGCCGCCCGGCGCTGTCCACGATATCGCCGCGGGCCGCCGTGACCGTAAAGTTGTAGTCGGTGGTGTTGGTGGCCTTGGCCTTAAAATCGTCGCCGTTGACCAGCTGCAGAAAGATCAGCCGCATCACGTACAGGCCCATGATAACACATGCCACTGCAATGAGCAGGATCATCCGGTGCACAACGGTTTTTCGTTCGTTTTGGTTCATCCGCGTTTCCTCCGGCGGTTCAGACTACGCCGTTGTCGATTTTGAATGCGCTGTAAATGTGCCGCACCAGACTGAACAGCATCAGCGACGGCACCAGCGTCATCATGGCCGAAGGCAGCACAAAGGTCAGCCAGCGGCTCAGCGCCCAGCTGTAACCGGGCATGTAGTAGAAGAACAGCCAGTCCAGCGAGAGCACCACAAGGGCCGTGCCGGTGCTGATGAGCGCAAAGTTCCATGTGCTGCCCTGCAGATACACCTGAACCAGCACCGAAAGCGCAAAGCAGAGCAACAGCAGTTCCAGCGCCAGCATACCCACGGTGCGCCCGGCAGTGTAGTCCCACAAAAGGCCGCTCACGGCACCAAACAGCGCACCTGCAAACTCGCCTTCATACACGGCCACAGCCAGACACAGCGGCAGAATGAACAGCGGCTTTGCCTGCCCCAGCTGGAACAGGCCGGGGGTCGTCTGCAGTGCCGCGCACACAAACAGTGCCACCGCGTAGCAGACCCATTTCAGGATCTGGCTGCGGCTGCGCATGCGGCGTGATTCCATACAAATGCGCCCCCTTAATAGTCGGTAATAACGAATACGTGCTTGACCGTGCGCGGGTCTGCACCCGGGCGCACCACTGCAATGGAAGATTTGCCGCTGACTTCCGGCTCCACCTTCTGCACGGTTCCCACCAGCAGATCCGGCGGGAACACTCCGCCAAGACCGGTGGTAATCACCTGATCGCTCATCTTCGTCTCAGTGGCGCGTTCCAGATTGGTCAGCACGCACAGGCCGTCACCGGCATAATCGGTGCTGCCATTGATAATGCCGTTTTCCCGCGTGCGGGATACCACGCCCGCAGCGCTGAAGCTGGGATGCAGAATGGTCATCACTTTGCAGCTGGTGGTGTCGGCTTCCACCACCATGCCGATCAGATAGCCCTTATCGCTGATCACGGCATCGTTCACGGCTGCGCCGTTCACCGTGCCGCAGTCCAGCGTAAAGCCTCCGAACTCATCCAGTGGGTCGCGGCCGATCACAAAGGCAGAAATATAGCTTGCTTCGGTGTTAGAATCCTGAATGCGGGCCAGTGCCTTGTAGGCTTCGTTCTCCGCCTTGATGCGGTCGTAGTCCACCATCTGCTGGCGAAGCTCGGCATTCTCCGCTTCCAGCTGTTCGTTCTGTTCCATGACTTCATCGATGCTGGTGTATTTTTCCCACACCGAGCCAATGCCGCCGCTCAGTGCCGATGTGACCTTCTGGAGCGGCATCAGCACCACGCCCAGCAGCTCCTGCGGGGCAGCGGTCAGCCGTCCGTTGGCACCGGCATAGGCCATGATGCCCACCAGAAACACCGCCACGGCTACCAGTATTTTAAATTTCCATGTGTCAAAAAAATCCTTCAAGGGAGTACCCTCCTGTTTCGGGTGGATGCCATGCCATAAGAAAAGCGCGGACAGCCCTGCCATCCGCGCAAGAGACATTGTTTGCAGCGGAAATCAGCGCAGACGTTGCGCAAAAGAGCCTTTTTCCGCAAGTGTGGGCCTTGCCCGTGTTACATGTGGCCGCCGTCGGTGTCCAGCACGTCATGCAGGACATCCACATGATCCAGCACCGCACCGGCACCCTTGGCCACGCAGTCCAGCGGGTCTTCCGCAATGTGTACGTCGATGCCGGTCTCGCTCTGGATCAACTGATCCAGACCGCGCAGCAGTGCGCCGCCGCCGGTCAGAGTGATGCCGCGGTCGATGATATCCGCACTCAGCTCCGGCGGGGTGCGCTCCAGCGTTTCCTTGATGGCGCTGGTGATCTTGACCAGGCATTCAAGCAGAGCTTCGCGCACATCCTCCGAGTGGACGACGATGTTCTTGGGCAGGCCGTCCACGAGGTTACGGCCCTTGATCTCCATGGTCATTTCGGGGTCCAGCGCATAGGCGGAGCCGATCTCGATCTTGATCTGCTCTGCGGTGCGCTCACCGATCAGCAGGTTGTACTTGCGCTTGATGAAGGCGATGATGGCCTGATCGAACATATCACCTGCCATGCGCACGCTGCGGGAGGCCACGATGCCGCCCAGAGAGATCACAGCGATCTCAGCCGTGCCGCCGCCGATATCCACGATCATGCTGCCGGTAGGCTCGCTGATGGGCAGGCCCGCACCGATGGCTGCCGCCATGGGTTCCTCAATGACGGACACCTGACGGGCACCGGCCTTCAGGGTAGCTTCGCGCACAGCGCGGCGCTCCACCTCGGTAACGCCGGACGGGATGCAGATGACCACGCGGGGGCGGGAGAACATGCTGTTGCCGCATGCCTTCTTGAGGAAATTTTCCAGCATGTTGGTGGTGATGTCAAAGTCAGCGATCACGCCATCCTTCAGCGGACGCACAGCCACGATGCTGCCGGGGGTACGGCCAATGACAGCCTTTGCCTCGGCACCCACACAGCGCACCTCGTCGGTCTTGGTATCCACAGCCACGACCGAAGGCTCCCGCATGATGATGCCCTTGCCCTTCATATATACCAGAGTATTTGCGGTACCCAGATCGATACCTACATCTTTAGAAAACAGGCCCATTGTAAAAATTCTCCTTATGCTTCCCATTTTATCTATAGCGCCAGAACATCCGGCAGCCCTTTTGTGCCGCCTTTGCGCAGAATAACACGGTTCTATTATAGCCGCAAGGCAATGATTTCTCAAGCGTTTGCGCAAGTTTTCTTCGTTTTTTCCAGTTTTATCACACAAAATGTGCCAGCAGCTGTACGGTGCGGCTCACCGGCAGACCCATGATGGTGTAGTAGTCGCCCTCAATACGGTCCAGCCAGAGGGCCGCCCGTCCCTGAATGGCATAGGCACCGGCTTTATCGTAGGGTTCGGCGGTGGAAGCGTAGAAGTCGATCTCCTCTTCACCCAGCGGGAAGAAGGTAACGCGGCAGCTGTCCACAAAGCTTTCAGTGCGCGCACCGTCCGAGATGCACACGCCGGTGTGCACCTCGTGGGTGGCACCGGAAAGGGCGCGCAGCATCCGCTTTGCGTCCTCTTCGCTGTGGGGCTTGCCGAATACTTCACCGTTCACATCCACCACGGTGTCGCAGCCGATGACCACAGCGCCCGGATGCTGGGCCGAAACAGCAAGGCACTTGCCCCGGGCCAGCTGTTCCACCAGATGGGCAGGCGTAGCGGCCTGCACCGTACTTTCGTTAAAGTCGCTGACGCAGACGGTGAAATTGGTGGTATATAAGGAGAGCAGCTCCCGCCTGCGCGGGCTGCCGGAAGCTAAGATCAGGTTCATGATTCCATCTCACTTTCCGGTAGAGCCAAAGCCGCCCTCGCCACGCTGGGTATCGCCCAGCTCTTCGGCAGGCACAAAGGCAGCGGTGTACACCGGTGCAATGCACAGCTGGGCCACACGCTCACCGGGCTGAATGGTGTAGGCTTCCCTGCCCAGATTGACCATGGGCACCTTCAGCTCGCCGCGGTAATCGCTGTCCACCACGCCCACGCCGTTGGCCATGCACAGGCCGTGCTTGATGGAAAGGCCGCTGCGTGCGTACACCAGTGCCACGCTGTGGGGGCCGGGCAGCTCGATGGCAAGGCCGGTGGGCACCAGTGCCCGCTCCATGGGGGCAAGGGTGAGCGGCGCGTCCAGTACGGCGCACAGGTCGGCGGCAGCAGAGCCGGGGGTTGCGTAAGAGGGCACCTTGGCACGGGTGTCCAATACCTTATATTTTACTGTGATGGGTTCCATAGTATACCTCGTTTTGATTTTATAGCAACTCCTTCAGGGAGGGAGCTGGCATTGCGTCAGCAATGACGGAAGGAGTTTCAGTTCGTACCTTTAAAATACAACCCACGGGTAAAATCACCTTCAAAGGGTGCATGGGTGCGGATCATCTCCAGAATTTTGGCCGCTTCCTCCCGGCTTTCCAGCGTGAAGTAAGCCACACCGTAGTCCACCGTCAAAGCGCCCGGCTTATCCCCCATATAAATAGGTACAGGGTTATAGATGGTGCGCACACCAAGGCCGCACCGCACTGGGAACTTCTTGGCCTTGCGGTCGGTCAGCACGCCGGTCTTGTCGCAGTGGGCGCAGTCGTGGATGTTCTGCAGCGGGCAGGCACGGGTGATCATCAGCGGCATATGGCCGTACACCAGCACGCCGGTGGGCACCGGCCTGCCGTTATGGGTGGGCGCAATGGTGCTGATGTCGCTGTCCTTCACCTCGGGCAGGATAAGCATGGAGCCAAGGCCGTTGTCCGCGTAGAACTGCGCGGCCAGCTGGTTCGTGATGTTCAGGCCAAAGCTTCCGCTCATGGGCAGGCCCCGGCACAGGCGCAGGTGGGCGATATTGCTCACCTCATAGCCTGCAAAACCGGCGTCCTGCGTGGCCGCGATGCGGCGGGCGGTATCCTCTTCCAGCTTGCCAAACATGACCCGGGGCAGTTCCAAAAGGGTCTTTGCCCGCCATTCCCGGGGCACGCGGTCGGCCTGCGCAATGGGCAGGATGAGATACTCGATGCCGTCAAGCGCCCGCTCCGGCACCTGCTCCCAGCTCTCAAACCGGGCACGCAGGGTACGGTGGGGCGGCAGGGTGCGCAGCGGCAGGGCAGGCACATGCTCCTCGGTGGTGGGCCACGGGCGCAGCACTTCCCGCTTTTTGAGCAGGGCATCCAGCGCTTCACGGCGCAGCTCGTTCACCGCACCGCCCGGGATAAACCACGTCCCGCCGTCCATTTCCACGGTGATATCCTGATCTTCCACCGCAAAAGGCGTGCCGCCGGTCTTGGCAAGGCTGCGGTGCAGGCTTTCGGTGGGATCCGTACGGGCAGGCTGCGGCTCTGCATCCCCATAGGCAAAGGCCTTGCTGCCGTCTGCATCGGTGACAGTGAGCTTTTCGCCACCCTCTTCAATTTCCAGCTTCATCTTTACCGGCACGCGGCTGCGCTCACGGCGGTAAAGCTCCCGCAGCATGGGCAGGGTCTTTTTGGTCTGTTCTGCATCTGCTTCGCTGCGCACGCCGAACATGGTGCCGTCGATCTTTCCATCCAGATAGCCGGAGGTGAAGCCGGAACGGCTGAAAGCATTCTTCAACAGGTCGCGGTCGTAGGCGCGGCCCTCGCGGCCTGCCAGACAGGCGCTGACTGCCGCCGCCACATACTCCGGCGTGCGCAGACGGCCCTCGATTTTTGCCGATGCCACGCCAAGCGCCTGCAGCTTGTCCAGCTTATCAATGACCGAATTATCCTTTAAGGACAGGTGGTGCAGGCGGCCCGGCTTGCCCTCCGGCAGGGCATTTGCCTCAAACGGCAGGCGGCACGGGCCGGCACAGGAACCGCGGTTGCCGCTGCGTCCGCCCAGAAAGGCCGACATGTAGCACTGGCCGCTGACGCACATGCACAGCGCGCCGTGCACGAAGCACTCGGTCTCGATGCCGCAGTGCTTTGTGATATACTCCACCTCGGGCATGCTCAGCTCACGGGCCAGCACCACGCGGGTGAAGCCCAGCTCCTTGAGCTCCAGCGCACCCTGCAGGCTGTGCACGCTCATCTGGGTGGAGCCGTGGCGCGGCAGCTGCGGTGCAATTTTACCGATCAGCGTTGCCACTGCCAGATCCTGACAGATGACCGCATCGGCACCGCTGGCTGCAACGGCACGGATGGCCTGTTCCAGCGCGGGCAGTTCGCCGCCATAGACGGTGGTGTTCAGCGCCACATGCACAGCCACGCCCCGCGCATGGCAGAAGGAGACCGCATCTTTCAGCGTATCCGCGTTAAAATTGTCGGCACTGGTGCGGGCATTGAAACCCGAAAAACCCAGATACACTGCGTCGGCACCGCTGAACACAGCGGCACGCAGCATTTCTTTGTTGCCCACCGGGGCAAGGATCTCGATCTTTGACATACTTCTCCTTTATCCTGTAAACGGCTTATTCTGCCTTGTCCGCTTCGCCCTCTGCAAGAGACTGCTGTGCCGCCTGCTGGGCGCGCTCCTCGCGCCGGACTTCCTTATTGCGCATCTTTTCCAGCTGTTCGCGCAGGGCGGCAGCTTCCCGCCGCAGCACCTCATTCTCTGCTTTGACCTTATCTTCCGCCAGCTTTGCGCGGGTGGCATCCGCAATGTAATCCTGGATCTGGCTGCGCATATTCTCAGCACTGCCGGTGCTCTTGCGGTATTCGTCCAGATAATCCATGGCGCAGAACACCGCCGCCTTCGTCACCGAAAGATTCGCATTGTCGTCCAAAAGCTTGGTGATGTCTTCATCCAGCTTTTTCGCCAGCGACAAAATATATTTTTCCGGGTCCGTCGTAGCAATGGCATACGGCGTACCTGCAATGTTCACCCGTACCTTGTTGACCATATCTGTTTCCCCTTTTTATCCTTTTCTGCCCGCAGCGGGCAGTGATCTTCTGATTTTTGCCGGGAAACGGCACCGTTCCCGGTACCGTTTTGGTGTCTTGTCACCCGCCGGGCGAGTTACCCGGCACATTTCTCCCGGAGTTTGTCCCCGAAAATGTTTCGGAACACAGCTTTCTTTCTCTATTATAATATAAATAAGCATCAAGAAAAAGTGTATTTTTTGAAATTTTGGCATATTTATCAGAAAGTTCAATAAAAAAATGTCAGTTACGGAAAAAATGCCCTGATTCCTTGCATTTGTCATTCTGCCATATTATAATATCTTTGTCATGTTGGCGGCAGAGCAAGTGAGGGAAAGTGCCTGCAGGCGCCAATTATTTCAATTATTTTAGCAAAGCTGAAAACTTATGCGGATAGGAGTACCTTTATGACATCGAAAGAATTCGGTAAACTTCTTCAGGACAAGCTCACCAGCGAGTACGGCGTGGAGCTGAGCGTTGCTTCCAACCAGCAGATCTACCGCTCTCTGGCTCTGATCTGCCGCCAGATGATGAGTGAGAACCACAAGAAGTTCCAGTCCAAGGCCATTGGCACCGGCACCAAGCAGGTGTATTACCTGTGCATGGAGTTCCTGATGGGCCGCAGCCTGAAGACCAGCCTGCTGAACCTGGGTCTGGACGAGGTGGCAAAAAAGGCCCTGTCCGACGCTGATATCAGCATTGACAGCATCTTTGAGGAAGAGCCGGATGCAGGTCTGGGCAACGGCGGTCTGGGCCGTCTGGCTGCCTGCTATCTGGACGGCATGGCCACCACCGGCATCTGCGGCACCGGCTACTCCATCCTGTACGAGTACGGCATCTTCAAGCAGAAGATCGTGGACGGCTGGCAGCAGGAGCGTGCCGACAACTGGCTGCCCGGCGGTCAGGTCTGGCTGAAGAGCCACCCCGATCAGGCTGTGGAAGTGCGCTTTGACGGCGAGATCCACGAGAACTGGGACAACGGCTTCCACTATATCCAGCACACCAACTACAACAGCGTCATGGCTGTTCCCTCTGATATGTATGTGCAGGGCTACGACGGCAAGGGCGTTGCAAAGCTGCGCCTGTGGCAGGCAAAGGCCCCGGACTTCGATATGTCCAGCTTCTCTCTGGGCAACTACAACACTGCAATGAGCAAGAACGCCAATGCAGAGCTGATCTCCAAGGTGCTGTACCCCAACGATAACCATGTTGAGGGCAAGATCCTGCGCCTGCGCCAGCAGTACTTCCTGTCTGCCGCATCCATCGGCGATATCGTCCAGAACCACCTGTCCAGCTATGCGACCCTCGAGAACCTGCCCGACAAGGTGGCCATCCAGCTGAACGACACCCACCCCACTCTGGCCATCCCCGAGATGATGCGCATTCTGCTGGATGAGTGCGGCTTTGGCTGGGACAAAGCCTTCAACATCTGCCAGAAGGTCTTCTCCTACACCAACCACACCGTCATGGCTGAGGCTCTGGAAAAGTGGAACGTGGACATCTTCAAGATGACCCTGCCCCGCATCTACCAGATCGTGGTGGAGATGGACCGCCGCGCCCGCGCAGAGCTGGAGAAGGTCTTCCCCGGCGACAAGGGCAAGATCGACTATATGGCACTGATCGGCGACAATCAGGTGCGCATGGCAAACATCTGCGCCTACACCGCCAACAGCATCAACGGCGTGTCCAAGCTGCACAGTGAGATCATCAAGGACAGCGTCTTCCACGATTACTACCTGTTCAAGCCGCAGGCCTTCAAGAACGTGACCAACGGCATCGCTTACCGCCGCTGGCTGCTGGCCTCTAACCCCGGCCTGTGCAAGCTGCTGGACGAGACCATCGGCGACGGCTACAAGCATGATGCTTCCGATCTGTCCAAGCTGAACAAGTTCGAGAACGACAAGACCGTTCTCAAGCGCCTGAACGAGATCAAGCTGGAGAACAAGACCAGCTTTGCCAACTATCTGGCAAAGAGCACCGGTCAGGTCATCGACCCGAACTCCATTTTTGACTGTCAGGTCAAGCGTATGCACGAGTACAAGCGCCAGCACCTGAACGCGCTGAACATCGCTGCCCAGTACCTGTACCTGAAAGAGAACCCCAACGCCGACTTCATCCCCAAGACCTATATCTTCGGTGCAAAGGCTGCTCCCGGCTACTACATGGCAAAGCAGATGATCCGCATGATCTGCAAGCTGGGCGACCTCATCAACAACGACCCCGCTGTGCGCGACAAGCTGCGCGTGGTCTATCTGGAAGAGTACTGCGTCTCTCTGAGCGAACACCTGATGCCCGCTGCCGAGGTCTCTGAGCAGATCTCTCTGGCAGGCACCGAGGCTTCCGGTACCGGCAACATGAAGTTCATGCTGAACGGCGCTATCACTCTGGGCACTCTGGACGGCGCAAACGTGGAGATCGCAGACGCTGCCGGCAAGGAGAACGAGCTGATCTTCGGTATGCTGACCCCCGAGGTGAACAACCTCAAGCAGGTGGGCTACCATCCCAACGCCTTTATCACGGGCGACGACGTGGCCAACTACACCCTGAACTTCCTGGAGCGTGGCTGGAACGGTGAGAACTTCCACGAGGTGACCGAGAACCTGCGCACCAGCGACCCGTACATGGTCATGGCCGACTTCAAGGATTACCGCCGTGCACAGGCCGACCTGCAGAAGCTGTATGGCGACCGTGAGAAGTGGGCACAGATGAGCCTGAAGAACACCGCCAACAGCGGCATCTTCAGCGCCGACCGCGCCGTGCTGGACTACGCACGCGACATCTGGTACGCTTCCCCGGTGCCCATGGGCAAGTAATTTTCCCTTAAAAAATCCATCTGCCCCGGCGGCGTTTGGCCCGCCGGGGCTTTTTTGAGAAAGGACGACCCTGCTTTGTCTTGTCTGTTCAATAGCTATGACCCCTATTTCAAGCAGCCCTTTGGTGCAGTGCGGGCCGGGCAGTCCGTACGCCTGACCCTTTGCATCCCGGAAGAGCTGGGCTATGTCGATCCTCATCTGGTGCTCCAGAAGGAGGGAAAATATGACGTGCCGGTGCACTACCGCATGAAGTTCGACGGCCAGACCCCCCAGCAGAACCACTTTTCCGTGGAGCTGCCGCTGAACGACCCGGGCCTGTACTTCTACTACTTCGACCTCTACACCGACTTCCGCCGCATCTACCGCGGGCCGGACAACTGCGGCGTTGTCAGCTGGCAGGAAGGCGAAAAGTGGCAGATTACCGTCTACGATACCGGTTTCCAGACCCCGGAGTGCATCAAGGGCAAGGTGTTCTATCAGATCTTCCCGGACCGGTTCTGCGAGGGCATTGAGAACAAGCCCATGCCTTTCCCGGACCGGCTGTATCAGGCCGACAAACACGCCGAACCCTTCTGGCAGCCCAACGAGACCGGCGGCCATCTGAACGAGGACTATTTCGGCGGCGATTTGGAAGGCATCCGCATCAAGCTGCCCTACCTGCGAGAGATGGGGGTGGACTACCTTTACCTCAACCCCATCTTTGAGGCACACTCCAACCACCGCTACAACACCGCCGACTATCTCAACGTAGACCCGCTGCTGGGCACCAACGAGGAGTTCGAGGTGCTCTGCCGCGAGGCCGCTAAGTACGGCATTGGCATCGTGCTGGACGGTGTGTTCAGCCACACCGGTTCCGACAGCCGCTATTTCAACCGCGAAGGCCGCTATGGTGACGGCGGTGCTTACCGCGACCCCAACTCCCCCTACCGCAGCTGGTACGATTTTGACCCCAAGTATAAGGGCGGCTACCGCAGCTGGTGGGGCTTCGAGACCCTGCCCGAGGTGAACGAAGAGACCCCCTCCTATGTGGAGTTCATCACCGGCGAGGGCGGTGTCATTGACACATGGCTGCGGCGCGGTGCCGCAGGCTTCCGTCTGGATGTGGCCGACGAGCTGCCGGACGATTTTATTGAAAAGATCCGCGCCGCTGTCAAGCGGGTCAGCCCGGATAAGTTCCTGCTGGGCGAGGTGTGGGAGGATGCCACCACCAAATACGGCTTTGGCCAGCGCCGCACCTACCTGCTGGGCAAGGGGCTGGACAGCGTGATGAATTACCCCTTCAAGAACGCTGTGCTGGACTTTGTAAAGGGTAAGCCCGCCGAGCAGGCCATGGGCGAAATTCTGTCCATCTGTGAGCACTACCCCGCCCCTGCCATGGACACTGCGCTGAACTTTCTCTCCACCCACGACACCGAACGCGCCCTCACCGTCATCGCGGACGAGCCCTCCAATGGCCGTGGCCGCGAGTGGCAGAGCGGCCGCTGTGTGACCGGCGAAGCCTACGAGGAAGGGATGCTGCGCCTGCGCATGGCCTATGCCATCATCTACACGCTGCCCGGCGTGCCCTGCCTGTACTACGGTGATGAGATCGGGATGCAGGGCTACCGCGACCCCTTCAACCGTGCCTTCTTCTGCTGGGACAGCCACGAAAAGCGCCTGAAGCCGGTGCTTGCCCAGCTGGCGCAGCTGCGCCACAGCTGCGAGGCCTTCCGCACCGGTGAGCTGCGGGTGCTGCGGGCGCAGGACGGCATCCTGCACTACCAGCGCGTAGGCGAAGCGGAAACAGCCGAGATCATCGTAAACCGCTCGGAGCACATCATCGTGGAGCCGCTGGCTTCCGGCAAACACACGGAGGTGAACCCCATGGGCTTTACCATCGTGGTGGAGGAGAACGGGCATAACCCGAACCACAGCTATTACGATATCAAGTAAAAGCGATTTGAATGCCCGCCGCGTTCGCTCTGGGCATATTCAGAGGAAATTTTATCTTTTATTTTCGCAACAACGGGCAGCCTGCGGGCCGCCCGTTGTTGCATTTTCACACAAAGGGCCGTATCCGCAAACTACATCTTGCACTGTTTTTCATTTATTTTGTTCTTTATTTCGTTTTCTGTGCAACGTTCCAGTAAAAAACGCTTGACCTTCCACCCGGGGGATACTCTATAATAGGGGCATAAGGAGGGAGAACCATGAATCCTGTTCCATTTCTCTGGCTGGCTGCCGTGGTGGGCTTTTTGCTGTTGGAGGCTTCCACCTTCAGCATGACCTCCGTCTGGTTCGCCGTCGGCGCAGCTGCCGCCCTGCTCACCTGCCTGTTCACGGATTCGTTCCGGGCGCAGGCTCTGGTGTTCATCGTGGTAAGCATTCTGTGCCTGCTGGCGTTCCGGCCGCTGGCTGCAAAGCTGCGCCAGAAAACCACCCCCACCAATGGCGACCGCAACCTTGGCCGGGAGGCCACCGTGCTGACCACGATCACCGCCGACCTGCCGGGTCGTGTGCGGCTGGACGGCGTGGACTGGAATGCCCGCTGCGCCACTCCCGGCGACATTCTCACCCCCGGGCAGCGCTGCCGTGTGACCGAACTGCACAGCACCCTGCTCATCGTGGAGCCCGTATTGACCGAAAGCCGCAGAGCGTGATCTGCGTTCTGCGCTGAAACGTTGCACCCATCTGAAAAAGGAGAACCACTATGGTCATGTTTTTTCTGATCCTCGCGCTGGTCTTTGTCGTCCTGCTGGTGATCATCACCAATATCGTCATCGTGCCCCAGTCCAAGGTGTATGTCGTTGAGCGGCTGGGCAGCTACTCCGACACATGGTCGGCAGGCCTGCACATTAAGATTCCCTTCATCGAGCGCATCGCCAAAAAGGTGAGCCTGAAGGAGCAGGTGGCAGACTTTCCCCCTCAGCCGGTCATCACCCGCGATAACGTTACCATGCAGATCGATACCGTGGTGTTCTTTCAGGTGATGGATGCCAAGCTCTACACCTACGGTGTCAACCAGCCCATTGCGGCAATCGAAAGTCTGTCCGCCACCACCCTGCGCAACATCATCGGCGAAATGGAGCTGGACCACACCCTGACCAGCCGCGATGTCATCAACGGCAAGATCACCGCCATCCTGGATGAAGCCACCGACAAGTGGGGCATCAAGGTGAACCGCGTGGAGGTGAAGAACATCATCCCGCCGCGTGAAATTCAGGAAGCCATGGAGAAACAGATGAAGGCTGAGCGCGAGAAGCGCGCCGTCATCCTGAAAGCCGACGGCGAAAAGCAGGCCGCCATTACCGCCGCTGAGGGCGAAAAGGAAGCCGCCATCCTGCGTGCAGATGCTGTGAAGCAGCAGCGCATTCTGGAAGCCGAGGGCGAAGCACAGGCCATTCTGGCCGTGCAGAAGGCCAACGCCGATGCCATCCGCCTGTTGAACGAGGCCATGCCCAGCGATAAGGTTCTGGCCATCCGCAGTCTGGAAGCTCTGGCCAAGGTGGCCAACGGCAAGGCAACCAAGATCATCATTCCTTCGGAGCTTCAGAATCTGGGCGGCGTGGTGCCCAGCATCAAAGAGCTGATGACCGACCCGAAGGACGCAGAATAAAGAATTTTATAAAGGACAGCTTCCTCGCCCTCTCAGTCTCACTTCGTTCGACAGCTCCCCCAAAGTGGGAGCCCTTGGCAGAATGATAAAGTCTCCGGTTTTGCCAAAGCCTCTCCCTTTGGGAGAGGTGTCACGGAACGTGACGGAGAGGGCGAGGCCGCTTGTGGAGGAGCACCACTATGATCTACGATACCCTGAACAATCTGCCCAACTATCTGGGCGTGAGCGACAACCTCGACACCGTCATTGAGTATATCATGGCGCGGGACATCACCACCCTGCCCGCCGGACGCACCCGCATCGACGGCGAAAAGGCTGTGGTCACTGTGAGCACCGTCACACCGCTGACTTCCGATAAAGCGCTGTTTCAGCGCCACGACAACCACATCACGCTGGAGACCGATCTGGACGGCAGCGAGCTGTTTGAGGTGAGCCTTGCAGAGCTGACCCCGACAAAGCCCACCGACGAAGCCACCGACACCACCGTGGGCACCGCAGGCACCAGCATTGCCGGAATGCTGTGCGAGGGGCGGTTTGCCCTGTATCTGGCCGGAGAGCCCTATAAATCCGGCCTGAAGGCGCAGGGCTGCGGCAAACTGAAGAAAGCCGCGTTCAGCATCGAGCTGGACCCGGACGATGAGGACGAGACCGAGGAATAAGCCGAGAGAGGGCATTTATATGGGATTTTTTGCTGTACTGGCTGCAAGCCTGTTTGCCGTGTTCCTCTTTACCGTGTTCGGCGGCTATTCGCTGCTGCTCTGGTGCCAGCAGTCCCTGCTGATGGTGGTTCCGCCTGCGGTGGTGCTGGCTGTTCTGGTGTGGACGTTCCTGAAAATGGACGACAAGATCACCGCTCTGCAAAAGCGGGTGGAGGAGCTGGAAGACGCACAGAAAAACGCCGAAAAGCCCGAAAAATAAATACAGCGCCGCCCTTGCCAGAGAAGATTCTCCTGCAGGGGCGGCGCTCTTTTTTGCAGCTTACTTTTTATCCTGTGGGTCATCCAATCCTTTGAACATCACCATGCCCAGAATTGCAAAGCTGGCGCCCAGCACAAAACCCACTGTTCCCAGTGTCACGCTGAACAAAACGCCCATGGCAACGCCGAACAGGATGCCCGCGATTTGACTTTTCTTCATTTTACTGCTCTGCCTTTCCGTACCATGCAACGGACAGCCGCCACGAGAGAGCATACAGCGCCAGCGCCGCCGCCAGCACGACAACCAGCACCAACAGCGAACCATGGGCAGGCAGGATGCTGTTCAACAGGATTCCACCGGAGGACACAGCAATGCCCATCAAGCAGGCCAGCACACCGATGCAAAGATAATACACATACCTTGCCTTCTCGTAGCCAAAGCGGTAGGTCAGCGGCAGCAGGATCATGTTGCCCAGCAGGGTCAGCATCGCTACCTGAAGCAGGGTCGCCACGGTGATCTGCACGGTTACCGTACCCCAGAGCAGCTGTGCTGCTGCCAGCGCTGCCATGCTCAGCAGCTCCGACAGTGCCATAGCACCCAAGCCGATCAGGTATTTGCTGCCCACCAGCTGCTCTTTTGTCACCGGCAGGGCGGCACTGTAAGCACTGAACCGGCTGTTCTGGTCGTAGGCCAGCAATGTCATGGGGAATATCCCCAGCAAAAACCCACCGTACAGCATAAAGAAATTAGAGCCTTCCTTCATGCCAAACACTCCCACCAGCATCATGACCACCGCTGCCAGAATGATCACTCTGGTATAGTACCACATCTGATAGACATCCTTTAACAGCAGACCCTTCATTGCACATCTTCCCCTTTCACCATCAACACAAACAATTCCTCAATGCTTACCGGGGCAAGCTCTGCTCCGGCGGGCATTGCATCCCGGCGCACAAGCGCCTCGACTCCGTAGGGGGTGACCCGCTTGCCGTACACCCGCGTATCCAGTGCCGCCAGCTGCGCCGCCGTGCCATGCCACAGGGCGTATTCCTCCCGCAAGGTGTCCTTTTCCTCATAGAGCAGCAGCCTGCCCTTGTGCAGGAAGGCGATGGTATCGCACAGCTTTTCCAAGTCGCTGACGATGTGGGAGGAGATAAGGATAGAGTGGTTTTCGTCCCGGGTAAAGTCCAGCAGCAGGTCGGTCACCTCGTCCCGCACCACCGGATCCAGCCCGTTGGTGGCTTCGTCCAATAGCAGCAGCTTCGGGTGGTGCGCCAGCGCCACGGCAATGCACAGCTTCATCTTCATGCCGGTAGAGTAGTCCTTGTATTGCTTTTTGTCCGGCAGACCGAATTTTTGGCACAGCTCCGCATAGGCGGCAGCGTCCCAGTTGCGGTAGATGCCCGCCATCACCTTGCCCGCCTGCACCGCATTCAGGCACAGGGGAATGCCCTCGCTGCCCAGCACCACGCCGATTTCCTCCTTGCTGCGGACAGAAGCGGTGCGGCTGTCCCTGCCAAGGATGGTCACGGTACCGCCGTCCCGCTGCACCATGTCCAGAATCAATTTGATGGTGGTGCTTTTGCCTGCGCCGTTCTCGCCGATCAGGCCGCAGATGGTGCCGCCGGGCAGTGTCAGATCCAGCGGTCCGAGGGTAAAGTCCTTATAGTGTTTTGTAAGTCCACGCAGTTCCAGTGCGTTCATGTTCAGCCCTCCCACAGCAGTTCCAACATCTCCCGCAGCTCTTCCCTGCTCAGCCCGCAGGATGCGGACAGCTTCACAGCTTCGGTGAGGTGCGCTTCAATTTTTTTCAGGTTCTCTTCCCGCAGCAGCTCGGTGTTTTTAGGGGCTACAAAAAAGCCCTTTGCCGGTACTGCGTAAAGGAAGCCCTCTTTTTCCAGTTCATCGTAGGCACGCTTTGTGGTAATGACGCTGATGCGCAGATCCCGTGCCAGCCCCCGGATGGAGGGCATGGCCTCGTCCGGCTGCAAAGCCCCGCTGATGATCTGCTGCTTGATCTGGTTGTAGATCTGGTCATAGATAGGCGCGCCGCTTTTGTTGTTGATAAACAGTTCCATCGGCTGCTCCTTTGGCTCTTATGTTTTGTCTGTATATGCACAGTATATACAGTAGATACGGATTTGTCAAGAGAATGCGCAAAAAAAATACACCCGCCGTCCAAAACGGACAGCAGGTGCATTTTTTAGGTTTTACAGTGCCTTGATGGCGGTCTTAATGCGCTCGGCGGCCATCTTGGTCTTTTCGGCGTCACCGAAAGCGGTCAGGCGGAAGTAGCCCTCGCCGCACTCGCCGAAGCCCACGCCCGGGGTACCGACCACGCCGCAGTTTTCCAGCAGCCAGTCGAAGAACTCCCAGCTCTTCATGTTACCGGGGCAGCGCAGCCAGATGTAGGGGCTGTTCTTGCCGCCGCAGTACCACACGCCGCACTCGTCCAGAGCGTCTGCGATGACCTTGGCATTCTTGCGGTAGTAGTCCAAATTCTGCTGGATCTCGGCCATGCCGCTCTCGGTGAACACCGCAGCGGCGGCGCGCTGCACCACGTAAGGCACACCGTTGAACTTGGTAGTCTGGCGGCGCAGCCACAGCTTATTGATGTTCATGCCCTCGCGCTCCAGCTCCTTGGGCACCACAGTGTAGCCGCAGCGGGTGCCGGTGAAGCCTGCGATCTTGGAGAAGGAGCAAATTTCAATGGCACACTCGCGTGCACCCTCGATCTCGAAGATGCTGCGGGCGAGGTTCTCGTCGGAGATGAAGCACTCGTATGCAGCATCGTACAGGATGATGGCATCGTTCTTCTTGGCGTAGTCCACCCATGCCTTGAGCTGGTCGCGGGTGTAGGCGGCACCGGTGGGGTTATTGGGGCTGCAGATATAGATGATGTCAGCCTTCACATTCTCATCCGGCATTCCCAGGAAGCCGTTCTCCTGACTGGTGCGGCTGTAGATGATCTTGCGGCCATCGGTCACGTTATCGTCCACGTAGGTGGGATAAACGGGGTCCGGCACCAGCACGGTGTTGTCCACATCGAACAGGCCCAGTACGTTGGCCAGATCGCTCTTTGCACCATCAGAGATGAAAATTTCATCCTCTGCCAGCTGGGTGCCGCGGCCTGCGTAGTAGCCCTGAATGGCCTGTTTGAGGAAGGGGTAGCCCTGCTCTGGGCCATAACCGTGGAAGCCTTCCTTGGTGCCCATCTCATCGGCTGCATCGTGCATGGCCTTGACCACACACTTTGCCAGCGGCTGGGTCACGTCGCCAATGCCCAGACGGATGATCTCCTTCTCCGGGTGTGCCTCCTGATAAGCGGCCACCTTGTGGGCAATGTCCACAAACAGGTAGCTTGCCTTCAGCTCGTTGTAATGCTTGTTCATCTTCATGGTTACTTTCCCTCGATTCATCTTTGTATCATGTTCTCCGCCGCCGGACGGCGGCAGCGAACATTCTTTTTAAACTTCTGTGATACCTTCGCACACGGTCTCGGCGGTGCCGGTCATCAGCAGCTGTCTGCCGGGCAATACCCGGATGGTCAGCACACCGCCGCGCAGCTGCACATGGATGTCCTCGCCTGCCGGGCAGATGCCAAGCTCGGTCAGGGCCGCCACGGTGGCGCAGGTGCCGGTGCCGCAGGCCCATGTCTCGCCGCTGCCGCGCTCCCACACCCGCATCTTCAGGTGGGTGGGATCCACCACCTGCACGAACTCGGTGTTGATGCGCTCCGGGAAGTTTGCGTGGTGCTCAAAGGCCGGGCCGATCTCTTCCAGCTTCAGGCTGTCCACATCCTCCACCACGGTCACACAGTGGGGGTTGCCCACACTGATGCAGGTCACATGCCACGTTTTGCCGTCCACGGTCAGTTCTTTGTCCACAAGCGGTTCTTCGCCCATGTTCACAGCAGGCAGGCTGGCAGGCATGGCACTGTAAGCGCCCATCTCCACCTGCCACAGGCCCGCACCCTTGTGGGTGACGGTCTTCAGGCCGCTGAGGGTATCAATGGCAAGGGTCTCTTTGGCAATGCCGTGGGTGTACAGCCATTCAGCCACACAGCGGATACCGTTGCCGCACATCCTGCCCTCGCTGCCGTCTGCGTTGAAGATGCGCATCATGCCGTCCGCACCCGCCGTCTGCGCAGCACAGATGCAGATGATGCCGTCCGCACCAATGGAAAAATGCCGCCGGGACAATTTTTCGGAAAGGGCTGCAATGTTCTCCGGCACACCGCTTTTGCGGCAGTCCAGATAGATATAATCGTTGGCGCAGCCCTGCATTTTGGTAAATGAAAGCTTCATGCTCAAAACTCCTTCATGGGACTTGTGGTCAGTCCCTATAAACTCGCTACTCTATAATGATAAGAAACCGGGGCGCTCCTGTCAAGCGAAAATGCACCTTTCCGGCAATTTTTCGCAAAGGAATCTGTCAGAATGGAAAACAGGGCTTGACAATACGCATGGCATGGGATATAAAAAAAGAGAGAGTTTTGTACAGTCCGGGGCCGCGCAGCATCTGCGGGTGCATCCGTCACGGCAGCCGCATGCACGGCACCGGTGTACAGGACAGGCAAAACAACTGCAAAAAGGAGACCACAGGAATGGATACTTTTGAAAAAATCCGTGCATTGCTGGCGGAGCAGCTGGATGTTGACCCGGCAAAGATCACGATGGACAGTGACATCATGAGCGATTTTGAGGCCGACAGTCTGGATATCGTGGATATGGTGATGACGCTGGAGGATGAGTTTGGCATTGAGGTGCCGGACGATGCCATCGAGTCCCTGCGCACCGTGGGCGATGTGGTAAACTTTGTGGACAGCCACGCGCAGAACTGATTCAGTCAAAAAGCCCTGCCTTCTGGTGCGGCACCCGGCCGCACTGCATGGACGGGGCTTTTAATATGGTTCGTGCGGAACGCAAGCCGTTTGGCGCACGGCCTTAGGAGGAAAAAGCAAAAATGGCAAAAGATTCAAAGAAGCTCGTACAGGCGATCACCAGCCAGGAAGAGAACTTCGCACAGTGGTACACCGATATCTGCGTGAAGGCAGAGCTGGTGGAGTACTCCAGCGTGAAGGGTTTCATCATCCTGCGCCCCTACGGTCAGGCCATCTGGGAGCTGATCCAGAAGGACATGGATGCCCGCTTCAAGGCCACCGGCCATGAGAACGTGGCAATGCCCGTGCTGATCCCGGAAAGCCTGCTGCAGAAGGAAGGCGAACTGGTCAATGGCTTCGCGCCGGAGGTGGCGTGGGTCACGATGGGCGGTTCCGACAAGCTGGAAGAGCGTCTGGCCGTGCGTCCCACCAGCGAGACCATGTTCTGCGACCACTGGTCCCGCGTGCTGCACAGCTACCGCGAGCTTCCCATGAAGTACAACCAGTGGTGCAGCGTTGTCCGCTGGGAAAAGACCACCCGCCCCTTCCTGCGCAGCCGCGAGTTCTGGTGGCAGGAAGGCCACACCATCCACGAGACTGCCGCCGAGGCTGAGGCTGAGACCCAGCAGCAGCTGAACTGTTATGCAGATGTCTGTGAGCAGGATCTGGCCATCCCCGTGGTGAAGGGCCGCAAGACCGACAAGGAAAAGTTTGCCGGTGCCGAGGCCACCTATACCATCGAGGCCATGATGAAGGACGGCAAGGCCCTGCAGAGCGGCACCAGCCACTACTTTGGCGATAAGTTCAGCAAGGCTTATGACGTGACCTTTACCGGCCGCGACAACCAGCTGCATCATCCGTTCCAGACTAGCTGGGGCGTTTCCACCCGTCTGGTGGGCGCTATCATCATGACCCACGGCGACGACGACGGCCTGATCCTGCCCCCGGCAGTGGCCCCCATTCAGGTGGTCGTAGTGCCCATCGCAGCCCACAAGCCCGGCGTTTCCGAGAAGGCTGCCGAGCTGGCCGAGAAGATCAGCAAGTATGCCCGCGTGAAGCTGGACGACAGCGACAATGCCCCGGGCTGGAAGTTCTCCCAGTGGGAGATGAAGGGCGTGCCCCTGCGTCTGGAGATCGGCCCCAAGGATCTGGAAAAGAACCAGTGCGTGCTGGTGCGCCGCGATACCCGCGAAAAAGTCTTCGTCTCTCTGGACGAGCTGGAGACTGCGATCCCCGCACAGCTGGAAGCTCTGCGCAAGGACCTGTACGAGCGTGCTCTTGCCAACCGCGAGAAGCGCACCTGGGCTGCCACCACCATGGACGAGGTGAAGGAGCTGGCCAAGGCAAACACCGGCTACATCAAGACCATGTGGTGCGGCGACCTTGCCTGCGAAATGAAGATGAAGGAAGAAGTCGGCCTGTCCAGCCGCTGCATGCCGTTTGAGCAGGAACACCTGAGCGATGTGTGCCCCTGCTGCGGCAAGCCCGCCAAGACCATGGTCTACTGGGGCGTGGCGTACTAAGCTTTCCTTTTGATGACAGCATAAAAGCTCCCGGAGCATTTCGATGTTCCGGGAGCTTTTATGCTGTTTGCAGAACTCCTTCCGTCATCGCTGGCGCGTTAGCGCCTGAGAGGGTTTTGTCATTCACCTTTTTCAGCGGTCAAATGTGGTGCTCAGGGTGGTCTCCCAGCTTTCACCCGGGGCAAGGCAGGCGGCGGCTGCACGCTGGCTCCACGCCTGCGGGTCAGTCTCGGCGGCGGGCAGGCTGTGCCATGGCTCGATGCACACAAACCGCACCGGCTTTGCGGGAGCCGACCAGATGAGCGAATAGGGGTAGCCCTCCACCCTGCAGGTGATCTTGCGGCCGGTGCCTTTCTCATAGATGCCAATGGTCTTGGTGCGCAGGCCCGCCATGCAAAAGCTGTCGTTTGCGAACAGATCATCCGTCAGCTGGATGGCCTGCTGGTTCTTCCACTGATAATAGCACTTGCCAGACAGCAGGCCGTTCGGGCGGGCATCCAGAATGACCGGGCTTTCCGGCTGGTCGAACCGGAACTCGTAATCCGTGGTGGTGTGCTGTGCATCAAAGGGGATGTTGAACGCCGGGTGATAGCCGATGCCAAAGCGTAGCTCTTCGGTGCCGGGGTTGCGCACCGTCAGCGTATGGTGCACGGTCTTGCCGTCCAGATGGAAGGTGCTGGTGAGCACAAAGTCGAAGGGGAAGCGTTCGGCTTTGATGGCATCATCCGAGCTCAGCTCCAACTGGATGGTGTCGCCCTCGGCCTTGAGCAGGGTGTGCTCCACATCGCGGGCAAAGCCGTGCTGACCGCCCTTGTACGTTTTGCCGCCCGCCTCAAAGGTGCCGCCGGGCAGCTTGCCCGTCCACGGGAACAGAATGGGTGCGTGGCGCTTCCACACTGCCGGGTCGGCCTGCCAGAGCAGCTCTTCCCCCGCCGCATTTTTCAGGCTGACGGCTTCGGCACCGTGGGTATCCACAGTCAAGGTCAAAAATTCATTGTGAATGGTTGCCTGCATTGCTGTATTCTCCTTTATGCTTCTTATCATAGGCTGTCCGAACGGCAGGTGCGCCCACTCCGTCCTGCTTCCGCTCGCCAGTCCATCCAGCGTGAGAAGCCCTCGCACTTCCCGTAGTGGTGCATCGTCGATCCTAATTGCAGCCTGCACTTTAGACCATGGCTTCGCGTCATCCTGCCGGAGTGGGCGCACCCGCCTAACTGCTTCCAGTATACACTCCTCTGCTGCAAAAGAAAAGCCCCATTCACGCGCGGCGGCGCAGTGGAATACGCTGTGAGAGAAGCGATACCACTTTTACAGCAAAGGAGCATCCGCCTATGAAAAACACCGGCATTCTACGCATTCAGGCTTTCGGTGCACGTCAGTCCTCGCCCATCGAGGGTGTTCTCGTCACCGTGTCCGGCAACGGCTTTACCGCTCAGCGTATCACCGACGAGACCGGCACCGCTGCCGACCTCTCCATTGAAGCCCCCTCCTGTGCGCTGTCCCTGCAGGAGGACAACACCATCCGGCCCTATGCCGTTGTGGATCTGACTGCCGCAAAAGCAGGCTACCGCACCGTGCGCATTCAGGGCGTGCAGATCTTTGCCGGGCAGGTCACCCTTGCCCAGCCGGAGATGATCCCCGATACCGAGGAAGGCCGCGATATCCCGAATGTGCCGGTGGTCATCCCGGAGCATTCGCTTTTCACCGGAGACGGCGGCAGCGGCCCGGAGCCGGTGCAAAACTGCGTGCCCCGGGTGCTGGACAGAGTTATCATTCCCAAAAACATCACGGTGCATCTGGGCAGGCCTGCGGCATCCGCCCGCAATGTGACTGTCTCCTTCCGGGACTATATCGCCAATGTTGCATCCAGCGAAGTCTACCCTACCTGGCCGGACGAAAATAACCCAACGGGTCATCCAGAGCTTTTTCGCTCAAAAATTCCATTCGATCGTGATTTTTTGCCCACCCATCCGTGCATCCTTCGGCCCGACCACTACACGGTCCACCAGCAGCACAACAAGTTCGCGGGTCAGATGCGAAACCTGTGCCAGTTCTCGGACACGCTGCATTTGCGCCTGCACCACGCCGGTCTCTTCCTGCTGTTGTTCCAGTTCCGCCTCCAATGCATTGATCCGTGTCTCTGCCTTTTTCACTTCTTTCAGAAAAGACTGGTTCATTTCCGAAAACTGGACGGCGTCAATCAAACCGGACACCTTATCCAGATACAGCTGCTGCACAGCCCTGCGGCGCCGTTCTACCTCGCTTTTCAGCCGTTTCAGCTCACTGCGCTGCGCTTGTTGCCGCACCGGGTCATCCCTCCGGGGCAGCTCCACCTTTTCCGGGTCGAAGTAGTCCTCTGCATATTCCCGGATGCGCCGGAGCACCAGCTCCTGCAGGTCATTCAGGTTGGTGCAGGTCCTGTTCCCGCACCGCCCGGGGTCACGCTGGTGCATCCGGCAGCGGACATAGCGCACACGGGTGCCATCTGCCTTGGGCGGCCGGCCGGTCTGCTCCATGATGCAGCCGCAGCAGCTGCACACCACTTTCCGTGCCAAAGGGTGGATCATGCCGCCGACGCCGCTGCGGGTGCGGCCCTGCATCGTCCGCTGCACCATAGCGTAGGTATCCTTGTCGATGATGGCTTCGTGAGTGTTCTCCACCACGATCCACTGAGACTTGGGGAGCCAGACCGTCCGCTTGGATTTATAGCTCACCCTTTTGTGCCGCCCCTGCACCAGATCCCCGGCATAGGTCTGGTTGTGGAGCATCTGGTAGATGGTCCCGCTGCTCCACAGCGGCTCATAGGGCGTTTTCCGAGTCAGGTGGCAGCGGTCTCCGTTCTGCTGCTTGTACGCCGTGGGGCTCGGCACCCCCTCCTCGTTCAAAATCTGTGCGATCTTGTGGGCTCCCACGCCGCGGAGAGCCATGGCGTAGATCCGCTTCACCACCTCCGCCGCCTCCGGGTCGATCTGAAGTCTCCCCTTCACCGCTGGGTCTTTCCGGTAGCCATACAACGCAAAGGAGGCAATGTACTGCCCCTCCTTCCGCTTGTGGTCCAGCACCGAACGGACATTGACGGACAGATCCTCCAGATACCACTCGTTGATCAGACCGTTGATCTGCCGGGACTTTTTGTTGGCGGTATCGTCGGTATCCACATGGTCCACCACCGCAATGAACCGGATGCCCCACTCCATGAACTTTCCGTGGAGGTATTTTTCCACCAGCTCCATATCACGGGTAAAACGGGACTGGGTCTTTGCCAGCACCACATCAAACCTATGTTCGCTGGCAGCCTGGATCATCGCATTGAAGGCCGGACGGTTCCGGTCGATGCCGGAGTAATCCTCATCAGAATAGATCTGGTAGAGTTCAAGCCCCTTTTCCATGGCGTATTGGATCAGCATCGACTTCTGGTTCTGGATGCTTTCTGATTCACCGGTTTTGGTTTCGTCTTCTTTGCTCAGACGGCAATAAATTGCTGCTTTCATGCTTTGCACCATTGCAGTGACACTCTGTCAGACACCGGCCTTTGACGGATCGGCAGCAGACAGTCTATCAACGATATATCGTTCAAACTCCCGTTGAAAACGTTCTTTGCGCTGCTGGTTGGTCTCAGAATGGAATTTTTCGTGCAGGATAAAAGAAGTTTTCTCCATAGGCTCCCCCTTTTCGGTTTACCTTGTTGTGATGTGCGTCCTTTCAGTCTATTTCCGTCTGCAGGAAATCAGAACTTTTCAGGCTGCAATCCTTCAGGGCGGTGTGGTCCAGCTCACATTTTGTAAAGGAGCAGTCCACAAAACCTTGCATTTTTTCAGACGTCATACTGAAAGAAAAGGTGTCTTGACACATCCGTTTGGGAGGTACTCCGTATGAAATTTCTGATCGTAGTGGATATGCAAAACGACTTTATCACCGGCTCGCTTGGCACAAAAGAGGCCGAAGCCATTCTGCCGAAGGTGCTGGAAAAGATCCGCACCTACCGTCCGGAGCAGATCTTTGTCACCTAGGATACACACCCGGACAACTATCTGGATGGTGCCCGCTTTGACCGGTGCTGTCAGCACCACCTTGCGGATCTCGTCCATCACCGGGAAGATCATATCCTTGGGGACGGCCTTGGTCAGGCGCACGCTGGTAACAGGCAGCTCGCCGCCCTTGACCAGCACCGAGCTGGCGATGGTGCGGCGGGGCGCAGTCAGCTCCTGACGGACATACTGTTCGCCGCGGGGGCAGGTGTGACCGGTGACCGAGATCACCTGACCATTTTCAACTTCGGCTTCGATCTCGCAGCCGTTGGGGCAGACGATACAGGTAAATTGCTTTTTCATTCCACCGACACCTCCAGTGCGCCCGTTTCCTGCAGCTTGGCAGCAGAGACCTTGAACTGGATCATCTCCGCAGGAATGGCTTTCTTCATCTTCTTGGCAGCAACTTCCACACCGTTCTGGCGCACCACGATGCGGCAGTCACGTTGCCGTCCACGGTGGGGGTGATGTGGATGCCCATGTAGGTGTTGCTGGGCACCGGGTACACCGGCATGGGCAGCAGCTTGCCCATGCGCTTGTGCAGGATGATGTAGTTGCTGCGGGAGCCGATGACACGGTAGCCGGTCAGGCCCAGCAGGTCGGAGATCTGTTTTGCGCCCAGACCAGCGGCGTTGACCACCCAGCGGGTGCAGAAATCGCCGTGAGCGGTGTGCAGGTAGTACAGCTCATTTTCCCGGGTGATAGCCTCTACCTTATTGAAATATATTTCATCGTTTTAAATACATCTTGCAGTCGGGATTGTCAAGCCGTTTCGGCAAAAAACGTGCACAAAAAGAAGCTCTGTCCTTTGGAAAAAACGACAGAGCTTCTGGAAATTCGGGGATATTCACTTAAAATACTGGGGGAAGGACTCCCGGATGGTGGCAAGGTTTTCGGTATACCGCTGCATGTGCCGGGCGGCAACGGTCCGCGCAGCGGCAGCATCCTTTGCTTCGATGGCCTTCAGCAGACTGGTGTGGTCGTCCAGAATGGCCTCTGCCGGACGGCAGCGGAAGCTGAGCACCGTGGTGCGGTCAAAATGAGGTGCCAGATTTTCCACCAGATCGTACCAGTACGGGCAGCCGCACTGCACATAAAGCAGCCGGTGGAATCCCTTGTCCAGCGCAAAGATCTTTTCCTCCTGCGCTCGCTGAATGTACATCTGCCACAGCGCCACATTCTCCCACAGGTGGTCCAGCTGCTGATTGTTCAGCATCTGGCAGGCCATCTCGGACAGATCGATCTCCAGCACCGCCCGGAGGTGCCGCACCTCCTCTACCAGCTCCGCGTCGATGAGGGAGACATAGGTGCCGATCTTCGGACGGATCTCGATGAGCCGCCGCTGCACCAGCTCCAACTCTGCCTCCCGGAAGGGCATCCGGCTGACTCCCAACTGCTGGCACAATTCCGGCTCGTTGAGTTTTTCTCCGGGTTCCAGACAGGTGTTGACAATGTTGTCCACCAGAACGCGTAGCACATAGTTCTTGGCAGATTCACCGTTTCTGCGCTCAGAAGTCCGTACAATTGTTCACCGCTCCTTTCTTTGATCGCTTTTTGCATTATACGCGATTTCAGGGCAGGTTGTCAAATCCGAAAATCGGGGCATCGGCTCTGTATCCGTCAGCGCAGAGCCCCCTATTATAATGGAAGCGCGCCACACCCGTTCTGCCATGGAAGAAGTGCAATTGTGAATGAAACGCGTTTCTTTTCAAAGAACGCTGAGAGACTTTCCTTAAAACAAATCCGCCAAAAATAAAGGCAAAAATCAGTCAAAACGACCATAAAAACTAAGAATTGATAAAAAGAATAAAAAATACTTGACAAAAAAGGAGCAAAGCCGTATTATGAAATCGCAATGAAAGCGGATACACAATGTTTCCATTGAACTCCGCAGGCCATGCCGATGGCCGAAACGAACCGTGTCTCAGGTGGAGCTTTCCACACGAATACAAGAGGACAAAAAACAAGGAGGCTATTGAAATGAAAAAGATCTCTCGTCGCCGTTTCCTGCAGATCACCGGCATCTCGGCAGCTGCAGTCGGACTGAATGCCTGCGGCGGAAGCTCCGGCAGCACTGCCGGCACTGCAGCTTCCGGCAGTGCAAGTGCAGCCCCTGCAGCGGACGGAAAGAAGTACACTCTGCGTGCTTCTTCCAATCAGGCAGCCACAAGCACCATCGGCATGGCGCTGGCAAAGTTTGTGGAGCTTGTCAACGAAAAGAGTGCCGGTCGGATCAAAGCAACGGCAAACTACGGTTCTGAGCTGGGCAGTCAGGCTGAGCAGGTGGCAATGGCCATTGCAGGCGATCTGGAGCTGGTCCTGTCCACTCCCGGCACCGGCCCGGGTGCATACGACGGTCTGGAGCAGATGCAGATGTTCGAGTTCCCCTTCCTGTTTGAGGATAACGATCAGTACCGCCGTGTGCTGAAGGGTGCCGAGGATCAGGTGAACGAGTTGGCAAACACCATCGGCCTGAGCGGCATGGGCGGCATGTCTATGGGCTCCCGCGATATGCTGACCACCGTGCCCGTAAAGACGCTGGCCGATATGAAAGATCTGGTCATGCGCGGTCCCAACGCCATCTACAACGGAATGTTCGAGTGTCTGGGCGCTGCTGGCATCACCATGGACTGGAACGATATTTATACTTCCCTTTCGCAGAATGTCTGTCAGGGCTGCGAAGGCTCTCCCGTGATGTTGAATGCGTCCAAGCTGCAGGATAATGCAAAGTATCTGGCCATCACCAATCATATCATTGCCTGCGTTTACTTCTTCTTCAACACCGACTGGCTGGAATCTCTGCCGGAAGATGTGCGCACCCTCGTCACCGATTGCGTGAAGGAAGCCGTGGATTATCAGGAGTCCATTGATGACGATGCCCAGAAGGACGCACTGGAGCAGATGAAGAAGGATGGCGTGGAGGTCACCGAGCCTGCCGATATTCAGGCATGGAAGGATGCTTGTGCACCAATGCTGGACGAGTATCGCGCAAAGGGCGATGCCTGGGCCAAGTTCACTGACCTGCTGCTCTCCATTAAGTAAAAAGCCGGCATCGGCTATCCCTGTATTTTGAATGGAGTTGTCCGGGCTGTATCTTTCTGGAACCAGAAATTTTCAGCCCGGACTTTTTTGGTGATACACAAAATCATTGCGGCAGGAGGTGTCTGCTTTGAATGCACTGAGAAAAATTGATAAGATCCTGAATAGGGTCCGGTCGGTCGTACTGGTCGCACTGCTGGTTTCCATGATGGGCATGTGCACAATGAATGTCGTTCTGCGCTACCTGATCAAAGGTGTGTCGTTTCTTCGTCCGTTTTCATGGGTAAACGAGATGATGCAAATGCTGGCGATCTGGGTAGTATTTCTGGCGGCGGGGCTTGGCGTACGGCAGGATGCGCATGTCAGTCTGGAGAGCTTTACAGAGAAATATCTGCCCGCCAAAGCATCCCGGATCCTGCACAAGGCCGCACAGGTGATCGTCATTGCTACGTTGGTTCTGCTGATCGTGATCGGCATTCAGCAAACGATCAAAATGCGCACAAGTTTCCTGCAGAACCTGCCCATCTCCAATGCATGGTTCTATGCAGCGATCCCGGTGGGATGTGCGTATCTTCTTTACGAATATATTCTGATCCTGGTGTTCGGCAAAAACCCGTTTGCTTCCTCGCCCGGTGAGGACGACAATGTGACCGGCGCGTTTTGAGAAGGAGGGAGGACACAGATGCTTACCGTATTTTTGATTTTTATTGTTCTGCTTGCCTTTATCTTTCTGGGATTTCCCATTTTTATGTCGCTGCTGATCACCGGCATCCTGTTCCTTACGTTAGGCGGCAACTCGCTGGGACTTACCGTCATCAAGATGTTCGGCAGCGCCAACAGCCTTTCGCTGCTGGCCATCCCATACTTTGTCATCGCGGGCAACATCATTATGAAGGCTCGCATCACCGACAAGCTGGTCAACTTTGCAGATGCAGCCGTTGGCTGGCTGCCCGGCGGTCTTGGTCATGTGAACGTGCTTACCTCCATGATCTTTGGCGGCATTCAGGGCAGCGGCTGCGCCGATGCTGCAGCCATTGGCGGCATGCTGATCCCTGCCATGGAAAAGCAGGGATACGACAAAGATTATTCTGTGGCAGTCACCGCAGGCTCCTCCATGCTGTCGCCCATCATTCCGCCCAGCATCGCCATGATCCTGTATTCTTATTATACAGAGGTGCCCGTGGGACGTCTGTTCATGGGTGCACTGGTGCCCGGCATTCTTTTGGGACTCCTGCAGATGGGTGTTGTGTATCTGGAATACCGGCTGCGCAAATATGACATTCCCCGCACCCGCTTCTCTCTCCGGAATCTGCTGACGACCGCATGGCATTCTCTGGGAGCACTGATGATGCCCCTGATCATTCTCAGCGGCATCTGCTTCGGCATCGTTACGCCCACCGAGTCCGGTGTTCTGGCCATCCTGTACGGTCTGCTGTATGGCTTCTGCATCAGCAAGACTCTGAAGTGGAGCGACATTCCCGGCATCCTGATCGATTCTGCCGTGACGACCTCTGTGGTGTACATGACCATTGTGGGTGCCGGTGTGCTTTCCAATGTGCTGGTGCGCCTGCACTTCCAGACCGAGGTGCAGAATTTTGCGGTCAACACACTGGGCAGCCCGGTGCTGGCAGTGCTGTTCCTCATCGTGACATTTGTGATCCTTGGCATGTTCCTGGATCCCACTGTCATCATTGCCATGTTTGCAGCCACCGTGCTTGCCATTGGCAACTCGCTGGGCTTTGATCCCATTCAGTTCGGCGTTCCCATGGTCATCGTCATGCAGCTGGGCGCGATCACCCCGCCGGTTGGCACCTTCCTGTTCATCTCCTGCGGCGTGGCAAAACTTCCGGTAGAAAAAGCGGCCAAGCCTCTGCTGCCCTACATCGCGACCGTCGTGATCGTCGTTGCGCTGGCATTCGTATTCCCGCCGCTGGTCACCTGGCTGCCGGGTCTCATCTACGGCTGATAAAGAAAAGGGGGTATCCTTATGCAGGAAAAAAAAGATGGAGCAATGTATGCACCCAAGGGCAGGTCAAAGCCGGTATGCGCCCCGGGTGACTTCCCCGTAGGAGTCATCGGGCTGGACCATGGTCACATCTACGGCATGTGCAACGGTCTGACCGAGGCGGGTGCCGAGATCACGCTGGTGTACGACTCCGACCCTGCAAAGGTGGCGCAATTCCAACAGGCGTTCCCCTCGGCGAAGGCTGCGGCGAGCAAGGATGAGGTGTACGCCTCCAATGTGAAGATGATCGCTTCGGCATCCATCCCGCTGGATCGCGGGCCGCTGGGCGTGGAGGCTATGCGCCACGGCAAGGATTTTTTTGTGGACAAGCCGCCGCTGATCACGCTCGAGCATCTGGAGCAGGTGCGTCAGACGGTGCGCGAGACCGGGCAGAAGTTTTTCTGCTATTTCAGCGAGCGTCTGCATGTGGAAGGTTCGGTGTATGCACAGCAGTTGCTGGAACAGGGCAAGATCGGCAAGGTCGTGCAGGTAATGGGCTGGGGCCCCCACCGCATGGGCCCTGAGAGCAGTCGTCCGGACTGGTTTTTTGAGAAAGATGTTTACGGCGGCATCCTCACGGACATCGGTTGTCACCAGATCGAGCAGATCATATTCTTTTCCGGAGCCAAAGATGCCCGCATCGTGCACAGCCGCGCAGGCAACTACAATCATCCGGGCCGCCCCGGACTCGAGGACTTTGGCGACTGCATGATCGAATGCGACAACGGTGTGACCGGTTACTTCCGGGTGGACTGGTTCACCCCGAAGGGGCTGGGTGCATGGGGTGATGGTCGCACCATCATCGAGGGCACGGACGGCTACATTGAGATCCGAAAGTATATTGATATCGCCAACAACGCAGAAGGCGATCAGGTGTATTATGTTGACCACGAAGGCGAGCATCACTGCTGCGCCAGCGGCAAGTGCGGTTTTCCCTTTTTTGGCGGCATGATCCGTGACTGTCTGGATCACACCGAGCTGGTGATGAAGCAGGATTACATCTTCCGTGTGATCGAGCTTGCGATCCAGGCAGAACGCGAAGCGGAAAAAGTTGGCTTTAAGAGGTGAAATTGATGGAACAGAAAAAAATCCGAATCGCCATTATTGGTGCAGGCGCGATCGCAGATGTACATATCAAGGCCTATCTGCAGTATCCGGATCTGTGCGAGGTGTGCGCGGTGTGCGACCTTTTCCCGGAAAAAGCCGAACAGCTCATTCAGGCAAACGGGCTGACCGCCGCAAAAGCCTATAAGGACTGCCGGGAAGCCATTGCTTCCGGCGGCATCGACGCAGTGTCCATCTGCCTGCCGCCGCAGATGCACGCGGAAATCGCCGTGGAAGCTCTGCGCAGCGGCTGCCATGTCATCTGTGAGAAGCCCATGGCCTGCTCACTGGAAGAGTGCGATGCCATGATCGCCGCAGCCAGAGAAAGCGGAAAGCTCCTAAGCGTGGTGGTGCAGAATCGCTGCAAGACCCCCAACCAGAAGGTGAAAAAGATCCTGGACGAGGGGCTCATCGGCAAGGTGCTGTTTGCCACTGTGGATTCGCTGTGGTGGCGCGGACAGAGCTACTACGACCTGTGGTGGCGAGGCACATGGGATAAGGAGTCCTCCGGCGCGATGGCGAGCCACGGTGTGCACCATATCGACCTGATGCAGTGGATGCTTGGAATGCCGGAAAGCGTGTACGCGGTCATCCGCAATGTAGGGCACGACAACTCCGAATGCGAGGATCTGGGCATTGCCATCCTGAACTATCCGGACAAGCTGGTGCGGCTTACCACCTCCATCGTGAACCATGACGAAGCGCAGCAGATACAGTTCAATGGCGAAAAGGCCAGCATTGCAGTGCCGTGGAACGTGTCGTCCAACGCCTCCATGGTCAACGGCTTCCCCGAGGAAAATCGGGAAGAAGAGGAAAAGCTGCAAAAATATTACGATGATCTGCCCGATCTCGAGCGTGAAGGCCACCCTGCCCAGCTGCTCAACTTCCTGCGGGCGATCCGTGGGGAAGAAGCTCTGTTTGTAGACGGTGCCGAAGGCCGCAAGACCATTGAGCTGATCACTGCCATCTACAAATCCGCCAACACGGGCACCACCGTCACGCTGCCCCTTACCGGTGACGATGTGTACTACCAGCGGGGCGGCTTTGCCAAGGTGATGCCTCACTTCCACGAAAAACACCGCAGCGTTGAAAATTTTGTAGGTGCAAAGCCTATCACGCTGGGGCGTGACGTGGGCAAGTGATGCGGCAGTGATCTGTCGGCTGAACCGGTCATTGTTCCCAGACACCCCTTGCGTGGAAGCTCCTGCGCAAGGGGTGTTTTTCGGATGCAGCGGCGGCGCGGGACCATCTTTGCACACCCGGCAGTTCCGGACGCAAAAATGGTTCACGGCAGCTTGACATTGCTGCCGTGAATATGGTATTTTTGTACCAACAAATCCAAGTAAAGGAACCTGCGTACAGATGAACATTTACGACGTTTCCAGAGAGGCAAATGTATCTGCTGCCACGGTATCCAGAGTGATCAACGGAAGCAGCAAGGTCAGCCCCGCTACCCGCAAAAAAGTGCTGGATGTGATCCATAAAAGCGGATATATCCCAAACGCCTTCGCACAGGGGCTCAGCCATGATACCATGCGTACTGTGGGCATCCTGTGCGTGGACCCCTCCGACCCGAATGCCTGCGGCAATTTTTCCATGGGGATCGGTTATGTACAGCGGGAGCTGCGCGGCTTTGATTATGATACCGTCATCTATTGCGTGGGCTACGATATGGAGGATAAGGCAAGCTGCCTGCAGACCATGTGCGACCGCCGCGTGGATGCCATTGTGGTGCTGGGTTCTTTCTTTGTGGAAGGCGACCCGGAAAAGAATGCCTGTATCATCAAGGCTGCTCAGCAGGTACCGGTTTTTCTGGTCAATGGCTACATTGATGCGCCCAACGTATACTCCTTCCGCTGCGGTGACCGCAAGGGCGCGTTTCAGGCGGTGAACCAGATGGCAAAGAGCGGTGCCAAAGACATCCTGTTTCTGCACCACAACATGACCGGCAGTGTGCGCAGCAAGCTGGAGGGCTATCAGGAGGCTCTGCACCAGAACGGGCTTACCGTGCGGCAGGAGTACATCTGCTCCTGTTCGCTGGATATTCAGGAAAGTGCTGCCGAGGTCGAGCGACTGGCCGAAGCAGGGCTGAAGTTCGACGGTGTAATTGCCACCGAGGACAGCATTGCGGTGGGTGTACTCAAGTATGCCCAGCGGCACGGCATTGCAGTGCCGGACGATCTGTGTGTGATCGGTTTTGGCAACACGAACCTTACGGAAAGTTGCACCCCAGAGCTGAGTTCCGTGGACAACAGTGTGGAGGCAGCCTGTGTGGCCGCAGTTTCCATGCTGATCCACAAACTCAAAAATCACCGTATTCCCTCGGAGCTCACTGTCTCCTCGGCGGTGGTGTACCGCAAAACCACCCGGTAAGAAGATGCCCTTCCTATCATCGTTGGCATGGCTTTGCAGCCAATCAGCCACTGTATCCACTGTAATTTTGGCAGGCCCGTCCGGCGGACAGCCATAAGCACCGGCAGAGACAGCCGGAGAAGCAATGCGGTGGATGCGGTGGCTTTTTGCCAGTTTCGGCGAATCGCGGCAGCAGCATGTCAACTGCCCGGCATCCTCCGGGGCACCGGATCCCAACGTTTTGGACGGAGTCCTGCACATCCATGCCAAACCCGAAAATGATGCCGATACCGGCAAACGCCGGGTTGCACCCCCGCAGGCGGTCGCGCACCGCCCAAAAAAGCTTGAAAGCACGGTTCAGAACTTGAAAAACTGCTGTTTTTCGGGGGGGATCGTGCGTTTATTTTTTTCTTTGGTTTGTGCTGCCCTACCTGGCCGGAGCAGGCCCTGCGAGCCAACATCCACTGCCAGATCTCGCTGGCACTCAACCGCATCTACACCGAGTGGTACCCCAGCAAAGGCTACACCTTCAACATTACCAACTCCACCAGCTACGACCAGTATTACGTTCACGGACGCACGGTGTTCGATGTGATGGTGCGCATCACCGACGACATCTTCAACACCTATATCCGCAAGACCGGCACCGTAAACCCCTACTACTCTGAATACTGCGACGGTAAATCGGTCACCTGCCCGGGTCTCAAGCAGTGGGGCACCGTGACGCTGGCCAATCAGGGCCGTAACGCCTTGCAGATCCTGAAGTATTACTACGGCAACGACATCGAGATCATCCGCACCTCGAACATCCAGTCCATCCCCCAGAGCTACCCCGGTTCGCCCATCCGGCAGGGCGACAGCGGCACAGCGGTGTTCACCCTGCAGCGCCAGCTGAACCGCATCACCAAGGACTATCCCTTCCTCGGCCTGCTGACTGTGGACGGCGTGTTCGGGGCCAAGATGGCCGCCACGGTCAGGGCATTCCAGAAGCAGTTCAACCTGACCGCCGACGGTGCAGTTGGACGGCAGACATGGTACAAGATCAGCTATATCTATGTGTCGGTCAAGGATCTTGCGGAGCTGACCAGCGAGGGCGAGGTATCCAGCGGCACTCTCTCGGACGGCACATGGGGCGGCACCGTGCTGCGCACCGGCTCTACCGGCAGTGCTGTGGAACAGCTGCAGTTCTGGCTGAATACGCTGGCGCAGTACACTTCCTCCATCCCATCGGTCACGGTGGACGGCGTATTCGGCAGCGGCACAGCCGCAGCGGTGCGGGCCTTCCAGCGCAAATACGGCCTGACCGTGGACGGCGTGGTGGGCCGTGACACATGGACCGGGCTGTACGACCAGTTCCGCAGCATCCAGTCCGACAACGGCACCCCCAATGCCTACCCCGGCACCGCCCTGCGGGAGGGTGCAAGCGGACAGAATGTGCGGCTGGTGCAGTTCTGGCTCAAGATCGCGCGCACGGTGTACTCGAACCTGAACAACATCACGGTGGACGGCAAGTTCGGCAGTGCCACCACAGCGGCAGTCAAGCGGTTCCAGACCTACTTTGGCCTGACCAGCGACGGTGTAGTGGGCCGCACGACATGGAACAAGCTATACGAGGTGTACAACGACATCGCCAACAAGCTGCTGTCGTCCAGCCTGCGCCCCGGCGAGTACCCGGGCGTGCTGCGCAAAGGCTCCTCCGGCACAGCGGTGCGGGAGCTGCAGTTCTACCTCTACCTCATGAGCGCCTACGAGAGCAGCATCCCGGCCATTGGCATCGACGGACAGTTCGGTGCTTCCACCGAAGCTGCCGTGCGGGCCTACCAGCGCTTTGCGGGGCTGACTGTAGATGGCATCGTGGGACGTACCACATGGAACAGCCTGTACGACAAGGCGTCCACTCTGCGGACATCCGGGCCGGTGGTCACCCTGAAACGCCTGCCCTACCCCGGTACCCCGCTCACAGTGGGGTCTTCCGGCAGTGCAGTGCTCTACTACAGCCTGCTTTTGCAGCGCATTGCCTACTACTTTACCAGCGTGGAGGCCCCGCCCCTCTCCGACCAGTACACCGACGAGACTACCGTCGCCACCCGCAGCGCACAGGAGCTGCTGGGCCTGCCCGAGACCGGCATTGCGGATGCCGACACATGGACAGCTGTGGAAGCGCTGAGCCTGCAGCTCGCCGCCGAAATGCCCAACCCCGACCGCAGCATCGGGCATGGCCCGGTCTACCCGGGCCGGGCCATCGGCGCGGGCAGCGTGGGGCCGGACGTGGCGCAGGTGGAGACATGGCTGAACGGGCGTTCCTGCCTGTACTGCACCGAGGGCTATGTGACCGAGAACCGCTGCTTCGGCCCGGAAGAGACTGCCGCCGTCCGGCTGACACAGCAGCGAGCCGGGCTGCTGGTGACCGGCACCGTGGACCGCGGAACATGGGCCGCGCTGCAGGCCCAGAGCTGCCCACACTGCAGCAAGGAGGAATGAGCGATGGCACGACTTCTGATCTACGATGCCTACGAGAACAAGGTATACACCTATGCAAACCTGAACGAGAACGACCCCATGCCCTACAGCACCGGCACCACCCTGCGGGTGCGGGAATTCCGGGGCAAATCCGCCAGCCCCACCCTGTGGACCACCATTGCGGCCATGGAAGCGTGGAACCTGACCCGCCGCAAGTACGGCAAGGGCATCCCGGTGGGATATGCCTTCCGCCGCATCTGGGAGGGCGGCCACGGCACCCGCAGCCAGCACTACGCGGGCGTATCCTTTGACGTGGGCCAAAGCCTGACCCGGACCGCCCGCACGGCCATCTACAACGCAGCCCGGGGCACCGGGGCGTGGGGCTATGTGGAGCCGCTGAGCCAGACCCCCACATGGGTGCACATGGACCGCCGCTACGGCACGCCCGCCTGCAGCGGCACCACCGCAGGCTACCCCACCCTGCGGCGGGGAAGCCGCGGCTGCTATGTGATGATTCTGCAGGACGCGCTTTCCACGCTGGGCTACCAGACCGGGAGCCGAATCGACGGCATCTTTGGTGCCCGGACGGAGGAAGCGCTGAAAGGCTTCCAGCGGCGCACGAGCCTGCGTGTGGACGGTGTGTGCGGCTGCAACAGCTGGAAAAAGATCAGCACCGCCGTCATCGGCGTGGGACGGACAAAAACGACGATCGATTAGCAGAAACTCCCCCAGTCACCTTCGGTGCCAACCCCCTCGGAGATGGGGCCTTTGGCAAAACCGCAAGCTTTTCCTCTTCGCCAGAGGCTCCCTCATTGAGGGAGCTGGCAAACCCAAAGGATTTGACTGAAAGAGTTCCCCCGTGAAACATCCTTCGCTTCCCATCACCGAAAGTTGAAACTTTCTCCCCCATCTGCCCTTTTCGTTGCGCGGTTTGGAAAAACGTGCTAAAATAGCTCTATTATTAAAATGGTTCATGTTGAAAGCAAGAGGATTTGAGGGGTATTGTATCATGGAATTTTCCAAACGACTGGACTTGTTCGGCGACGAGATCTTCGCCGCACTGAACGAACGCAAGGTAGCTCTGGAAGCACAGGGCCGTACCATTTATAATCTGAGCGTCGGCACGCCGGACTTTGCGCCTGCCGAGCACATCCGCAAGGCCATGATGGACGCAGCCGCCGACCCGCAGAATTGGAAGTACAGCCTGCGCGACCTACCTGAGCTGCTGGATGCTGTGTGCGGCTACTACAAGCGCCGCTTTCATGTGGAGATCACCCCGGATCAGGTGGCCAGCTGTGCGGGCAGTCAGGAGGGCGTGGGCCACATCGGCATGGTGCTGTGCGACGAGGGCGACACCGTGCTGCTGCCCACTCCCTGCTACCCGGTGTTCATCGCGGGCAGTCTGCTGGGCGGCGCAAAGCCGTGGTATTACCCGCTGACCAAGGAGCACGGCTTCCTGCCTTATGTGAAGGACATCCCGGAGGATGTGGCCCGCAAGGCAAAGTATATGATCGTCTCCCTGCCCGCAAACCCGGTGGGCAGCGTCGGCTCCCCGGAGCTGTACGCCGAGCTGGTGGCCTTTGCCAAAAAGTATGACATTCTCATCATCCACGACAACGCCTACAGCGACATCATCTTTGATGGTGCCGTGGGCAACAGCTTCTTCAATACGCCGGGTGCCATGGATGTGGGCGTGGAGTTCTTCAGCCTGTCCAAAAGCTTCAACGTCACCGGTGCCCGCATCAGCTTTCTTGTGGGCCGGAGGGACGTGGTAGCCGCCTTCAAGAAACTGCGCGGCCAGATCGATTTTGGCATGTTCCTGCCGGTGCAGAAAGCGGCCATCGCCGCCCTGACCGGCCCGCTGGACATGGTAAAAACGCAGTGCGGCCTGTACCAGCAGCGCCGCGACGCTCTGTGCGGCGGCCTGCGTTCCATTGGCTGGAATGTGCCGGACAGTCACGGCAGCATGTTCGTGTGGGCACCCATCCCGGCAAAGTACGCAAAGAGCATGGACTTCTGTCTTGACCTTGTGGAAAAGAGCGGTGTGCTGTGCACGCCGGGTTCCAGCTTCGGCCCGCTGGGCGAAGGCTACGTGCGCTTTGCCCTCACCCTGCCGCCGGAGCACATTGCCGAGGCGGTGCAGTCCATCAAGGCAAGCGGTATCCTGAACTAAAAAAACGGGAACGTCCATGCGGCGTTCCCGTTTTTTTATGCGTTCACAATATTCTCTCCCGCGCCATCCAGCCATGTGCGCAGGTTGTTGGCAGTAATATCCATCAGCCGCTGCAGGGCTTCGTTGGTGGCCCACGCGATGTGCGGTGTCAGCAGGGCATTCGGCAGGCCGCGCAAAGGGCTTGCCTGCGGCAGCGGTTCAGTGCCAAAGGCATCGGCGCCGTAAAAGCCAAGCTTCCCGTTTTTCAGCGCATCGGCCACGGCCTGCTCGTCCACCAGTGCACCGCGCGCAGTATTCAGCAAGATCATGCCGGGCTTTGCCTTTGCAAGGGTGGCCGCGTTGATCAGCCCCTGTGTTGCAGGTGTTGCCGGGCAGTGCAGGCTGAGCACATCGCTGCGGGCAAGCAGGGTGTCAAGATCCACGAACTCCACACCGTCGGTTTTGTACTCCGGACGAACGGTGCGGGTGCACACCAACACCTCCATGCCAAAGGCCTTGGCAATGCGGGCGGTCTGCCGGCCAATGCTGCCGTAGCCATAGATGCCAAAGGTCTTGCCCAGCAGTTCCACCTGCGGCAGCAGACCGTAGGACGCAGGCTCCTCGGTGCGCCATTGGCCGTCCTGCACAAGGCGATGGTAACGGTCGGCGCACTGGCAGATGGCCAGCAGCAGGCTGAAGGTCATCTGTGCCACACTGTAAGTAGAATAGCCCGGCACGTTGGCTACCGGCACGCCATGGCGGCGGCAGGCCTTCAGATCAAGGTTATCCGTGCCGGTGGCAATGATGCCCACCCACCTGAGCTTCGGGCACTGGGCCAGCACGGCTTCGTCGATGCGGCACTTATTCAGGAACACGATCTCCGCATCCCCGATGCGCGGCACCACCTCTTCCTGCGCGGTGCGCCCATAGCGGGTGATGTCCGGCACAAGCGCCTTCACACCCGACCAGTCCAGATCTCCCTGCTGTATGGCATAATCTTCCAGAACCACTGCTTTCATTTCAACTTCCTCACTTTCACATCATACGGGATACAGTGCCAGCACCGTGCCCTGCGGGCTTTCGCGGCTTTCCAGCGCGGCATAGCCCCGAGCCAGCAGGATGGCAATGTGCACCCGGTCGGCCAGCGGGAGCCATACCGGCGGCACATTCTGCGCAAGGCACCCGGCCTGCAGCAGAAAACACGGTGCCAAACTGTCCAGCGGGCGGATAGCCCGCAAAGCAAACCCCTGACGCAGATACAGCGGGATCAGCTCTTCTGCTGCACATTCCACCACGGCCCACCGTGCCCGCTGCCGGGCAAGAAACTCCTGCCGGGCAGCAGCCGCAGCCAGCAGCGGCGCAAGGGTCTCGGCGGCATGGCCGTCCGGCCCGGCTGCCGGGGTCAAAAAATATCCGCCTGACGTGCGGTTCCAGCCCAGAAAGCGGCGCAGCGCAGCCGCCGCTGCCACATCAGCATCCATGGGCAGCAGGATGCACCCGGCTCCCGGCACACCGCGTGTACTGTACATGCCCCACACCTCACCTACCGTCAGCATCCGCAGCACCTCGCTGCGCGGACGGTACACACTGCTCACTTCGCCCTGCGCCAGCCGGCAGAATTCCTCCGCCGAAAGCCGCCTTACCTGCCGCGTGCGCGGCGGGTCACAAACCTGGATCATTTGGTTTCCCCCATTCTTTTTCAGTATGCATCCAGCATACCGGACCGGGGGCGAGAATCGGCGCGAAACAGGGCCGCTCTTTTTGTTTTACAGATCCAGCGTTACATCCTCGCTCAGCACCTGACCAATGGGCTTTGCAATGCACAGGTCGGCTTCCGCATCTGCCCCGGTGGGCTGCATGTTGATGACCACCAGATGGTCGCCCCGGAAGTACCGGATCAGTCCTGCCGCCGGGTACACCACAAGGCTTGTGCCGCCGATGATCAGGGTATCCGCATGGCGGATGGCGTTCACCGCGCCGGACAGCACCTCCTCGTCCAGCCCTTCTTCATACAGCACCACATCCGGCTTGACGATGCCGCCGCACTCGGTGCAGCGGGGCACACCGGTGCTGTTGGCAATGAAATCCACATCGTAGAACTTACCGCAGCGGGTGCAGTAGTTGCGCAGGGTGCTGCCGTGCAGCTCGTACACCGTGCGGCTGCCCGCCGCCTGATGCAGGCCGTCGATGTTCTGGGTGACGACCGCTTTCAGCCTGCCCTCCCGTTCCAGCTTTGCCAGCCGCAGGTGGGCCGCGTTGGGCTTTGCCCCCTTCACGATGAGCTTATCGCGGTAAAAACGGTAAAACTCCTCCGGGTTCTCCTCCCAGAAGGTATGGCTCAGGATCGTTTCCGGCGGGTAGGCGTACTTCTGATGATAAAGTCCGTCCACACTGCGGAAGTCCGGGATGCCGCTCTCGGTGGAAACGCCCGCCCCGCCAAAGAACACGATGCTGCTGCTTTTGGCAATGATCTCTTCCAATGCCTGTACCATAACAAAAAACGCCCCTTTCGCCGGATGTACATTTGTGTTAAGATAGCTTCAGTATAACACAAACTCACAGGAAAGGAAGCGCAACTTTTGAACGTCTGGTATGTGAACAGCATTCTGGGAACCTTCCGGCTGGAAGAGGAAAACGATGCCATCTGCGGGCTGACCCTCTGCCCGGACGGAGTGCCGGAACTGGAACCGCTGCCCCGCAAGGTGTGCGAGACACCGCTTTTACAGGAAGCCGAGGAGCAGCTGAACGAATATTTTGCCGGGGCGCGCAGGGAATTCGATCTGCCGCTGGCCCCCAAGGGCACCCCCTTCCAGAAGGCCGTCTGGGCCGAGATGAACAAGATCCCCTACGGTGAGACCCGCACCTACGGCCAGCTGGCCGCCGCTGTTGGCAAGCCCAAGGCCAGCCGTGCCGTGGGCGGTGCCTGCCACTGCAACCCCATCGCCATCCTTCAGCCCTGCCACCGGGTGGTGGGCAGCACCGGCAAGCTCACCGGCTACGCCTATGGCGTGGAGATGAAGCAGTATCTTCTGGAATTGGAAAAACAGGAATAAGCAAAGGGAAAGGCTCTGCAGAAATTTCGCAGAGCCTTTTCCTTTTACCATAAGTTATTGTGCACTGTAAATGCTGCCCATCGTCCAGGAATTATCCGCGCTGTACTTGGCGTGGTTGCGCAGGTAGGTGACCCACGCGCCGTAGCCGTTGCCGGCAGAGAGATGCACGCCATCCGGCGCTGCAAGCATCTCCTTCAGGTTGCCCTCGCCGTCGGCAAGGGTCTCCCACAGGTCAAGGTAAACGCATCCCTTGCTGGCGGCCAGCTGAGCCAGCTGCTCGTTCACACCGCGCAGCACATCCGATGCAAGGCCAGGCTTTTCGGCAGCTGCCGAGGGTCGCACCGGCGGGATAGACTGCACGTAGATCACGCAGTCCTCGCCCAAAGCCTCGCGCAGCATATCCAGCATCTGGCCATAGTAGGCAAGGAAGCGATCCGAAGCGCCCAGCGTGGTGAGGGTGTTAGTGCCCAGCAGGATATACAGCTTCTTGGGCCGGGCAGCGGCCAGCACATCCAGCGCTACCTCCTGCCCGCGGGTGGGGCTTTTGACTGCGCTGCGGTTCACAATGGCATCCGGGCCAACGCCGGTATAGCCGCAGATGAGTGCCCCGCCCAGATTGATCTGGTAATCCGAGAAGCCCACCGTCAGACTGTCGCCCAGAAAGGCTGCGTCCGCAAAGTAGCTCAGGTCCACCTGCCCGCAGCTGGGCTGGCGGATGACGCTGGCATCATAGGCTTTGACGGTGTAGGCCCCAGCGCTCTGCTTTGCAGGGCCAAAGTTCTCCAGTGTGACGGCCTGCCCACCGGTGCTGCCATCCTGTGCAGCACTGCTGCTGTCCGCTTCGCCCTGCATGGGCAGCGGTGCCAGAATGTTCTCGGCAATGCCGCTGGCGTTGGTAGACGGGGTATCGCCCGCGCCCTCTGCGCCCTTTTCCAGAATGGCCGTGATGGCGTAGGATACCAGCAAAATGGCGACTACTGCGCCCAGAAAGCGCAGCTTGCCGCTGACTGTACCGCGCCGTGCCCGGCGCGGCGCAGAATGATACTCGTGTGAAATGCCCATGGTTTTTCCAGCTTTCTCCATTTTTCCCGCACAGAAGGGGGTTTTATCCGCCCGGGGCTGTGCGTTTTTTATTTTATCATAATTTTTTTGCCTGCGCAACCAATTAGGTCTTGCATACAACAGGCAAAACAGGTACAATAAGGATGTGGTAATTTTGCACATTTTACAAAAAGGGTGTGCACATGCCGCAAACTTTTTTGTATCACTTGCAGCATCCGGTTTGTTTGCCGCACGGTCTGCGGGCAGTGCAGGGCCTTTAGACCAAACCCCACTCTGGCGGCGCGGAAGCCGGAACCTGCAGCGATGTACAAATGATAAGAATGAAATTTGCAAAAGGAGGTACTCATGGCCAAGAATGTGATCATTGGTCAGAGCGGCGGCCCTACCGCCGTGATCAACTCCAGTCTGGCAGGCGTGTACAAAGCCGCCTGCAGCCTGGGTGCAGACAAGGTGTACGGCATGAAATACGGCATCGAAGGTCTGCTCAAGGAAGAAATGCTGGAGCTGAACGTCCTGCTGGACGACCGCATGAGCATTGAACTGCTCAAGCGCACGCCTTCCAGCTACCTTGGCAGCTGCCGTTACAAGCTGCCGGACCCGGATGTGGACTCCACACCCTTCATCAAACTGTTCACCCTGTTTGACAAGTACGACATCTGCGCGGTGTTCTACATTGGCGGTAACGACTCCATGGACACCATCGCAAAGCTTTCCCGCTACGGTGAGCGCGTGGGCAGCAGCGTGCGGTTCATCGGTGTGCCCAAAACCATCGACAACGACCTGTGCCTGACCGACCACACCCCCGGCTACGGCTCTGCCGCCAAGTACATTGCCACTATTTTAAAGGAAGTCATCCGGGATTCCTCCGTGTATGACATCCGCAGCGTGACCGTGGCCGAGATCATGGGCCGACATGCGGGCTGGCTTGCCGGTGCGGCCTGCCTTGCGGGCGGCGACGACTGCGAAGGCCCGGATCTGATCCTGCTGCCGGAGGTGCCCTTCGATCAGGACAAGTTCCTTGCCAAGGTGGACGAGCTGCAGCGCCGCAAGTCCAATGTGATCATTGCGGCCAGCGAGGGCGTAAAGACCGCCGACGGCACCTATCTGTGCGATCTGGTGTCCACCGCAGGCCAGCTGGATGCCTTTGGCCACAAGGCCGTGCTCAGCGGCACCAGCCGTTATCTCTCCGACCTCATCCACGACAAGCTGAACTGCAAGAGCCGTGCCATCGAGTTTTCCACCCTGCAGCGCTGCGCCAGCCATCTGGCCAGCCGCACGGATGTGAACGAAGCCTACGCTGTGGGCGGTGCCGCAGCAGCCGCCGCCTTTGCGGGCGAGACCGGCCGCATGATCGCGCTCAAGCGCATTTCCGCTTATCCCTACCAGTGCATCACCGAGTCGGTGGATGTGCAGCAGGTGGCAAACCTTGAAAAGAAGGTGCCGCTGGACTGGATCAGCCCCGACGGGATGCAGGTGACTGCTGCCTTTGAGGAGTATGCCCGTCCGCTGATCCTGGACGAGGTAACGCCCGTCTATGTCAACGGCACCCCGCGCCACATCCGCCTGTAATCCCTTTTCCCGCGTCTGTTTTCGTGCATCCTGCACGTAATATTATATTGCCGAAACAGAAAAACAAAAAAGGAGAAATCATCATGGGTAAAAATGCAATCGTTGGTCAGTCTGGCGGTCCTACTTCCGTCATCAATGCAAGCCTTGCAGGCGTATTTGAAAGCTGCAAGAGTCGCGGCGCAGAGATCGTTTACGGTATGTGCAATGGCGTTGCCGGTCTGCTGGAGGAGCGGGTGGTGGATCTTTCCACCGTGCTGACGGACGATCTGGACATCGAACTGCTCAAGCGCACCCCGTCCAGCTTTCTGGGCAGCTGCCGCTACAAGCTGCCCGACTGGCATGAGGACGAGACCGTCTACAAAAAGCTGTTTGCCATTCTGGAAAAGCTGAACATCGGCTACTTCTTCTACATCGGCGGCAACGACTCCATGGATACCATCGGCAAGTTGGCCGAGTACGGCGAGCGCATCCAGAGCGACATCCGCTTTATGGGCGTGCCCAAGACCATCGACAACGACCTGATGGTCACCGACCACACCCCCGGCTACGGCTCTGCTGCCAAGTACATCGGCGTGGTGATGAAGGAGATCATCCGCGATGCCACCGTGTACGGCACCAAGTACGTCACCGTGGTGGAGATCATGGGCCGCAACGCCGGCTGGCTGACCGCTGCCGCCGCTCTGGCAAAGAGTGACGACTGCGAGGGTGTGGACATGATCTGCCTGCCCGAAGTGCCCTTCAATGTGGAACACTTCATTGAGAAGGTGCGCGTGATGCAGGAGAAGAAGCCCAGCATCGTGATCGCCGTTTCCGAGGGCGTAAAGCTGGAAGATGGCCGTTACGTCTGTGAGCTGGCCGACGATGTGCACGCAGTGGACGCTTTCGGCCATAAGGCCCTGACCGGCACCGCCCGATATCTGGCCAACGTGGTGGCCCGCAATCTGGACACAAAGACCCGCTGCATCGAGCTTTCCACCCTGCAGCGCTGCGCAGGCCATCTGACCAGCCGCACCGACATCACCGAAGCCTATCAGGTGGGCGGTGCTGCCGCCAAGGCGGCCTTTGAGGGCGTTACCGGCCAGATGGTGGCCCTGAAGCGCATCTCCAACAGCCCGTACCAGTGCACCACCGAGCTGCATCCCATCAGCGAGGTGGCAAACCTTGAAAAGAAGGTGCCGCTGAGCTGGATGAACGCCAACCACACCCAGATGACCGATGAGTTCCTTGCTTATGCCCGCCCGCTGATCCAGGCCGAGCTGACCCCGCTGTACATTGCCGGTCTGCCCCACCACATCTACATGAAGAATCAGAAGTGATCTCTCCTGCATTGATTTTTCTCAAGGCATGATGAAAGCCCGTCCGAGTTTTAGGCCCGGACGGGCTTTTTGCATTTCGGTATTCTCCGCCTTAGAACATCAGACCGCTGCGCCGACTTTGGGTGCGCCGCCTGCGATCTCCTCTGCCGTCAGGGGCTTTGCCTCCACCGGGGCATTTAGGCGCTCCTTGGCCACTGCCAGCATCAGCTTGATGCGGTTCTCCTGATTGACCTTGGTGGCGCTGGGGTCGTAATCGATGGGGGTGATGTTGGCACTGGGGTACAGGGCGCGGATCTTGTTCACCATGCCCTTGCCCACGATGTGGTTGGGCAGGCAGCCGAAGGGCTGGGCACACACGATGTTGCCGTAGCCGCCCTGCACCAGCTCGATCATCTCGGCAGTCAGCAGCCAGCCCTCGCCCATCTTGGCACCCAGCGAAATGATGCCCTTGGGCTTTTCCACCAGCTCCTTGAAGGGGCCGGGGGCGTAGAAGCCTGCGTCGGCCTCAGCCTTGAGCATGGCGCGCTCGATGCTGTCCAGCCAGTTCAGGAACTGGTCAATGCCGATCTTCACAGCCAGCTTGCCGCCGTACAGTACATGATCCTCGCCCATGTTGAAGGCGCAGTACTGCACAAAGCCCATCAGGCCCGGGAAGTTCACCTCGCAGTCCTGACTTTCGAGGAACTTCTGCAGGTCGTTGTTGCCCAGCGGGCTGTACTTGACGTAAATTTCGCCAACCACGCCCACCTTGACCTTGGGCACCCGGGTAACGGGGATGGCAGCAAAGTCCTTTGCGATGAGGGGGAAGGTGTGCTTCATCTCCTTGGAGGTGTAGCCCTTGCCTGCCAGCAGCACGCGGCCCAAGCGTTCCACCCACAGGTCTACCATCTTATCGGCAGCCCCCTTCTCGTTCTCGTAAGGTGCCACCTGATTGCGCAGAGCGCACAGCATATCGCCGTAGAAGATGCAGGCCAGCGCACGGCGAGCCAGCGGCAGGGTCATCTGGAAGCCGCTGTCCTTTTCCAGACCCGAGAAGTTCAGGCTGGCCACCGGGATCTGCGGATAGCCCGCCTTGACCAGTGCCTTGCGCAGCAGATGAATGTAGTTGGAGGCACGGCAGCCACCGCCGGTCTGGGTGATGAGCAGGGCGGTGTGGTCCAGATCGTACTTGCCGCTGTTCAACGCGTCCAGAAACTGACCGATGACCAGCAGAGCCGGGTAGCAGGTGTCGTTGTGGACGTATTTCAGGCCCAGCTGTGCCACGGCACTGCCGCAGTTGCCCAGAATTTTGCACTTGTAGCCGTCGTAACGCAGAGCGTACTCCAGCAGGCGGAACTGGGTAATGGCCATGTTGGGGATGAGGATGGTATGGGTCTTCTTCATCTCCGGAGTAAATTTGGGATAATTGTATTCCATAGGTTCCTCCTATGTTGCTTTCTTAAAAAGCTTTTTGCTCTATCTCTATTTTATTCTGCCTTTTCTGCGGCTACCTCGTCCCGCTCATCCAGAGCGGCGAACAGACTGCGCAGGCGGATATTCACGGCACCCAGATTGGTGATCTCGTCGATCTTGAGCTGGGTGTAGAGCTTGCCGCCCTCCTGCAGAATTTCGCGGGTCTCGTCGGTGGTGATGGCATCCACGCCGCAGCCGAAGGACACCAGCTGCACCAGATCCATATCCTTCTGGGTGGTGCAGTACTTGGCGGCGGCATACAGGCGGCTGTGATAGGTCCACTGGTTCAGTACACTGGTAGGGAACTTCTGCACCCGGTTGGAAATGCTGTCCTCGGTAACAACGGCAGCACCGTGGCGGGTGATGAGGCGGTCGATGCCGTGGTTCACCTCGGGGTCCACATGGTAGGGGCGGCCTGCCAGCACGATGATGCGCTTGCCCTGACGGCGGGCTTCATCGATGATCTCGCTGCCCTTCACGCGGATCTTTGCCATGTGGGACTCGTATTCCGCATAGGCGGCATCCGCTGCGGCCTGCACTTCCTTCTCGGAGATACCGCCAAAGTACTTGGGCAGGATGTTCTTTGCCATCTTGTGCACAAAGTCCTTCGGGCGGTGGATGCCCACATAATCATAGATGAACTTGGTGCCCTCCAGCTCCGGGCAGTTGCCTGCCAGAACCTCGGGGTAGTAGGCCACCACCGGGCAGTTATAGTGGTTGTCGCCCAGTCCCTCGTCCACATTGTAGGTCAGGCAGGGATAGAAAATAGCGTCCAGCTGCATCTGGCTCAGGGCCTTGATGTGGCCGTGGCTCAGCTTTGCCGGGAAGCAGGCGGTATCGCTGGGGATAGTAGCCTGACCGGCGAGGTACAGGCCGCGGCTGGACACCGGGCTGGTGTGCACGGCAAAGCCAAGCTTTGTCCAGAAGGCCCACCAGAAGGGCAGCAGCTCGTAGAAGCCCAGACACAGCGGGATGCCGATGGAGCCGCGCTTGCCGGCCACCGGCTTATACTCGGCCAGAAGCTGCTGCTTGTAGGCGTAGAGGTTCAGGCTGTCGTCGGCACTCTTGCCGGTCACAGGCTTATCGCAGCGGTTGCCGGAGATGTACTTGCGGCCATCCGCAAAGGTGTTGACGGTAAGCTGGCAGTGGTTGCCGCAGCCGCCGCACTTCACGCTGACCACCTTCTGCTCAAACTTTTCCAGCTCTTTCTGGCTCATCATGGCAGAAGCAGTCTTGTGGGCCTTCTGGCTCTGGCGCAGGCCGAACAGCGCCGCACCGTAAGCACCCATCAGACCGGCAATGTCCGGGCGGATGACCTCCACGCCCATCTCCTTTTCAAAGGCGCGGAGCACGGCTTCATTATAAAAGGTACCGCCCTGCACCACGATCTTACGGCCCAGCTCTTCCGGACTGGACGCGCGGATGACCTTGTACAGTGCGTTCTTGACCACGCTGATGGACAGACCAGCCGAGATGTTCTCGATGCTTGCGCCGTCCTTCTGGGCCTGCTTGACCGAGCTGTTCATGAACACGGTGCAGCGGCTGCCCAGATCCACCGGGCGGTCTGCAAACAGGCCAAGGCTTGCAAATTCCTTCACGTCATAGCCCAGTGCCTGTGCAAAGGTCTGCAAAAAGCTGCCACAGCCGGAGGAACATGCTTCGTTCAGGAAGATGTTGCTGATGGCACCATCTTCGATCTTGAAGCACTTCATATCCTGACCGCCGATGTCGATGATGAAATCCACATCCGGCATAAAGTATTTTGCAGCGGTAAAGTGAGCCACCGTTTCCACCAGACCGTAATCGCAGCGGAATGCGTTCTTCACCAGCTCTTCGCCGTAGCCGGTGGTGGTCACGCTGGCCACCTGCAGGCCCGGGTGCTCCTTGTAAATTTTCAGCAGCTGTTCCCGGATGAGAGGCAGCGGGTTGCCGAGGTTCGGTTGATAGTTGGTGTAAAGGATCTGGCTCTTCTCGTCCACCACCACCAGCTTGACGGTGGTGGAGCCGGAGTCGATGCCGATATGCACCGGGCCGCACTGCGCGCTGAACGGCACACGCGGCACACTGTGGGACATGTGGCGGGCGTGGAAGGCCTCGTATTCCTCCTTGCTGGCGAACAGCGGCGGCTCGCTGGCGTAGGTGGCAGTGGCAGCATACTGATCCAGCGCATCGGCCACCTCGGACAGAACAAAAGCCTTGTCGGCATAGAGGGCAGCGCCCAGTGCCACATACAGCAGGCTGTTCTCCGGGCAGGTGCCGGTCACGTTCAGCGCTTCGTCAAAGCTCTTGCGCAGCACACTGCTGAAGGTGAGCGGGCCGCCCAGATACAGGATATTGCCCTTGATGGGACGGCCCTGTGCAAGGCCTGCAATGGTCTGATTGACCACAGCCTTATAAATGCTGGCAGCAATGTCCTCGGTGCGGGCACCCTGATTGATCAGGGGCTGCACGTCGCTCTTGGCAAACACGCCGCAGCGGGACGCAATGGTGTAGGTGCGCTGTGCATTCTCTGCTGCCTTGTTCATCTCGTCGGCACCCATTTTCAGCAGGGTGGCCATCTGGTCGATGAAGGCACCGGTGCCGCCGGCACAGCTGCCGTTCATGCGCACCTCGGTACCGTTGGTCAGAAACAGGATCTTGGCATCCTCACCGCCCAGCTCGATCACGCAGTCGGTGGCAGGCACAAAGCGCTTGACCGCCACGCGGGTGGAGAACACCTCCTGCACAAAGGGCACGCCGCAGCTGTCGGCCAGACCCATGCCCGCCGAACCGGAAATGCTCAGCAGCGCCTTCTGACCGTGCAGCTGCTCGGCATCGATGCGGCGCAGCAGCTCCTGCGCCTTTTCCAGAATATGGCTGTAGTGCCGTTCGTATGTAGAATACAGCAGCGCATCATGTTCATCCAGCACCACACACTTGATGGTGGTACTGCCGATGTCAAGACCTACTCTCACGTTGTTTTTCCTCCTAAGGACAAATGCCGGAGGCAAAGCCCCCGGTGGACGGCAAAATCAATTTCTTTGCCAAAAATTAGTTTGTTAACGAATCATTTTGTCAATTCGCATACAAATGTATTATAATCCAATTTTGCGGCACAATCAATCAGCGTCCTTTATTTTACACAGAAAAAATAGTATTTTCCGCTCAAAAAGTTAAACATTTTGTGAACTTGTCGCTTTTTATGCGGCTGCGCCGGTGTCTTGGCAAAGGTTCTTAACCTTTGCCAACAAAAAAGGACTGCCGCACAGGAGCATCTCCCCCCGCAGCAGTCCTTATTCATTATTATAAAGCAATCATGCAGCATGCATCACAGCTCGTCCGGGTCGCCGCGCTCCGGCATGGTACGCAGCTCCCGCACCAGCATATTGCGCAACTGGTACTGATGCTGCTGTGCCTGTGCCGTATCGCCGCCCGTATGCAGCTCTACCGTCGGCTCCGTTATGCGGTCGGTGCACAGAGGAATGGTCACCACTGCCTGTGTGCCCTTTTCCGGTGCGCGCTCCACCCGCAGGCCCCAGCCCATACGGCGGCAGCACTCGCGGCAGAGCAGCAGGCCCAGCTTTGCGCCGCCCAGAAAGCAGCGCCGGTTCTCCAGCCATGTATCCTCGCCTGCTTCCGGCAGGCCGCAGCCATTATCCATCACCGTCAGCTGCCAGAAGCTTTCGCTGCGGCGCAGCATCAGCCGCACTTTGCCGCCCGCACTGCAGGCCCGCAAGGCATTCGAAAGCAGATGCAGGCACAGCAGTTCTGCATCATTGCGGTCCGCCATGACCCGGCAGGCTGTCCAGCCGCCATAGTCCAGCGTCAGTTCCACCCCAAGCTGCGCCTGCACCATATCGGCCTGTGCGGCGACCTGCTGCAGCAGCTGGCACAGGTCCAGCGGATAGAGCCGCGGGTCTTCCTCGGTGCGCAGAAAATCCAGCAGCGACATCACTTCGTTCACAGTGCGGTCCAGCCTTGCCGACGCAGCGCTGATATCGTTCACCGCCTGCCGGGTCTGCTGGTCGGCACCCACATGCGCAAGGTGCTGGTCCAGATATTCGCAATTGCGTCCGATCAGACCCAGTGCATGGAAGCATGCCTGTTCCACATCCTTCTGCGGGACCGCCTGCGCGGTCAGTGCACCCGCCTCGTTCTGCCGCATCTGCTCCATACCCTTGCGCCTCCTGTGTTTTATGCTCAGTCGTCCTTCTGACGCTGAAGATAATTCTTGACTGTGTAGATCAGTTTACCAGTGGTAGGTTTCTCGTCCGCAAATCCGCTTTCTTCCTTGAAGCGCAGCCACTTGACCGAGGGCTTTGCTTCCAGCTGGTCGATCATACGCCGGATGCCGCTGTCCACAGCAGAGACCGACACATCGTACTGCTCGCTCACCGCCTGCAGGATCTCCTTGCGGATGGCCAGCTTCTGGCTGGTGCCGTACACCACGCCCACCGCACAGGAAAGATAGTTGCAGTTCACGTCCGGCAGCTGGATGCCCCAGCCCTCGTACAGTTCCTGACACTTGCGTTCTATGCGCTGGCTCTGCCGTCCCGGCAGGCGGTACAGCTCCCACAGCAGGTTCTTCAGTTCGGCATGGCCCACATAGCAGAACCCATCGCCCGATTCCAGACAGATGGCACTCGTATTCTGCCGCCTGCCCTCATCAAACAGAACAACATTCGGTTTGGGATCCATGCTGCGGATATTCATTAAAAACTCCAGCCCGCTCATATCTTCCAGCTGGCTGCAGAGGATCACAACATCAAACTGACGGCCCTGACGCAGCTGTTCCAGCAGACGGCCGCCGTTCTGGAAGCAGGTGCACTCCAACGCAGGGCTTTGCTCCTGCAGGTAGTTCTTTTCCACCCGCAGTTCCTTGCGGTCGTAGCTTCCAAGGGCGATCTGCAGCGTTTTTGCTGTGTGCTCACTCTCCACGCAACGCGCCGCCTTTCTGCCTGAGCTGTTCTGTATCGGTCAGTTCTTCTACCACATCCTGCCAGATCTCCGGCTGGACACCATTCTCACACAGATAGCGCAGGATCCGGTAGCAGAACTCTGGTGCAGCTGCAATGTAGCAGCTTTGCATGTACTGCCGGTTCCCGGTACGGCAAAGCGTCAGGCAGCAGCCGTCTTCGTTGCCTGTATCCATTGAGTATACCAGCGTATATGCTTTCTGCAACCCGTCGATTGCCGAAAACTGACGGATCATAGGTGAAAATGTACGTTCCATAATTTTTCCTCCCTTGCTACAAGGTCCTGCGACATTTTTAAGGCATTCCTTGTTTTTCTTATCTTATTTTAAAGAGCAAGGAGGGCTGGTTCAATCCTGAAAAAGCGTCTAAAAACATCAAAATCACATTCGTTGCATTTTTTTGTCGTGTTTTTCTGTTCCGTGGCACATTTTATTTTGTACTTGCGTTTGATCGCAGATTTTTTGCGTCGTATTGGCAGTGCAATTCTGCTTTCGTGATGTTTTTCCGTTTTATCAGGATCTTCCGCTATTAAAATAGCACGACGGCGACGCAAATTCAACCTCCACGTCAATTTTTCCTTTATTTTCCTGTTTTTCTGCCTCAAAAGCCAAAAATACCGGTCCGGTCAAAATTTACGTTGAAATATACACAGTTTTTTCATATTGTTCCGGTAAAATAGAAGTGTATAACGCCTTGCTGCGGGTCCTGTATCCGGGCAGTTTATTATAATGTATAGCGGCAGCGTTCCTGCGAGGATGCGCCGGAAAGGCTCACACATGCTCCAACTCAACCACATCAAGAAAGAATACAAGACCGGCGATCTGGTGCAGAAAGCACTGGATGATGTCAGCCTGAACCTGCGGGACAACGAATTCGTCGCCATTCTCGGCCCCAGCGGTTCCGGTAAGACCACCCTGCTGAACGTCATTGGCGGTCTGGACCGCTACGACAGCGGTGATCTGATCATCAACGGCATCTCCACCAAAAAATATACCGACCGCAACTGGGACTCTTACCGCAACCACACCATTGGCTTTGTGTTCCAGAGCTATAACCTCATCCCGCACCAGACAGTGCTTTCCAATGTGGAGCTGGCGCTGACCATCTCCGGCATTTCCGGTGCCGAGCGCCGCAGCCGGGCCACCAAGGCGCTGGAGCAGGTAGGTCTGGGCGACCAGCTGCACAAGCACCCCAGCGAAATGTCCGGCGGCCAGATGCAGCGTGTGGCCATTGCCCGCGCACTGGTCAACAACCCCGACATCCTGCTGGCCGACGAGCCGACCGGCGCACTGGACAGCGACACCAGCATTCAGGTGATGGAGTTGCTGAAGGAGGTGGCCAAAGACCGCCTTGTGGTCATGGTCACCCATAACCCGGAGCTTGCAGAGCAGTATGCTACCCGCATCGTCCGCCTGCGGGACGGCGTGATCCAATCGGACACCGCACCGTTTACGCCGGATGATTCCGCTCAGGTGCCGCCGGTGCACAAAAATCTGGGCCGTTCTTCCATGTCGCCGCTCACCGCTCTCGCGCTGAGCTTCAACAACCTGCTCACCAAAAAGACCCGCACCCTGCTCACCGCGTTTGCCGGTTCCATCGGCATCATCGGCATTGCGCTCATCCTTTCGCTCTCGGCCGGTGTGAGCAATTATATCCAGGAGATGGAACGCTCCACCCTTTCGGAATATCCGCTGCAGCTCTCGACCACCGGCGTGGACCTTGCCGCCCTGCTGGATCCGGAAAGCTACACCAGCGCCGTTGCCGACAACACCAATGTGGGCACCACCAGCACTTCTTCCACCCCGGAGGGCATGGTCACGGTGCGTGAACTGCTGAGCCAGCTGACCGAGGATAATTCCTCTGTCAATGACCTTGCTTCCCTGAAAAAATATCTGGACAGCAGCGAGTGCACCATCTCAGAGGATGCTGCTTCCATCGAGTATACCTACGGCACCGTACCGCTGATCTACCGCCAGAACAAGGACGGCACCGTGCGCCAGATCTTCCCGGACAGCAGCCTTTCTGCGCTGAACAACACCACCTCTGCCGCCGGCATCGTCTCTTCCATGACCAACCAGAGCGTGTTTACCGAGATGGCCGAAGAGCCTTCGCTGTACGAAGATCAGTACGATGTCAAGGCAGGCCGCTGGCCGGAAAGCTACAACGAGGCCGTTCTTGTGCTGAATTCGGATGGCAGCATCAGCGACTACGCTCTTTATATTCTGGGCATTGAGGACGACAGCGTGATGATGCGTTTTCTGCAGGAGTACGCAAAAAACAAGAACACACAGGCTCCCACCGGCTACGGCACCTACCCCTACGATACCTTTGTGGGCCTGAAATATAAGATCGTTACCAACTCAGACTATTACGTTTATGACGAAGAACGCCAGATCTGGCGCAACCGCTCCGACGATGAAGCGTATGTGGAGCAGCTTGTGGAAAACAGTCCGGATCTGACCATCGTGGGCGTGGTGCAGCCCCGCGCAGATGCCAGCTCCACCATTCTGCCCATAGGCGTTGCCTATACCCATGCACTCACCAACTACGCCATCGACCATGCAGCCGAAAGTGAAGTGGTAAAGCAGCAGCTTGCCGACCCGGAAGTGAACGTGCTGACCGGCGAGCGCTTTGATGCCGACCAGCGCAAAACCGATCTTGACATTTCTTCCCTGTTCTCGGTGGATACCGATATGCTGAAGGATTCCTTCCAGTTCGATGCAAGCAAGCTGCAGTTCGACCTGAGCGGTGCATTTGATCTGCAGGATGGCAGCTTTGACTTTTCCTCCATCCTTGATCCGTCCGCGTTCCAGCTGGATCTGAGCGATCTGGACCTGAGCGACATCGACATGAGCGATGTGGAGCTGCCGGACATGGACGCGCTGGATCTGAGCCAGTTGTTTGCCGATATGGACCTGTCCGTCTCGGAGGATGCGCTGCAGAGCCTGATGAAGAAGATCATGAATGGCTATAAGCGCTATATCATCGGCAACGGCATCTTGAATCTGGATAAGATCGGTTTCTCTTCCTATATGGAGAGCGACCAGTTCAAACAGCTTCTGTCCGAATCCATGGGCGACCTGCTGGACACCACCGGCCTGCAGGAGCAGTTCACCGCTTCACTTCAGCAGAACCTGCAGGGCATCATGACGAGCTATCTGCAAAGCTACTCGGAACAGCTGAGTCAGAAGCTGGGCGAAGCTCTGCAGACCAAACTTACCGCTGCCATTCAGACCCAGATGAGCACCGTGATGCAGCAGCTGATGACCCAGCTGACCACTCAGTTCAGCCAGCAGATCCAGTCCGCCATCCAGAACAACATCGCTCAGCTCAGCAGTCAGGTGGAAGATGCCCTGAAGATCGACCCCACTGTGTTCCAGAGTGCCGTGCAGGTGAACATGAGCACCGACGACCTTGTGGATCTGGTCAAAATGAACCTGCAGTCCAGCACCACCTCCTACGGCAGTGTTCTTGGTGCACTGGGCTATTCGGATTATGCCAAGCCCGGCAGCATCTGGATCTACCCCAAGAGCTTTGAGGCCAAGAACCGCATCGTGGACAGCCTGAACGCCTACAACGCCGCCATGCGTGCGCAGGGAGAAGAGGACAAGGTGATCGTATTCTCGGATACGGTTGGCACCCTGATGAGCGCCGTGACCAGGATCGTAGATATGGTCAGCAATGTGCTGGTGGCCTTTGTTGCCATCTCGCTGGTGGTTTCTTCCATCATGATCGGTGTCATCACCTATATCAGCGTGCTGGAACGCCGCAAGGAGATCGGTATTCTGCGTGCCATCGGTGCATCCAAGCACAATGTCTCCGAGGTATTCAATGCCGAAACCTTCATTATCGGAATGTGCTCCGGCGTGATCGGCGTGGGCCTGTGCCTGCTGCTGCTGATCCCCGGCAACATGCTCATCCACTCCATTGCAGGAACCACCAGCGTCACCGCTGTGCTGCCGCCCAAGGCTGCACTGATCCTGATCGTTCTGGCTACCCTGCTCACGATCCTTGGCGGCCTGATTCCCGCCCGCAGCGCAGCCAAGTGCAACCCCGTCACCGCCCTGCGTTCTGAGTAATTTCCTTTCTCTGCAAGCAAAAGGAGTCGCTGCATCACGCAGCGGCTCCTTTTTTGATGTCCGGTGCTTTATCTCAATTTCTCGTGTAATTCCTCATGCAGTTCCTCGCGCTCTTCCTTCAGTTCCTGCTTGAGAGTCCGGTCGATCTCCTGTGTCTCCTGCCGGATCTCAGCCAGATCCTTTTCGATCGCAGGGTTTTCTTTGATTTCTTCCCGGATGAACATGAGTGCAAAGCTTACCAGCAGCAGCCCGCAGGAGATCCAGATGGTCTTTTCTGCCAGCCGCGCTGCGCCCACGCTTCCAATACCGGCACCCACCGCGAACAGCAGGATGATGCCAAAATAACGCATCATCCGGTCCTTAGCTTTCGGCTCATGGGTCTTGCGCCAGATGCAGAATGCTTCCACACCGCTGCGCAGGTCACCAATGCACATAGTGCTGGCAAATGCATAGCCGTTCACCTTGCGGAACGCCTGCACCTGCATCGCGCAGGAGAAGGAAACGATGGCGTTTGCCAGCAGATTCTGCTCCTGCGGTAAAAAACCTACAACGAACAGCAGAAGCACTTCGCCCAGCACCACCAGCTGCCGCCAGTGAAGCCGCTGCATGTCACGAAAGCACTCCCGCATCTTTTCTGCCACCAGTACGCCCAGCGCAAAAGCACACAGAGGAACCAGATAGTGTAGCACCCGATCCCACTGACCATCCATGATGTTGGCACTCAGCAGCACGATGTTGCCGGTCTGTGCATTTGCAAACACCTTGCCGCGGAACAGATACGTATAGGCATCCTGCAGCCCGCCCGAAAGCGAAAGGAACACCGCCGTCAGGAAGGACTCCGACATCTGCCCATGATGTTTTGTTTTCATATTACCTTTTCCCCTCTTTTCGCACCCTATTATAATATATTTTTACAGCTTGGTTCATATCAATTTTACATGTCATGCATGTATATCCCTGCGTCCTGCCAGAGCCAAAAATACGGCCGTGCCCGGCCCGCACTTTGCATTCCCTCACAGGTTGTGTTAGAATAAGAAAAAAGCTTTTCCAAAGGAGAACTTCCTTATGCCGAATATTGTCGAGATCACAGACCTTTCCGCACCGGAGCTGGATGTCTATGCCCGCCTGACGCAAGCGCAGCTGCGCAATCGTCTGGAGCCGGATAAAGGCATCTTTATTGCCGAAAGCCCCAAGGTGATCACCCGTGCGCTGGATGCCGGATACACCCCGCTCTCCCTGCTCATGGAGCGCAAACAGATCACCGGCCCGGCTGCCGTTATCCTGACCCGCTGCGGTGATGCCCCGGTGTACACAGCCGACCGTGAGACCCTTGCCAGCCTGACCGGCTTCGTACTGACCCGCGGCGTGCTGTGCGCCCTCCGCCGCCCGCTGCCGCGCAGCGTGGAAGAGGTCTGCCGCAATGCCCGCCGGGTGGCCGTTCTGGAGGGCATTGTGGACTCCACCAATGTGGGAGCGATCTTCCGCAGCGCCGCTGCACTGAACATGGATGCCGTGCTCGTTACTCCTTCCTGCTGCGACCCGCTGTGCCGCCGTGCCGTGCGTGTGAGCATGGGCACCGTGTTTCAGGTGCCCTGGGCGCAGATTGGCACCTGTCCTGCCGACTGGCCGGAAAACGGCATTGCTCAGTTGCACAGTCTTGGCTTCAAGACTGCTGCCATGGCTCTGAGCGACCGCTCCGTAAGCATTGACGACAGCGCTCTTTCCGCTGAGCCGAAGCTTGCCATCGTGCTGGGCACAGAGGGTGACGGCCTTGCCCACAGCACCATTGCCGCCTGTGACTACACCGTAAAGATTCCTATGTCCCACGGCGTGGATTCCCTGAATGTTGCCGCTGCCAGCGCTGTTGCTTTCTGGCAGCTAGGCAACCGCTGATGAGCCAGGCTTTTGGCCCTGCCCAAAATACTTGACAAATCGCCCGAACAGAGTTACACTTACAGGGTCATCACATGGGCCTATAGCTCAGCTGGGAGTGCAAGCGTATCGCTTTTGTGCCCCACAGAGTTGTGGGCATTCAAATGGGGAGTATGTCGGTTGGTCGCCCAACCGAGTCACGCCCCTAAATATGGGCCTATAGCTCAGCTGGGAGCCCATGCGGTCCTTAAACAATCTGGAGTTATATACCACGCGCCCCCAAGCGGTTTTTGGGGGCTTAAATATGGGCTCGTAGCTCAGTTGGGAGTGCAAGCGTATCGCTTTTGTGCCCCACAGAGTTGTGGGCATTCAAATGGGGAGTATGTCGGTTGGTCGCCCAACCGAGTCACGCCCCTAAATATGGGCCTATAGCTCAGCTGGGAG